>NZ_CEEDBN010000019.1:0-92320 GCF_979253015.1 Methylobacterium sp. AC433 | reverse complement strand
CAGAAGGTCCTCTCCGTCTTCTCCACCATCACCGCACCCGTCTCCGCAGGCGCCTCCCTCTACGCAACCGCGCGGTAGACCCGCGAGCGGGGCGCGGGCGTCGAGCGCTCCCCGTGCCCGCGCCGAAGGTCCCTCTTGCGTTCTCGCGCGGCATCGCGCACGGGTCGCGCGGTCCGGATCGATGCCGGAGGTAACGGGCCGTGGACGCGGTGCGCGCCGAACCTTGGCGGCTGGCCGATCCGCCTCTATTCTTAAGCGAGGTCGACCGAGGCGTGAGACGGGGCGGGATGAGGTTCAGACGCGCGGCCCGGCGCTTCGGGCGCGCCGGCGGCTTGGCTGGCAGCCTGTTCCTCGGCGCCGCCGCGCTCGCCGGCGTGACGTCGGCCCGGGCCGACGTGGTGATCGGCGTCGCCGTCCCCCGGTCCGGTGCCTACGTGGCGGTGGGCGAGCAGGTCCTGCGCGGGGTCCAGGCCGCGGCCCGCGACGCCAACGCCAAGGGCGGCCTCGACGGCCAGACCATCGTGCTCGATGTGCAGGACGACGCCTGCGATTCCAACAAGGCCGTGGCGGTGGCCAACCACTACGCGACGCAGGGGGTGCGCCTCGTGGTCGGCCACGTCTGCTCGAACGCGTCGCTGGCGGCCTCCGAGGTCTACGCCGCCAACGGCACGGTGATGATCACCGCCGCCTCCGTCGCGGCCAAGCTCACCGACCGGGGCCTGCCGACGATCTTCCGGGTGTGCGGCCGCGACGACGACCAGGCCAAACTCTCGGCCACCGTGCTCGCGGAGCGGTTCCGCGACAAGAAGATCGCCATCCTCAACGACCTGACGCCGGGCTCGCGCAACCTCGCCGCCGCCACCAAGGAAAACCTCAACCGGATCGGCATCAACGAGGCCATCGCCACCGCCTTCGCGGCGGGCGACGCCGACGACGCGGCCCTGGCCGACCGCCTGAAGGAGGCCGGGATCGCGGTGGCCTATTACGGCGGGGATGCCCGCGAGATGGGCCGCCTCGTGCGGATCTCGGCCGAACGGGGCTTCAAGCCGCAATGGTTCGGGACCTCCGCCATCGCCACGCAGGAATTCGCCACCATCGCCGGGCCGGCGAGCAACGGCGTGCTGATGACCTTCTACCTCGATCCGCGCCGCAAGCCGGAGGCCGCCGCCGTGGTGGCGGCCTTCAAGGCCGAGGGGGTCGAGCCCGAAGGATCGACGATCTACGGCTACGCGGCCCTCCAGGCCCTCGTGGCGGCCGGCAACTTCGCCCATACGGCGGAGTCGAAGCGCATCGCAGCCACCCTGCACGCGGAGCGCTTCGACCTCGTGCTCGGTTCGGTCGGCTTCGACGGCAAGGGCGACGTCACCGCCCAGGGCTACGTCCTCTACGTCTGGAACGACGGCACCTTCACGTACGCCAAGTAGTTCACGTACGCCGAGTGGTTCACCGGCCTCGGGTCGTTCGCGCCGCCGTCCGGTCGTCGTCCGGGCGGCCAACGGGGACATCCGAACGTTTCGGGATCGTTTCCGGCCGTCCGTCGTTCGTGAACGGCGGACGTTCGGGGCGGGAGCCGGCCGCAGCGGGACGATTCCGGATCCATCAGCGAGGCGCCATGCCCCCATCCTCCGCGCTCCCGACTTCCGGGCGCCGTGCTCTCCTCTCCGCAGGCCTCGGCGGCGCGGCCGCCCTCCTCGCCGCGCCCGTGCGGGCGGAGGCGACGCCGGACCTGCGCTGGCGCCTCGCCTGCGCCTTCCCCAAGAACCTCGACATCCTGTTCGGCGCCACCGACATGCTCGCCCGCATCGTCGCCGAGGCCAGCGACGGCCGGTTCCAGATCCAGCCTTCCGGGCCGGGCGAGCCGGTGCCGGCCGAAGGGCTCCTCGAGGCCGTGGCCGCCGGCACGGTCGAGATGGGCTACGGCCCGGCGACCCTGGGCCTGGCCAAGGACCCGACCTTCGCCCTGGCCACCGCCCTGCCCTTCGGCCTGAACGCCCGCGGCCAGAGCGCCTGGTGGCTTCAGGGCGGCGCCGCCGACCTGTTCGGCGAGATCTTCGCCCGGCACGGGCTGGTCGCCCTGCCGGCGGGCAATACCGGGGCGCAGATGGGGGGGTGGTTCCGCCGCGAAATCAAGGCGCAGGCGGATCTCCAGGGGCTGAAGATGCGGATCGGCGGCCTCGGCGGGCAGGTGCTGGCCAAGCTCGGGGTGGTGCCGCAGGCGACTCCGGGGCCGGACATCTACGCCGCCCTGGACTCCAAGGCGATCGACGCCGCCGAGTGGATCGGCCCCTACGACGACGAGAAGCTCGGATTGCAGAAGGTGGCGCCGACCTATCACTATCCGGGTTTCTGGGAGGGCGCCTCGACGGTCCATCTCTGGATCCAGGCCGAGGCCTGGAAGGGACTGCCCAAGAGCTACCGGGCGATCCTCCAGGCCGCCGCCGCCCAGGTCCATGCCGACGTCCAGGCGAAGTACGATGCGCGCAACCCGCGCGCCCTGCGCCGCCTCGTGGCGGCCGGGGCGCAACTGCGCCCGTTCCCGCAGGAGGTGATGGAGACCGCCCTCAAGACCGCCAACGACGTCTATGCCGAGATCGGTTCCAAGAATGCCGACTTCAAGCGCGTCCACGAAGCCATGAAGACCTTCCGGAACGAGGAATACCTCTGGTTCCAGGTGGCGGAATACACCTACGACAACTTCATGATCCGCGCCCGCGCCCGTGGCTGAGGGGGCCGGACAAGAAAAAAGGCCGCTCCGAAGAGCGGCCCGAAGTCTAGGGAGGAAACGCCCAAGGAGGGCAGCAGGACCGCGACGCCATCGCGTTCCCGCAACGCACAATCTGAACCTCTCCCGCGAAATTGCAAGGCGGATAGGGCAGCATCCATGTCGCTTTTGGTGCCGCGGCACACATTGCCCTATTTCTGTATCCAAAATGACGCACCCGAGCAGCGGCAAATGCTCATGGCGTCGCGCGGCTCCCGACCCAGATGAGCCTGCATCAAAGGATTGGTCGAATTCAGTTTTCGCGGCTGCGTCTGCTGGGCTCGCCACGGCAGGGTTGGTCCGGGAGATCCATCCGGCCTCGGGTGCCGTACGGGTGCGGCGGCCCGACCTTTCACGACGAACCGGGAGACGATGAGCGGCGATGGCGATTCAGGCGGGACGGATCCGACTCCTCAAGGACGCCGAGCCCAGGGCGGAGGGGCGTTACGTGCTCTATCTCCTGCAGCAGGCGAATCGCGCCCATGAGAACCCGGCCCTCGAGTTGGCGATCGAGGAGGCTAACCGGCTCGGCCTGCCGGTCCTCGCCTGCTTCGGGCTGCTCGACGGCAAGAACGGTTTTCCGGAGGCCAATGCCCGCCACTACGCCTTCCTGCTCCAGGGGCTCGCCGACGCGGCGTCCGGCCTGAAGGCCCGGGGTATCGGCTTCTGCCTGCGCAAGGCCTCGCCCGCCCAGGTCGCGATCGACCTGGCCGAGGATGCCGCCCTCCTGGTCCTCGACCGGGGCTACCTCGCGATCCAGAAGCGCTGGTACGCCGAGATCGTCGAGGGCGTCGATGCGCGGATCGTGCAGGTGGAGGGCGACGTCGTGGTGCCGGTGGAGGTCGCTTCCGCCAAGCACGAATACGCCGCCCGTACCCTGCGCCCGAAGCTGCACAAGCACCTCGACGACTACGTCGCGCCCCTGACCGCCCGGAGGGTGAAGCACCCGGCCGGGCGCGGCCTGCCGAAGTCCGAGGTGGACATCGCCGACCCGGCGGCGGTGCTGGCCGGCATGAGCCTCGACCGCATCGTCGGCCCGGTGCGCCGCTTCACCGGCGGCGAGACCGAGGCGCGCCGGCGCCTCGAGGCCTATCTCGAAGGCCCGTTCGCCGATTACGGCAGCGACCGCAACCGGCCGGAGGCCGGGGCGGCCTCGCACATGAGTCCCTACCTGCATTTCGGGCAGATCTCGCCCGTGGAGATCGTGCGGGCGGTCCGGGCCGCCAGGGCCGGCGGCCGCGAGGACAAGGCGGCCTATGTCGAGGAGGTGGTCATCCGCCGCGAACTGGCGATGAACCATGTCCACTACACGGAAGGCTACGACAGCTACGCGCGCGCCGTTCCCGAATGGGCCCGCAAGGTCCTGGCCGAGCATGCCGACGACCCGAGGCCGAAGACCTACACCGAGGCCGAACTCGCGGAGGGCAGGACGCATGACGTCTACTGGAACGCCGCCCAGGCCGAGATGCGCGAGACCGGCTACATGCACAACCACCTGCGCATGTACTGGGGCAAGAAGATCCTCGAATGGTCGCCCACGCCCGAGGAGGGCTTCGCCCGCACGCTGCGGCTCAACAACCGCTACTTCCTCGACGGGCGCGACCCGAACTCCTTCACCAACGTCGCCTGGATCTACGGCCTGCACGATCGCCCCTGGGCGCGGCGCAAGATCTTCGGGACGGTGCGCTACCAGAGCGAGAATTCCCTGCGGAAATTCGACGCGAAGGCCTATCTGCGGACCGTCGAGGCGCTCTGCCGGGCGGAAGGCGGGGACAAGGCTTAAGGCCCTCCGGGGTATGTCCCTTGCCTGACGCTCCCCCCGACGCCCTCTCCCGCGTTCCCATCCGAGCCTTCGATCGCATGCCCCCCACCCGTCCCGCCAAGGTGCTGCGCGTCAAGGTTCTGAGGGCCAGGGTCCGGTCCGGGGTCGTGCCGCGCATGCGGCGCCTGCGCGGGGCCACCCTCGACGCCTTCGGGCTGTGGCGCCACCGCCTCCTGTTCCTCGTCGGCGGCATCGGCGTCGGGCTCGCCGCCGTCCTGATGGCCGGGCTGGCCGATGCGGCCCAGGGCGCCTTCCGGCGCGTGCTCGGCCTCTCGCCCCTGGTGGCCCTCGGCCTGACGCCCTTCGGGTTCGCCCTCTGCGCCTGGCTCGCCCGGGCGGTGTTCCCGAACGCGCAGGGGTCCGGCATTCCTCAGGTGATCGCGGCCCGCCAGACCGGCCACCTCGCTCTGCGCCGCGCCCTCGTCTCCCTGCGCGTCGCGGCGGGCAAGATCGTGGTGATGAGCCTCGGCCTGCTGTTCGGCGCCTCCACCGGGCGCGAGGGGCCGACGGTGCAGGTGGGCGCCGCGATCATGGCGGCCGCCGGTCACCTCACGCCGGAGCGGGTGCCGGGACTGATCCTGGCCGGCGGCGCGGCCGGCGTGGCCGCGGCCTTCAACACCCCGCTCGCCGGCATCGTCTTCGGGATCGAGGAGCTCGGCCGCGCCTACGAGGCCCGCACCGGCGGTCTCATCGTCGCCGCCATCGTGGCGGCCGGCCTGACCGCGATGGCGCTGACCGGCAACTACACCTATTTCGGCACCTCCAGCGCCGCCCTGCCCCTCGGGCCGGGCTGGATCGCCGTCCCGGTGATCGGGGCGCTGGGGGGGCTGGCCGGCGGCGGCTTCGCCCGCATCGTCATCCTGTTCGCGCGGGGGCTGCCCGGACGCCTCGGGGCGGCCATCGCCGCGCGCCCCGTCGCCTTCGCGGCCGCCTGCGGCCTCGGGGTCGCCCTCTGCGGTCTCGCCTCGGGCGGCACGGTCTACGGCACCGGCTACGAGGAGGCGCGCGCCCTCCTGCACGGTACGGCCGAACCCCATCCCGACTTCGCGCCGCTCAAGTTCGTCGCGACCCTGCTCTCGGCGATCAGCGGCATTCCCGGCGGCCTCTTCGCTCCGTCCCTCAGCGTCGGGGCCGGCCTCGGCGCCGCCCTGCACGGCTGGTTCTCCGGCGTTCCCGTGGCTGCCCTGGTGCTCATCGGCATGGTCGCCTACCTCACCGGCGCCCTGCAGGCGCCGATCACCGCCTTCGTCATCGTCACTGAGATGACCCAGGACCATGCCCTGATGATCCCCCTCATGGTGGCGGCGCTGATCGCCGACGCGGTCTCGAAGGCGGTCTGCCGCGAGGGGCTCTACCACGCCCTGGCCCACCTCCTCCTGGAGCGGGCCGGCACGGAGGGGCGCGCGGCGGCCCCGGCCCGGCCCGCGGCCCCATCGTAAAACAGCCGAGCTTGGGCGGAACGCTTGCGGGCGCAGGCGGTTGACGGTCGGTTCCGCGAGCTGGAGTGTTGCGCATGACCCTGTTGAAATGGGCCCTCATCTGTTTCGTGATCTCTCTCATCGCGGGCGGCCTCGGTTTCACCGGCATCGCGTCCGGCGCCGGCTCCCTGGCCCGCATCCTGTTCGGCCTCTTCCTGCTGGTGGCCATCGTCATCGTGGTCGTCGCCTTCGCCATCGGGCAGGCGGTGTTCTAGCGTGAGCCAGGCGATGCCGGAGCGGATCGCCCTCGTCACCGGAGCGACCTCCGGCATCGGCACGGAGACCGCCCTCGGCCTTGCGCGGGCGGGGTTCCGCGTCGGCCTCGTCGGCCGGGATGCCGACCGCACCGGCCGTACCGCGGCCTGGATCCGGGAATCCGTGCCCGGTGCCGTGATCGACGGCTTCGTGGCCGACCTCGCGTCGCAGGCCGAGATTCGCCGCCTCGCCGGCGAGGTCCAGGCGCGGTATCCGCGCCTGGACGTCCTGGTGAACAATGCCGGCGCGATCTTCGACCGCTACGCCACGACGGTGGACGGGATCGAACGGACCTGGGCGCTCGACCATCTCGCCTACCTGCACCTCAGTCTTGAACTCCTCGACCTCCTGAAGGCCAGCGCCCCGGCGCGCATCGTCAGCGTCGCCTCGATGGCGCATCGGCGCGGACGGATCGCCCTCGACGATATCGGCCATGCCCGCCGCTACAGCGGGATCGCCACCTATTCGCAGGCCAAGCTCGGCAACGTGCTCTTCAGCGCCGCCCTGGCACGGCGGCTCGCCGGCACCGGCGTCACGAGCAACGCCCTCCATCCCGGCGTCATTGCCAGCGGGTTCGCCTCGGGCACCGGCGGCTGGTTCGGCCTCGGCTGGCGCCTGGTCCGCCCCTTCCTATCTAAGCCCGAGGACGGCGCCGCCACGTCGCTGTATCTCGCGACCTCCCGGGAGGTCGACGGCGTGAGCGGACTCTACTTCGATCGATGCCGGGCGGTGGCCCCCTCGGCCCTGGGCCGGGACACGGCGCTGCAGGAGCGGGTCTGGGCCTTCAGCCTGGAGCAGCTCGGGATGTCGGATATCCAGCCCGCCAAGGCCTGACAGCCCGCCAAGGCCTGACAGCCCGCCAAGGCCTGAGCCTCGGTTTCATGCAAACGGCGCATACCCCCTCCGCCACGGGGAGTGATTGCATGGTGCGGTGCGACATGGCATTTGAACGCCATGCACCGCGGCGATGGCGTCGCCGCGGTGTGCCCTTCTTGGGCGTTTCCTCCCTAGACTTCGGGCCGCTCCCTCACCGGGGCGGCCTTTTTTCTGTCCAGTGATGGGCGTTTTATCTGCCCCTTGGCGCCCCGACAAGCACAATTGTGCGCAATCGCACCGCGACACGCAGACGTTATCCTGCGCCGCCTCCGTGAGACCGGCGCAGGATGCTTGGGTTTACGGAAATCCTGGCGTCACGCGGCCGGCATCTGCGCCAGGAAGGCACCGGACAAGGCCTGTCCGATCAATGCCCGGGTCTCGGTGACGCCGTACAGGGCGATGAAGGAGCCGAAACGGGGTCCGCGCGCCTCGCCGAACAGGACGTTGTAGATCGTGCCGAACCAGGCCTGCGAGACGCCGGGGCGCCCGTCCGGGCTCTTGGCCTTGCCCGACAGGTCGGGGAAGTGCCGGCGCCCGACCTCGTAGACCACCGCCTGCAGTCCCTCCGGATCGACGGAGCCCTCGTGCGCGCGAAGCGTGGCGGAGAGGTCTTCCAGCGCCGCGCGCTCGGCCTCGGTGGCGGCCCGGTAGGTCTTGGCCGGCCGCACGAGATCGCGGAAATACGCGAGCGCGTGCCCGACCAGGCGAGCGAGCACCGGGTGGGTCTCCGGCCCGACATCCGGATCGTAGCGGCGGATGAAGCCCCACAGCACCGCCGGATCCTCGGTGTTGGCCACCGCCGCGAGGTTGAGGAGCATGGCGAAGGTCAGCGCACCGCCCTTGCCGACCGCCTCGGCCGCCGGCGGGTGCCCGGCATGCAGGTGCCAGACCGGGTTGCCGAGCTTCTGGGCCGGCTCCTGGGCCGGGTACTTCTCCAGGAAGCTCAGGTAGTCGTCGACCTGGCGTGGGATCATTTCCACGAACAGGCGCTTGGCCTCGCGGGGCTTGTTGTACATGAACAGCGCCAGGCTGTCGGCGGTGCCGTAGACCAGCCAGTCGTCGATCGAGAGGCCGTTGCCCTTCGACTTGGAGATCTTCTTGCCGTCCTTGTCGAGGAAGAGCTCGTAGTTGAACCCCTCCGGCGGCTCGCCACCCAGGGCGCGCGCGATCTCGCCCGAGAGCTTGACGGAATCGATGAGGTCCTTGCCGGCCATCTCGTAGTCGATGCCCAGCGCCACCCAGCGCATGGCCCAGTCGGGCTTCCACTGTAGCTTGGCGTGGCCGCCGGTCACCGGGGTCTCGTATCCCTCGCCGGTCTTCGGGTCGCGCCAGACCAGGGTGCCGGCCGAGACCCGGACCTCGTCGATGGCCACCTGCATCACCTCTCCGGTGACCGGGTGGATGGGCAGGAACGGCGAGTAGCTCGCGGAGCGCTCGGCGCGCAGCGACGGCAGCATGATCGCCATCACCGCGTCGTAGCGCTCCAGTACCGTGAGCAGGGCCGTGTCGAACACGCCCGCGCGGTAGCATTCCGTGGCCGAGCGGAACTCGTAGTCGAATCCGAAGGCGTCGAGGAAGCGGCGCAGTTCGGCATTGTTGTGGGCGCCGAAGCTGTCATGGGTGCCGAACGGGTCCGGGACGCGGGTCAGGGGCTGGTTCAGGGCACCGATCAGCAGGGGCTTGTTCGGCACGTTGTCCGGCACCTTGCGCAGGCCGTCCATGTCGTCCGAGAACGCGATCAGCCGGGTCGGCACGCTGTCGTTGGTGAGAACCCGGAAGGCGTAGCGCACCATCGAGGTGCGGGCGACCTCCCCGAAGGTGCCGATATGCGGCAGGCCCGACGGCCCGTAGCCGGTCTCGAACAGGACCTCCGCTTTCGGGCGACGTTCCAGCCGCGCCACGAGCTTGCGCGCCTCCTCGAAGGGCCAGGCCGCGGCGGTGGCGGCCGCCGCAATGAGATCGGGGTCGGAGGGAAGCGGGGACGGCATGGACAGCGTCAGTTCTGCAAGGATGGTCGGGACAGGTGATCGCGAAGGGCGGCACCGTAGGGAGGGCGACCGGGAGGGTCAACGCGTGCGCTGGCGGCCGCGGCGGCGACACCGTTGCGCGGGTCCTGCGCCGGTCCGGCCCCGCGATCCCCGACAACTGACACGTCGGGGGTCCCGATGCTCGACCGGGGTCCCGGGTTGGCGATGCAACGCCTGCAGACCTGAGGCGAGCCAGGCGCAGCCCTGGAGACGGCCCGGCTTCACACCTTTGCCGTGTCCGCCTGCGAGAGGTCGGCCCGTCCCGCCGCGCGGCCCCGGCCGGCGCGCCCGAAAGGCGTCATGACCTCAAGCTCGACGATCGCGAGCGCGGCGCCCGCCGCGCGCCGCCTCACCCGCGCGGCCGGCCCCGTCGAGGCGCGCGCAACCCGGCTCCTGTTCCTCATCGTCGGCTTCGGCGTCGCCGCCTGGGCGCCCCTGGTGCCCCTCGTGAAGGCGCGGGCGGGCCTCGACGACGGCACCCTCGGCCTGCTTCTCCTCTGCCTCGGCGTCGGGTCGCTCGCCACCATGCCGGTGGCGGGCGCCCTGGCCGGGCGCTTCGGCACCCGCCCGGTGCTGGCCGCCGCGGTGCTCGTGACCGGGGCGGCTCTGATGACCCTGTCCCGCGCCGCCGGCCTGCCCGTCCTCGCCGTGGCTCTCACCGCGCTCGGGATCGGCCTCGGCCTCCTCGACTGCCTGATGAACCTGCAGGCGGTGGCGGTGGAGCGCCGGGCCGGACGGCCGATGATGTCGGGCTTCCACGGGCTCTACAGCCTCGGCTGCATCCTGGGCGCGGCCGGCTTCAGTGCCCTCCTGAGCCTCGGCCTGGAACCGGCGGCCGCGACCCTGGTGGTGGTCGCCGCCATCGCGGTCGCCTTCCTCGCCGCCCTGCCGGGCATCCTGCCGACGAGGGCGGACGGACCCCGAGGCCCGGCCTTCGCCCTGCCGCGGGGGCCGGTGCTCCGCATCGGGCTCCTGTGCTTCGTGGTCTTCCTCACGGAGGGCTCGGCCCTCGACTGGAGCGGCGTCTTCCTGATCCAGGAGCGCGGCCTCGATCCGGCCCGCGCCGGCCTCGGCTACGCGGCCTTCTCGCTGACCATGACGGCGGGCCGCCTCACCGGCGACGCTCTCGTGCGCCGGATCGGGCGCCGCCGCATCGTCGTCCTGGGCGCGCTCCTGGCGGCGGCCGGCCTCGGCCTCGCCACGGCCGTGCCCCTCTGGCCGGTGACGCTCCTCGGCTACGCCCTGGTGGGGGCGGGCTGCGCCAACATCGTGCCGGTCCTGTTCACGGCCGCCGGCCGCCAGGAGGCGGTGCCCGCCGCCCTCGCGATCCCGGCCGTGACCACGCTGGGCTATGCCGGCGTGCTCGCCGGCCCCGCCGCCATCGGGCTCCTCGCCCACGCCACCAGCCTGACCCTCGCCTTCCTCGCGGTGGCCGCCCTCCTCCTTGCCGTCGCGGCCGGCGCCCGGCATCTGCGCACCTGAGTCGGCCTCCGGATCCGGCCGGGCGAAGCGGCGGTCGCCGTCGCGCAGGCCCGCCGGCACCACCGCGAGGCCGCCCGAGCGATCGACCATCGGGGCCGCCGCGTCGGCCCGGCCGAAGCGCGCACCGCCGAATCGATCGGCCGTGCCGAGGCGGTCCGAGAGCCAGGCCTGAAGACCCCAAGTCTGAGCCGCCGGCCGATCCTTCAGAACGGGCTCACCGGGAAGAAGCGCAGGTAGAGCTCGGCGTATTTCCCCTCGTCCCACAGGCGCTGGAGCGCGTCGTCCAGCGCCCGCGACAGGGCCGGGTCGTCGGGGCGGGTGACGAGGCCGATGCCCTCGCCGAAGTAGCGGTTCTCCAGGTAGTCGCCGCCCGTGAAGGCGCAGCAGCCCGCGGCGTCGACGCCGCCGATCCAGAGGGCGAGGTTCAGGCCGTCCGCGAAGACGTAGTCGACCTCGCCCCGGCGCAGCGCGCCCTCGGCCGTCGCCAGATCGGTGAAGTCCTTGGCCGTCGCCTTGGGGAAGAACGCCTTCAGGTAGGCCGCGTGCGCGGTGCCGCCGACCACGCCGACGCTCCGGTCCGCGAGGGCGCCGGCGGAGGGGGCGGGCAGGCCCTTGTCGGTGCGGGCGGCGAAGCGCGCCGGCCAGCGGAAATACGGCCGGGTGGCGAGGAAGCGCGCGCGCAGGGCCGGGGTCAGCGGGATGGCGGCGGCGACGACGTCGCCCTGCCGGTCGGCCAGGGCGTCGAGCAGGGTGTCGAAGCGCCGGGCCTGGACCGTGCAGGTCATGGCCAGGCGCTCGCAGACCGCGCGGGCGAGCTCGACCACGAAGCCCGTGGGCGTGCCGTCCGGGCCGGCGAAGTGAAGGGGCGGGAAATCGTCGTCGGTGAGAAAGCGGACCGTGCGCGCGCTCGGCTGAGTCTCCATGCGCTCCTGCCGGGCGCGCGGATTCCAGAAGTTGGGGATCGTCACGCCCTCCGCCCGGGCCGGCGCAGCGGCGGCGAGGCAGGACAGCGCCGCCAGTGCACAAGCGGCGGCCTGGCCCCGGAGCCGCCTTGCCTTTCGGCGGATAAACGCAGAAGTTGTTCTGGTGGCGCGCGGGTTGCGCGTGGAAACGGACTGGCTCACGGCCCTCCCCTAGCACATCCGCGGGCCGCCGGGAGGCCGCGCGCGGTGTCGCTCCTCGGTTTCGGCACCTCCGATCGACGGCCCGCTCCGCTGCCGCCCGAAATCGGATTCCTCGCGCGCCAGGGGGTCGACCCGGGCCTTCTGGCGCAGGCCGCCGCCCTGGCGCGGGCCTGCGGGAGCGACGCCGCCACGGCGCTGATCCAGGCCGACCTGATCCCCGAAGAGGCCTATTACCGCGCCCTCGCCGCCGCCCTCGGGGTCCCGTTCCTCGCTGGCGATCTCCGCCTCGGCGAGGACACGCATTATCCCGACAGTCTCGTGGCCGGGATCGCGCCGCTCTCCCCGAGGGGTTCCCTGGCGTTCCACGGACCGCGCACGGTTCGCGCCCCGCGTGGGGCAGCCATCGCGGCGCTGCTGCGGACGGGGACCCGCTCGGCCATCACCACGCCGCGGGCCCTGCAGGCGGCGGTGTTCGCCGCCAATCCGGCGGGCATCGCGGCCTACGCCGCCGATACGCTCCAGCGCCACAGGCCCGATTGGGCCCTGGAGGCCGGCAGCCAGGCGCCACGCCTCGCCATCGTCGGCCTCGTTGCCGGAGCCGTCGGCCTCGTCGCCGGGCTCATCCCCGGGGCCGTCCTGATCGGCGCCTGGACGCTGGTGCAAGTCGGCTTCCTCGCCATGGTGACGGTCCGTATCGCCGCCGTCAGCGTCGAGGCCGAGGCGGCCCCCGAGGTGCCGCTGCCGGACACCGCCCTGCCGGTCTACACCGTCCTGGTGGCCCTCCATCGCGAGGCCCGGGTGGTGCCCCGCCTCGTGGCGGCCCTCTCGCGCTTCGACTACCCGGTGGCCAAGCTTGACCTCAAGCTGGTGATCGAGGCCGACGACCGCGAGACGGACGCGGCCCTCGAGGCGGCCGGCCTCCCGGCCCGGTTCGAGGTCGTCCGGGTGCCGGCGGGCCTGCCCCGCACCAAGCCGCGCGCCCTCAACGCCGCCCTGCCCCTGGCGCGCGGCGCCTGCCTCGTGGTCTACGATGCCGAGGACGTGCCCGATCCGGGGCAGCTCCGCGCCGCCGCGACCCGCTTCGCCCGCGCCTCCCGCACCATCGCCTGCCTGCAGGGCCGCCTCGTCATCGACAACATGGACGACGGGCGCCTCACCCGCTGCTTCGCGATCGAGTACGCGGCCCTGTTCGACGTCCTGATCCCGGCCCTCGCCTCCTGGTGCGTGCCGATCCCCCTCGGAGGTACGTCGACGCATTTCCGCACCCGCGTCCTGCGCGAACTCCACGGCTGGGATGCCTGGAACGTCACCGAGGACGCCGATCTGGGCATCCGCCTCGCGAGGGCGGGCTACCGCGTCGGCGACCTGCGCAGCGACACCCTGGAGGAGGCGCCGCGCACCGTCCGGTCCTGGCTGCACCAGCGCACCCGCTGGATGAAGGGCTTCCTGCAGACCAGCCTCACCCATGCGCGGTCGCCGCGCCGGACCGTGCGGCAGCTCGGCGTTCTCGGAACCTTCTGCGCCGTCGCCCTCGTGCCCGGGACGGTGATCTCCGCCCTCGCCTATCCCTTCCTGATGGGCCGGGCGGCCTACGACTTCGCGGCCTTCGTGTGGAACGGCTTCCCGGCGCCCGGCGGCTTCTGGGCGAACTTTCCCACCGGCGCCGCCGTCACGCTGTTCGTCGCCGGACTGCTCGCCATGCTGCTCCCGGCAGCCCTCGGCTGCGTCCGGCGCAACTGGTTCGACCTGCTCGCCTTCGTGCCGTGGATGCCGATCTACTTCCTGCTCGTCAGCCTCGCCGCCTGGTCGGGCCTGTACGAGCTCGTCCGTGCGCCCAACCGCTGGAACAAGACCGAGCACGGCCTCGCCCGCACCTCCCGCACCGGCGCACTACGCGCGGAGTGAGGGCCGGACCCGACCATCGCCGCCACCACCCGCGTGTTTGAGCCTACAATTGCCGAAGTATTAACTTTGACGCATCGGAGTCCAGTTCGACAGCGCGATCCATCCACGCCGAATCATGGCGACAGCCTCGGCGAACACAACGCCCGCCGCGAGTATCAGGAAGAGGACGAGCAGTATGAAGCGGTTTTCTTCTTCCGGTACGTTGTCTGTTTCACTTCGGGCCATTGCCGTTCTCCGGGCGGGTGACTGCGAGCGTATCGCAATCGACCTGCCACGAAGGTGTGAACGCTTGGACCAGCGATCTTCGCTTGGCGGGCCGGTCAGCCCAGTTCCAGCGCTGCGAGCGTGTCGGCCACCCGCTGGCGGGCCTCCCCGCCCAGCGGCAGGATCGGGCGCGGCGGCTCGGCCCGGCAGAGACCGAGGAGGTCGGCACAGGCGTAGATCACCCGCAGGCTCGAATAGGTCCGGAACAGGTCCCAGAGCGGCTCGAGCCGGGCATTGAGGCGGCGCGCCTCGGCGGCGTCTCCCGCTTCGACCGCCCGGACGATCGCCAGGGCGGTGTGTGGAAACAGCCCGGCGAGCACGCTGTACCAGGCCTCGCCGCCTGCCAGCAGCGCCGCGACGGCGTTCCAGTCGCCGCTATAGCCGAGGGAGAACCCGACCGGCACCACGGCGCGCAGCGCGGCGACGTGCTCCGCCGCCCCGTCCGGCTCCGGGGCCGGACTCTTGATCGCGACGATTCCCGGAACCCGGGCGAGGCGGCCGGTGAGGGCCGGGGTGAAGCGGAAATGGGTCGTGCCGGGATTGTCGTAGAGGCAGAGCGGCAGGCCGGATTCCCGTGCCACCGTCTCGCAGTGCACGAACACCTCGTCCTCGGTCAGCGGCGTGTAGGACATCGCCGCCAGGAGCCCGGCCTCGGCCCCGGCGCCCTTGGCGTCCTGGGCCATCCGCACCGCCTCGTCGGTGCGCAGGGCGCCGACCCCGACGAGGACCGGCAGGCGGCCCGCCACCGCCTCGACGGCGGCTTCCACGGCCCGGCGGCGCTGATGGCGCGCGAGGAACGGATAGGTGCCGGTGCTGCCCAGCAGGCCGATCGATCCGACGCCGGCCGCGACCAGGGGCTGCAGCAAGGTGCGCAGGGCGCCGAGGTCGACCTGGCCGTCGGCATTCGAGGGCGTGATCGGGAAGGCCGACAGGATGGTCATGGTCGCTCCGGGGGCAGGCGAGACGGGAGGCGGCGGCCCCGGTCGTCGGTCCCGAAGGCTTACAGCATCTCGGCGGTCAGAGCATTTTGGCGAGTTCGCCCGCCGCCTCCTCGGGCGGGCGGGCAAGGTTCAGCGCGTTCAGGAAGCGATTCTGGCCGTTCATCACGTAGACGAGGGCGGTGTGCTCCATGGTGTAGTCGCCATCCTTGGTCGGCACCTTCCGGACATAGGCGCGGTAGGCCTTCACCGCCGCGTTCACCTCCTCGGGCGAGCCGGTCAGGCCGACGATGCGCGGGTCGAAGCTCGCCAGGTAGGTCTTCAGGGCGGCCGGCGTGTCGCGCTCGGGGTCGACCGCGATGAACAGCGCGCGGGTGTCCCGGCCCTTCGGCCCGAGGGCCTGGAGCACGTCGCCGATCTGCTGCAGCGTGGTCGGGCACACGTCGGGGCAGTGGGTGAAGCCGAAGAACACGAGGTGCGTCCGCCCCGCATAGTCGCGCTCGGTGACGCGCTGCCCGTCCTGATTGGTCAGGGTGAAGGGTCCGCCGACGCTGCTCGTCCCGGCCTCCTGGGTCTTCGGCGCCAGCACCACGAAGGCGGCGGCGCAGAGCCCCACGAGGCCGACCGCGAAGGCGAGGAGGGGCAGGAGCGTGCGACGCATGGGACGGCCTTGCGATCGAGGGATGTGGCGGCTTCAGACCACAGGCGCCGCGCCCCGGCAATCCACCAAACCGTCGCCACCAAACCGTCGCCACCAGACCCTCGCGACCGAACCGTGGCCGGACGACTCAGCCGTGTTGCGGCTCGTCCGTGGCCGGCTTCGCTTGGCGCCGATCCTCCGCCAGGGCCGCGCTCTCGCGCTTGAGCGGCCGGCCGACCGGACAGGCCTCCTGAACGAACCCGTTCAGGGTGTTGAGGAGACTGTCCTCCACCTGCCGGTAGAAGACGAATTGTCCGCGCTTCTCGCCCGCGATCAGCCCGGCCGATTCGAGCACCGCGAGATGCTGGGAGATGGAGGGCTTCGACATGGCAAATCGCCCGGCGATTTCGCCCGCGCTGAGTTCGGTATGGGCGAGATAGGCCAGGATCTTCCGGCGAACCGAGGAGGACAGGGCTTCGAAGACGCGCTGCATGCGGATGAGTTAGGCGATGAGCTAACCATTGACAAGTGGCGGCCCGCCATCGATTAGGTGATTTCCTAATTAGTGAATAGGTATCGACATGAGCGATGCGCCCCGTTGCACCTCGACCGCCCGCATGATCGCCGATGCGGACACCTCCGCCGTGGTGGGACGCCTGGAATGGGCGCCCGCCAAGTCACTCTGGATCACCGGAATGGTGGGCGCGGCTCTGCTTCTCGGACCCGTCCTCGTCACCCCCGGTGCCGTCGCGCTGTTCGCCGTCACCACGATCGTCACCCTCTGCGCCGGACATTCGGTCGGCATGCACCGGCTGCTGGTGCATCGCAGCTTTTCGGCCAGGCCCTGGGTCGAATATCTCCTGGTCTATCTCGGAACCCTGGTCGGCATGGCCGGGCCGGTGGGAATGATCCGCCTGCACGACATGCGGGACTGGGCGCAGCGGCAGGCCGCCTGTCACGACCTGCATGCCAACCGGCTGCCGATGCTGCGCGACGCGCTCCTCCAGATGCACGCCGAGCTGATCCTCACGCACCCGCCGCGTTTCCTGCTGGAGCCGCAGGTCGGGACGGACCGGGTGTTCCGATGGCTGGAGGCGACCTGGATGTTGCAGCAGCTGCCCTGGGCCGTGCTGTTCTACGCGGTGGGCGGATGGCCGTGGATGATCTGGGGCATTCCCGTCCGCATCGCGGTGTCGCTGACCGGGCACTGGCTCGTCGTGCACCTCACCCACCGCGATGGCCCGCAGGGTTGGGTGGTCGACGGTGAATCCGTCCAGGGGCACGACCTGCCGGCTGCGGCATGGCTCACCTTCGGCGAGGCGTGGCATGCGACGCACCATGCCTGGCCGGACTCGGCGCGCCTCGGAGCCGAACCGGGACAGTCCGATGCGGGCTGGCGAGTCCTGCGGGTGCTGGAGCGCCTGGGTCTCGTCTGGGACCTGAAGCAGCCGAGCAACTTGGAGCCCCGGGCCGGGGTGCACCGCGTCACGGCGGAGGGGCCGCCAGCCCGAGCCGCGTGATCGGGCCCCCTGCCCTCAGATCGCGAGCTTGCCCGGCTCGATCGCGGCGATCGCCGCCTGGGTGCCCAGGCGGCGCAGGGCCTCGCCCACCATCAGCAGGGCGGGTCCCTCGTGGCCCGAGGCCTCGACCCGGTCGGCGAGGTCGGCGGCGCCGGCCTCCACCACCTGCTGGTTCGGGCGGGTGGCGTTGAAGACGAGCAGCGCCGGGGTCGACGGCGCGAGGCCCTCGGCGATCGCCCGCTCGAGCAGCACGCCGAGGGTCTTCTTGGGCATGTAGACCACGGTGGTGACGCTCGGGTCGGCCAGGGCGCCCCAGTTCAGGTCCTCCGGCAGGGCGCCGCGCCGGTCGTGGCCGGTGACGTATTGCAGGCGCCGCGCCGCATCGCGGTTCGTCAGCGAGACGCAGAGCGAGGCCGCCGCTCCCTGGGCCGCCGAGACGCCCGGAACCACGCTCACGGGGATGCCGGCGGCCCGGCAGGCCTCGATCTCCTCGCCGGCCCGGCCGAACACCAGGGGGTCGCCGGATTTCAGGCGCACGACCTGCTTGCCGGATTTGGCGAGCTGCACCATCAGCGCGTTGATGTCGTCCTGGCGGCAGGACGGGCCGTGCCCGGTCTTGCCCACCAGCATGGTGCGGGCCTCGCGGCGGGCATAGTCGAGGATCTCGGGCGCGACGAGGTCGTCGTACAGGATCACGTCGGCGTTTCGCAAAGCGCGCAGGGCCTTGAGGGTGAGGAGCTCGGCATCGCCCGGGCCGGCGCCGACCAGCGTCACCGCCCCGCCCTTCGGGGCAGCCTCGGTCTGGCCCAGGAGCTCGGCGAGATCCTGGTCCGTGGGGACCCGGTCGGGCTCGGCGAAGGCGCGGTCGGTGAAGCGCTCCCAGAAGGCGCGGCGGTCCGAGAAGCCGTGGAAGCGGCTGGTGACCTCTTCGCGCCAGTCGCGGGCGGCGCCGATCCAGGCCTTGAACCCGCGCGGCAGCATGCCCTCGATCCGGGCGCGCACGGTCTGGCCGAAGACCGGGGCGGCGCCCTCCGTGGAGATGCCCACCACCATGGGCGAGCGATTGACGATGGCGCCGAACTTCACGTCGCAGAGATGCGGCCGGTCGACCGCGTTGACGATGGCGCCGGTCGTCCTTGCGGCGGCCACGAAGGCGATGCAGTCGGCCTCGTCCTCCATGGCCCCGATGCAGAAGGCCGCGCCCGTGAGGTCCTCGGCCCGCCACTGGCGCTCGTGCAAGGCGACGGAGCCCGCGACGATCTCGCCCGGCACGGCCCGCAGCTCCTCGCTGGGCTCGGGCGCATAGACGTCCACGTGGGCCCCGGCGGCGGCGAGGAGCTTCACCTTCCAGGGTGCGCCCCCGTTGGAGCCGGCCAGCACCGCGCGCTTGCCGTGCAGCGGCACGAAGACGGGAAGGACGGCCAGGGGCTCCAGGCCGGCCGGGCCGGCACCGCCGGCCGGGTCGGTGCCGGCGGGCCGGGTTTCGCGGGGGGTACGGGGCGTGCTCATGGTGCTCGGAAATGGGGGTCGATGTGGCCCAAATTGAGCCTATGCGGCGTTGCGTGCAAGCGCCTCGGGCAGCAGCTTGCGGATCTCGGGGATGCACGAGCCGCAATTCGTGCCGGCCTTGCAGGCGGCGCCCACCGCCTCGACGGTGCCGGCCCCCGCCGCGATGACCCCCGTGATGATGTCGAGGCCGACCCCGTGGCAGGCACAGACGGTGGGGCCGGCCGAGGCGGTCTCGGCGCGGCCCGACAGGAGGGCGCGCCGGGCCGGGGCCTCCGGCGCCGGCTCGGCGAACAGGGCCTTGGCCTCGTCCCAGCCCGGTCGCGCCTCGGCGGGTCCGAGCGCCAGGCAGGCGACGAGGCGGCCGTCCTCGTAGACGGCGCAGCGGTAGCGCCCGCGGGCGTGGTCGGCATACTCGGCGAGTTCGAGGCCCTGGAACAGGCCGCGCATCATCAGCGCCACGGCGCGGGAGCTCTCCTGCGTGGCGAATTGCAGGCCCGAGCCGCCGGAGATCGTGGCCCTGGCCCACCACCAGCCCTCGGGCAGGGTCTGCTCGCCGCGGGTCAGGAGGAAGCCGCGGTTGCGGTAGGACACCGGTGCGATGCCGGCCGGCGTTGCCTTCAACTCGGGCTGTCCCGAGACCGGATCGGGCACGCCGCGCACCAGGGCGCCGACGCGGGCGTCGGAGGCGGTGGCCGCGCTCCAGTGGAAGGCGGCGAACAGGTTGCCCGGCCGCACCGCGTCGGTGACCATCGCCTCCAGGGTGGCGGTGCCGTGCGGGGTGGCGATCCGGGCGAGATCGCCCTCCTTCAGGCCCAGCGGCGCGGCATCGTCGGGATGGATCTCCACGAAGGGCACGGAGCGGTGTGCCGAGAGGCGCTGGCTCTTTCCCGTCCGCGTCATCGTGTGCCAGTGGTCGCGGACGCGGCCGGTGTTGAGGACGAGGGGATAGGCCTCATCGACCGCCTGGGCGAGCGCCGGGGCCTGCACGGCCACGAAGCGGGCGCGCTTGTCGAAGGTGTAGAACTGGCCGTCCGCGAAGAGCCGGGCCTTGGCCTTGCCGCGCCTGGGCAGCGGCCATTGCAGCGGGGGGGTCGCCGCATAGGCCGCATCGGCCATGTCGCTGACGGCGCCGATGTCGAAGTCGCGGGTGCCGTTGTTCTCGAAGGCCGAGAGGCCGGCATGCTCGCGGAAGATCGCGGCGGTGCCCGAATAGGCGAAGGCGTCGCCGTGGCCGAGGCGCTTGGCGACGTCGCAGATGATCTGCCAGTCGGCCCGGGCCTCGCCGGGCGGTTTCAGGAAGCTGCGCTGGCGCGAGATCCGGCGCTCGGAATTCGTCACCGTGCCGTCCTTCTCGCCCCAGGCCAAGGCCGGGAGCAGGACGGTCCTGCGTCCCGTCGCCCGGGCGCTGTCGCTGTCCGCCACCGCCTCCGAGACGACGTACAGGTCGAGGGACTTCAGGCTCTCGCGGATCCGGTCGGCACGCGGCATCGACACGATCGGGTTGGTGCCCATCACCCAGAGGGCCTTGATCTTGCCGCGCTCGATCGCCTCGAACAGGGCGACCGCCTTCATGCCCTCGCCGGTGATGATGTTGGGCGCCGACCAGAAGCGGCGGACCCGGTCCACCTCCTCGGGGGTGAAGTGCATGTGGGCGGCCAGCATGTTGGCCAGCCCCCCGACCTCGCGCCCGCCCATGGCGTTGGGCTGGCCGGTCAGCGAGAAGGGGCCCGCCCCGGGCAGGCCGATGCGGCCGGTGGCGAGGTGGCAGTTGATGATCGCGTTGCCCTTGTCGGTGCCCTGCGCCGACTGGTTCACCCCCTGCGAGAAGGCGGTGACCACCCGCTTCGTGCGGGCGAACATCTCGAAGAACCGCGCCACGTCGGCCTCGGACAGGCCGGTGGCGGCGGCGGTGGCGGGAATCGTCGGCGCGATGGCGCGCGCCCGCTCCAGGGCGCCGTCGAGGCCGCTCGTGTGGTCGAGGACGAAGCGGTCGTCGAGGGAGCCGGTGCTGGCGAGATGCACCAGCAGGCCGGAGAACAGGGCGGTGTCGGATCCGGCCTTCAGGCCGAGGAAGAGGTCGGCCTCCTCGCCGGTCTGGGTGCGGCGGGGATCGATCACCACCAGCTTGGTGCCGCGCTTGGCCCGCGCGTCGACCATCCGGCGGAACAGGATGGGGTGGCACCAGGCGGTGTTCGACCCCACCAGCACGATGAGGTCGGCCTCGTCGAGATCCTCGTAGCAGCCCGGCACGGTGTCCGAGCCGAAGGCGCGCCGGTGGGCGGCGACCGCGCTCGACATGCAGAGGCGCGAGTTGGTGTCGACGTGCGGCGTGCCGAGGAAGCCCTTCGCCAGCTTGTTGGCGACGTAGTAGTCCTCGGTCAGCAGCTGGCCCGAGAGGTAGAAGGCGATCGCATCCGGGCCGTGCCGCTCGGCGATGCGGCGCAGGGAGCCCGCCACGGTGCCGAGCGCCGATTCCCAGCTCGCGCGGGCGCCGTCCACCTGCGGGTGAAGCAGGCGGTTGTCGAGGGAGAGCGTCTCGCCCAGCGCCGAACCCTTGGAGCAGAGCCGGCCGAAATTGGCCGGGTGCGCGGTGTCGCCGGCGATGTCCGCGCCGCCCTGCCCGTCCGGCGTGGCGAGCACGCCGCAGCCGACGCCGCAATACGGGCAGGTGGTCTTGACGGGGGCGGGTGCCTGGACGTGCGCGTTCATGGCGGGATCCTCGGCGGATGCTTGTGGCGGCATCGGTGGGAGCAAGAGACGGGCCGAGGCGGAACGCCCACCCTCTCCCCTCTGCGGGAGAAGGTGCCTGCGGAGCAGGCGGGAGAGGGGCAGCGCGACCGATCCGGAAAGGGCGGTGCTCCCCTCTCCCGACCCGCATGCGCGGGCCACCCTCCCCCGCAGAAGGAGGACGGTCGGGACGGCGTGCTAGTAAACGTCGGCCTGATAGCGACCCGTCTTCTTCAGATGGGCGAGGTAGGCCACGGCCTCGTCGGGGTTCTTGCCCCCGAACTGGCCGGCGACGTCGATGATCGCCCGCTCCACGTCCTTGGCCATGCGCTTGGCGTCGCCGCAGACGTAGAAATGCGCGCCGCCCTCGAACCACTTCCACAGCTCGGCGCCGTTCTCGCGCATGCGGTCCTGGACGTATGTCTTCTCGGCGCCGTCGCGGGACCAGGCCAGCGACAGGCGGGTGAGCAGCTTGCGGTCCTTCAGGGCGTTCAGCTCGTCCTTGTAGAAGAAGTCGGACGCCTGCTTCTGGTGGCCGTAGAACAGCCAGTTGCGGCCCGGCGCCTGGCATGCGTCGCGCTCGCGCAGAAAGGCGCGGAAAGGCGCGATGCCGGTGCCCGGCCCGACCATGATGACGTCCTTCGACAGGTCCTCCGGCAGGGCGAACCCGTGGGCCTTCTGCAGGTAGACCTTGACCTTCATTCCCTCGGGGATGCGCTCGCCGAGATGGGTCGAGGCGACGCCGAGGCGCAGGCGCGAGCGGTGGCTGTAGCGCACCGCGTCGACCGTGAGCGAGACCCGGCCCGGATCGGCCTTCGGCGAGGACGAGATCGAGTAGAGCCGGGGCTGCAACTCGTCGAGCGCTTCCAGGAAGACCTCGGCATCGGGGCGTGCGCCGGGGAACTTGTGGAGCGCGCCGAGCACGTCGAGATGGGCGGCGTCGCCGTCCGGATCCTCGCCGGCGGCCAGCGCCTGCGCCTTCCTGCGGGCCTCGCCCGAGGTGAGGAGGGAGAGAAGCTGGTAGAGCCCGTCCGGTGCGCCGCCGAGGGCGTAATCGGTCAGCAGCCGGTCGCGCAGGGTCTTGCCCCCGATCCTGCGCTCGGGCCGCGCGCCGAGCTCGGCGATGACCGCGTCGACCAGGGCCGGGGCGTTGGCCGGGAACAGCCCGAGGGAATCGCCGACCACGTAGTCGATCGGCGTGCCGGTGAGGTCGATCTCGATGTGCCAGGTTTCCTTCGCGCCGCCCGGCGCATTGAGGCGCGTGCGCGAGACGAAGGTCGCCTCCACGGGGTTCTCCCGGCAGTAGCCGAGGGGGCCGAGCTCGGGAGCGGCCTTGGGCGCGGCATCCTCGGACTTCTTCGGCGCGGCGCCGCCGCCGGCGCCGAACTCCTCTTCGAGCTTCTTCAGCATCCGGAGCGTGTCCTTGCCGCCGGGCTGGCACAGGTTCAGGCGCTCCTCGTTCCTGAGGAAGATGGCGTTCGCGTAGTCGGCGCAGTTGTAGCCGCACTGGCCGCAATCCTGCTGCGCCATGGCGGCCATCAGCTTCTGCGCCTCGGGCCGCTCCTTGGCCATCTCCATGCGCTCGGGCAGCGGCAGGGAGGGGTCGTGCCAGGGCGCGTCGTCGTTGTCGGCGAGTTTCTGCGCGGCGCCGCCCGGCGCGTCACCGGGCGCCAGCGCCGTGGCGCCCTCGACGGCGGGACCCAGCAACGCCGCGAAGTAGCCCGAGAGCCAGGCGCGCTGGTCCGGGTCGAACGGGGCGGTCTCGGGGATGAGGACCAGGGGGGGCGTGACGTGCTCGCTCATGCGGCGGCCTTCAGGACGGGTTGCTCTTCGGCGATGTTGCGCAGGGATTCGGGGCCTGTGCGGGCGGTGAAGGCCTGGAAGCTCTCGTCCGGACCGGTGCGCCGGGCGAGGTAGCTGCGCAGCAGGGCCTCGATGCGGGTCGGGCAATCCTCGGCCTTCACGGCCTTCCAGATCTCGGTGCCGATCTTCGGGGAATCGCCGAAGCCACCACCGACGACGATGTCGTAGCCCTCGACGGTGTCGCCCTCCTCCGAGACCACGACCTTGGCCCCGATGAGCCCGATGTCGCCGATGTAGTGCTGGGCGCAGGAGTGATGGCAGCCGGTGAGATGGACGTTCACCGGCACGTCGAGTTCCTTCAAGTTCGCCTCGATGGTGTCGGCGATGACCAGGGCGTGGCCCTTGGTGTCGGAGGCGGCGAACTTGCAGCCGCGGTTGCCCGTGCAGGCGACGAGGCCGGCGCGGATGCTGGAGGCCTCCGTGGTGAGACCCAGGGCGGCGACCCGTGCCTGGACCTCGGCCACCTTGGCGTCGGGCACGCCGGAGAACAGGAAGTTCTGCCAGACCGTCATGCGGATGGCGCCGTCGCCGCACTCGGCGGCGATCTTGGCCAGAGCGCGCATCTGGTCGGTGGTCATCTTGCCGACGGGCAGGATCACGCCGATCCAGTTCAGTCCGTCCTGGACCTGGCGGTGGACGCCCACATGGGCGAAGCGGTCCATCGGTCCGCGCGGGGCCACGTGGGCCGGGTCGACCCGGTCGAGCTTGTAGCCCAGCACCGCCTCGACGGCGGCGAGGTACTTGTCGAAGCCCCAGGCGTCGAGGACGTACTTCATCCGGCTCTTGTTGCGATTGGTGCGGTCACCGTTCTGGATGAAGACGCGCAGGATGGCGTCGGCGACCTTGTTGCAATCCTCCGGCCTCAGCACGACGCCGGTGTCGCGGGCCAGATCCCGGTGGCCCGAGATGCCGCCCAGCACGAGGCGCATCCAGACGCCCGGGGCGACGCTGGCGCCCTCCAGCACCCGCACGGCCTGGAAGCCGATGTCGTTGGTCTCCTCCAGCACCGGCATCACGCCGCCGCCGTCGAAGGCGACGTTGAACTTGCGCGGCAGGCCGAACAGCGAGCGGTCGTTGAGGATGTGGTTGTGCCAGGACTTGGCGAGCGGACGCGTGTCGAGGAGTTCCTGCGCGTCGACGCCGGCCACCGGCGATCCGGTCACGTTGCGGATGTTGTCGGCGCCCGCACCGCGCGCGGTGAGGCCGAGGTCGATCAGCCCGTCGAGGAAGGGCTGGCCGTGCTCCGGGGCGATCTCGCGGACCTGCAGGTTGGCGCGGGTGGTGACGTGGCTGTAGCCGCCGCCATGGGCGTCGGCCAGGTCCGCGATGCCGGCGAACTGCCAGTGGTGCAGGATGCCGTTGGGGATGCGCAGGCGGCACATGTAGGAATTCTGGGCCGGGGCCACCCAGAACAGGCCATGGTAGCGCCAGCGGAAATTGTCCTCGGGCTTCGGCCCCTTGCCCGTCGCGGCCTCCGCGATGAGCCGGTTGTGCCCGTCGAAGGGGTTCTCGGCCCGCTTCCACTTCTCCTGCTCGCAGAGCTTGCCGCCGGCCTTGATCGAGGCGTCCTGCGCCTTGATGTGGATCGCGTCCGGGCCGGTGGGCTCGGCCGGCGGGGCGGAGGCCCCGGTCCCGAGGGCGAGACCGCCGGTCACCCGCGCGGCGGCGATGCCGGAGGCGAAACCTTCGAGGTAGCGCTTCTGCTCGGCGTTGAATGCGTCGGCCATGGCTAGGCTCCTCACGCTGCGAGGGGTTGGGGTGCGGGCGCGACGGGACGCCCGAACATGAGATCGTCGCGATGTTCGGCGATGGAGGCGCCGGTGCGGATGAGCTCCTTGCACCAGCCCTGCTCGGCGATGTCGCCGACGAAGACCGCGCCGAGGAGGCGATCCTCGGCGACGACGAGCTTGCGGTAGAGGCCGAGGCCGGGATCCGACATCAGCACGGTCTCGGCCCCCTCCGGCGCCTCGATCTGGCCGGCGGAGAAGACCGGAAGTCCCGAGACCTTGAGGCTCGTCGACAGGGACGTGCCCGTGTAGGCCGCGTCCTCGCCGACGAGGTGGCGGCTCAGGGTCTCGGCCTGCTCGTAGGCGGGCTCCACGAGGCCGTAGACCATGCCGCGGTGCTCGGCGCATTCGCCCAGCGCGTAGATGCGGGCATCCGACGACTGCATCCGGTCGTCGACCTTGATGCCGCGCCCGGTCTCGATCCCGGCCTTCTGGGCCAGCCCCACATTGGGACGCACGCCCACCGACATCACCACGAGGTCGGCGGGCAGCACGGTGCCGTCGGACAGGACCAGGCGCTCGACCCGGCCCGCGCCCTCGACCGCCGCGGTATCGGCCTTGAGCAGCACCTTCACGCCGCGCGCCTCCATGGCGCGCTTCACGAGGCCGGCGGCGGCGTGGTCGAGCTGGCGCTCCATCAGCCGGTCCATGACGTGCAGGAGCGTGGTCTCCACGCCGAGCCGCGCGAGGCCGACGGCGGCCTCCAGGCCGAGGAGGCCGCCGCCGATGACGACGGCCCTGGCATGCGCGACGGCCGCCCTGCGGATGGCGGCGACGTCCGCGAGGTCGCGGAAGGTGAGCACGCCGGGCAGGTCCATGCCGGGCTTCGGCAGGCGGATCGGCAGGGAGCCGACGGCGAGCACGAGCTTGTCGAAGGGCAGGACGTGGGTCTCCCCCACCATCACGAGTGCGTTCTCCCGATCGATCTCGGTGACCGGCGCGCCGGTGATGAGGCGGATGCCGTGGTCCGCGTACCAGTCGAGCCCGCGGAAGGCGCAGCCCGCCTCGTCGACCTCGCCGCCGAGCAGCGAGGAGAGCAGCACGCGATTGTAGGCCGCCTGCGGCTCGGCCCCGACGACGGTGACGTCGTACAGGCCCGGCGCCCGTTCGGTGAGGCGTTCCAGGAAGCGCAACGACGCCATGCCGTTGCCGATCACCACCAGCCGTTCCCGCATCGTCCGAGACCCGTCCTCAGGCCGCGATGGCGGGCTTGGCGTGGCGCGCGTAGAGGAATTCGAGCACCTCGGCGCGGGCGTGCGTGTAGGTCGGGTCCTCCACGAGGTCGAGGCGGCGGCGCGGCCGCTCGAGGTCGACCCGCAGGATCTCGCCGACGGTGGCCGAGGGACCGTTGGTCATCATCACGATGCGATCGGAGAGGAGCACCGCCTCGTCGACGTCGTGGGTGATCATGATCACGGCGTTCTTCAGCCGGGCATGGATGTCCATGAGCGAGTCCTGGAGATGGGCGCGGGTGAGCGCGTCCAGGGCCCCGAAGGGCTCGTCGAGGAGCAGGACCTTCGGCTCCATCGCCAGGGCGCGGGCGATGCCGACGCGCTGCTTCATGCCGCCCGAGATCTCGCTCGGGCGCCGGTCGGCGGCGTGGGTCATGTTCACGAGCGACAGGTTGTGGTCGATCCAGGCGTTGCGCTCGGCCTTCGACTTCTTGCCCTTGAAGACCTTGTCGACGGCGAGCGCCACGTTCTCGCGCACGGTGAGCCAGGGCAGGAGCGAGTGGTTCTGGAACACCACGGCACGGTCGGGACCGGGGCTGTTCACCTCCTTGTCCTCGAGGAGCACGCCGCCGGTGGAGGCCTTGAGCAGGCCGGCGACGATGTTGAGCACCGTCGACTTGCCGCAGCCCGAATGCCCGATCAGCGAGACGAACTCGCCCTTGTCGATCTTCACGCTGACGTCGCGCAGGACCTCGTTGGTCCGGCCCGAGCGGGTGAAGCTGATGCCGACGTTCTCGATGCTGAGATAGCTCATGGGGATCCCTCCTCAGGCCGTCGCGGTGCCGCGGGTGACCAGGGTGCCGACGAAGGCGACGAATCGGTCGAGGATGAAGCCGATGATGCCGACATAGACGAGGGCGACGATGATCTCGGAGATGTGGGAGGAGTTCCACGCGTCCCAGATGAAGAAGCCGATGCCGACGCCGCCGATGAGCATCTCGGCCGCCACGATGGCGAGCCAGGACAGGCCGACGCCGATGCGCAGGCCGGTGAAGATGTAGGGGGCCGCCGAGGGCAGCATGATCTTGGCGAAGAACTCCAGCGGGTTCAGGCGCAGCACCGCCGAGACGTTGCGGTAATCCTGCGGGATGTTCCGGATGCCCACCGCCGTGTTGATGATGATCGGCCAGATCGAGGTGATGAAGATCACGAAGATCGCCGAGGGCTGGCCGTCCCGGAAAGCGGCGAGGGAGAGGGGCAGCCAGGCCAGGGGCGGGATCGTGCGCAGCACCTGGAAGATCGGGTCGAGGCCGCGCATGGCCCATTCCGACTGGCCGATCAGGGTGCCGGTGAGGATCCCCACGATGGTGGCCAGGGCGAAGCCGAGGGCCACGCGCTGGATGCTGGCGGCGATGTGCCAGAACAGGCCCTTGTCGGTGCCGCCGTTGTCGTAGAACGGGTGGGCGATGATGTCCCACGCCTCGGTGACGACGCGCGAGGGCGGCGGCAGGCCCGCGCCCGGGCGCGCGCACAGCATCTCCCAGATCACCAGGAACGCGATCAGCACCACGACGGGCGGGATCAGGTTCTTGGCGATGGTGTTCAGGGTGGCCGTCGTGACGAGGGGCGCCCGCTTCGGCTTGGCCGGCGCGGCGACGACCGGGCTGGCGGCGATGGTGGTGGTGTTGGCCATCACGCGATCCTCTTGATGCCGAGGCTGGACAGGTAGGCGGCGGGATCGGCCGGATCGAAGACCTTGCCGTCGAAGAAGGTCTCCTTGCCGCGCGAGGTGGAGGCCGGGATCGCGGTCACGCCCAGCGCCTTGGCCGCCTCGCGCCAGAGATCCTCGCGGTTCACCTTGGCGATGAGGGCCTTGGTGTCGGTCTGCGCATCGAACTTGCCCCAGCGGATGTCCTCGGTGAGGAACCAGAGGTCGTGCGACTGGTACGGGTACGAGGCATTGTCGTCCCAGAACTTCATGATGTGCGGGCTCTTCTCGACCACGCGGCCGTCGCCGTAGTCGATGGTGCCCTTGATGCGGCCGGCGACGTCCGAGACCGGGACGTTCATCCACTGGCGCTTGGCCGCGATGGCGGCGACCTCGTCCTTGTTCTCGGGCTTGTCGCACCATTGCTGGGCTTCGAGCACGGCCATCAGCAGCGCCCGGGTGGCGTTCGGGTACTTTTCCGTGAAGGAGGCCCGCATGGCGAAGGCCTTCTCGGGATGGTCCTTCCAGAGCTCGCCGGTGGTGAGCGCGGTGTAGCCGAGGCCCTGCTGCACGAGCTGCGCGTTCCACGGCTCGCCGACGCAGAAGCAGTCCATCGTGCCGACCTTCATGTTCGCCACCATCTGGGGCGGCGGCACGACGATGGTCTCGATGTCCTTGTCCGGGTCGATGCCGCCGGCGGCCATCCAGTAGCGGATCCAGAGATCGTGGGTGCCGCCCGGGAAGGTCATGGCCGCCTTTACCGACTTGCCGGCGGCCTTCTTCTTCTCGATCGCGGCCTTGAACACCTTCGCGTCGAGGGCGACCTTCTGGTCGAGGTATTCCTTGGCCACCGAGATGCACTGGCCGTTGGTGTTGAGCCGGGCCAGGATCTGCATCGGCACGGGGACGTTGTTCTGCGTCACCCGTCCGGCCGAGATCAGGTAGGGCATCGGCGTCAGGATGTGGGCGCCGTCGATGCCGTTGCCCTCCGAGCCGAGGACGAGGTTGTCGCGGGTGGTGCCCCAGGACGCCTGCTTGAGCACCTCGACGTCGGGCATGCCGTGCTTGGCGAAGAAGCCCTTCTCCTTCGCCACGAAGAGCGGGCTCGCGTCGGTGAGCGCGATGAAGCCGAGCTTGGCTCCCTTCACCTCCGGGCCGGCGCCCTGCGCGAAGGCGCCGCCCGGCAGGGCGGTGCGGGCGAGGGCTGCCAGGGACAGGGTCGCGGCGGCTCCCTTCAGCAGATCACGGCGGTCGTTGCGGAAACCGTCAGTCATCGAACCCGACACCTTTGAAAGCATGGAGACCCGCCAAAGAAAAAACCGCCGACCAAGCACATCCATCGAACGCCGGATTTGCGTTCCGTGGGGGACTCGGGTCAGCGGCTCTGCCGACGGATAAGGCTCGTCATCGTTGGCGAGCCGTCCTGCATCTGCATGGGGCGTGCCAAGTCCGGCCCGCCAGCCGGATCAAGGCGATGCGGGTTCGATCGGAACCGTTCCAAGATCTTCGTGGCACAGGCTTTTGTCGAGAATGCCTCACCGCGCCAGGGTCTCTGCGCCGCCGCGGGAGCCTTCGGAGGCCCCCTTCGAAGGGTGCGCGCCGTGCGCGCCTGCCGTGCCGCGCGCCACTTGTCGCACTGCACAATCCGCGGGCAGGTTGCCGGTGCGGGAAGCAGAGCCCCGGCTCAGTTCCCGAGAGCCGCGGCGTAGAGGTCGGGCCGGTAGATCGCCCGCGCGCGCGCGGCCTGGGCCTGGGTCGCGGTGATCTGGCCGGCGGCGTCCATCTGGCCGAGGATCCAGTCCGCGTGTCCGGGCGACGGCGCCGCCGCCTCCGCGCCGAACATCACGAAGCGCCCGGCGCGCTGCTCGGTCCCGTCGGGGTCGACCACCACCGTGCCGGCCAGAGCCCGGCGGACGAGGCCCGGATCGATGCCGAGGTGGCTCGGATGGGCGAGCAGGCTCGCCAGCTCGCGGTGGTTCTCGGGCGCCGCGCACCAGTGCCCGGCCCGGTGCACCGCCCGGATCAGGGGCGCGCTCGTCTCCGCCGCGAAGGCCGGCAGGGCCAGCACCTTTTCCGGGCAATCGGGGGCGAGGTCGCAGCCGAAGGCGGCGATGCGGCCGTAGCCCTCCGCCACCGCGACGCTGTTCCAGGGGCTCCCGACGCAGAACCCGTCGATCTGTCCCGAGCGCAGGGCCTCGGCGATCCAGGGCGGCGGGATCACCACCAGCCGGACGTCCGCGTCGAGGTCGAGGCCGCCGCGGGCCGCGAAGATCCGGAGCTGGTAGGTGTGGCACGAGAACGGGTGCACGGTGCCGAGCGTCAGGGGTCGACCCCGCGCGACCCGTCCGCGCGCGACACGGGCGAATGCGCGGGCGATCGTGTCGAGATCGTCGGCCTCTGGCGCCATCTCGGCCCAGAGCGGGCGCGAGACCGTGACGGCGTTGCCGTTGAGGCTGAGCCCGAGGGGTACGACGAGGTCGGTCTCGGGGCCGCTGATGCCGAGGGCGCTGGCGAGGGCGAGGGGCGCCAGCATGTGGGCCCCGTCGAGGTGGCCGAGCGCCAGCTTGTCCCGGAGCGTCGCCCAGGAGGGCTCGCTGACGAGGTCCACCGCCAGCCCCTCGGCCGCGGTGAAGCCGCATTCCACGGCGGCGATCAGGGGCGCCGCGTCGATGAGCGGGACGTATCCGAGGGCGAGTCTCATCCGCGCGGTCCCCTCATCCCAGGAGGTCCGCCGCGGTGACGATCGCGCGGGCGATGTCGGCGATCTTGCGCTTCTCGTTCATGGCCTTGCGCCGCATCGTCCGGTAGGCCTCCTCCTCCGAGAGGCCCTTGGCCGTCATCAGGATCCCCTTGGCCCGCTCGATGAGCTTGCGATCGGCGAGCTCGCCCCGCGCCTCCGACAGTTCGCGCTGCAGGCGCGCGAAGGCGTTGAAGCGCAGGATCGCCACGTCGAGGATCGAACGGATGCGCTGCGGCTGCAGGCCGTCGACGACGTAGGCGGAGATGCCCGCATCCATCGCCGCCTGCATCATCGGTACGTCCGAGCGGTCGACGAACATCGCCACCGGCCGCTCCACGTGGCGCGACAGGCCCGACATCTGCTCCAGGATGTCCCGGCTCGGGCTCTCCAGGTGGATCACGACCACGTCCGGGTTCAGGGCCGCCACGCGGGCCGGCAGGTCGGCCGTGTCCGGCAGGACCACGACGCGGGTGAAGCCAGCCGCCGTGAGCCCCTCCTCGAGGATCGCGGCGCGCGCCCGGCTCGGATCGATCACGGCGACGGTGAGGGTCGGCTCGGTCATCGGGGTCTGAGAATGGATCGGAACGGAGAGATGCGGCAGGTCGCTGCCGGGCTGAGGACTGCCATGTTCCGTCGGCGGACGACAGGAGAACCTGAGAGAAAATTTCAGGCGGAGCTTGCCCAGGCAAGCGCCATGCCTGGATAGGCCTCATGCCCGGACCGGATCAGTGTCAGACCCGGACGACCGTTACCGTCGGGAGAGGAAACAGCCCAGGTTCCGCCGCAAACGGACGGGCTAATGCCGTCGGCCATCGGACCGATCGTCGAATCACGTAGCGAGGTGACCCGAATGTCAGCGTGCACGCCCCCTGCTCCCTCGGCGTTCGACATGGGCACGGCGCGCGGCGTGACCCCGCCCCTCCTGCCCACCCTGATGATGGCGGTGATCCTCGGCGCCGCCTCCTACCTCTGTCATGAGCCCACGGCCGTGGCGCCTCCCGCATCGGTCCCGGCGACGGCAGTCGCGGCCGCGCCCGAGGCCAAGGCCGAGACGCTCCACATCCCGGCGCCCCTCGCCTTCCAGACTCAGTTTCCGCTGGCGATGGTGGCCCAGGCGGAACCGGCGCCCGTCGTCCAGGCTCACCGGTCCATCCCCCGGACGGTGACCCGCCTGACGGCCCCCCGCCGGGTCGAGGCGCCCCGTGTCGCCGGCAAGACCTCTCCGGCGGACAAGCCGCTGCCCTTCGTGGCGGAGGTCGAGGCCGCCACTGCCCTCTCCGACGGGGACGAGGGCGTGCTGCCGGAAGCCGCCCTGCCCTTCGCGCCGACGATCCGCGCCGTGACGCGCGCCGGCGCGGCGGCCGGCGCCTTCGTGGGTGCGCAGGGCGCGGCGCTCGGGGCCGGGACCACGACCCTCGGAGCCGCCGTGTCCGGCTGGGTCGAGCGCCTGCGCTGAGGCCGGTCACCGTTTCGCGCGGAATGCGCGCGGCAATTGCCCCGCCGACCCTGGACCCTGCCCCGTTCGGGGACTAGGTGGACGCCAGCGATGATGCACCGCCGCGCGCCGCGTGACGGCCGGCTGCGCGGACACGAGGACCTGGATGGCCGGACGGATCGAGGATTACGCGCTCGTCGGCGATGGCCGCACGGCTGCGCTGATCGCCCGCGACGGCAGCGTCGACTGGCTCTGCTGGCCCCGCTTCGACTCCGCCGCCTGCTTCGCCGCCCTCCTCGGCACCGAGGATCACGGCTACTGGAAGCTCGGCCCCGTCGAGGAGGCCACCACCACGCGCCAGTATCGCGAGGGCAGCCTGGTCCTGGAGACCCGGCACGAGACCGCCGGCGGCAGCGTGCGGGTGACCGACTACATGCCCGCCAACGACGGCGCGCATCTCGTGCGGATCATCGAGGGCCTCGAGGGCTCCGTGCCCATGCGGATGCGGCTGCGCGTGCGCTTCGACTATGGGCTGGCGGTGCCCTGGGTCTCGCACAACGAGCTCGGCGACCTGCGCGCGATCTCGGGGCCGCACAAGGTGGTGCTGCGCACCCTGGTGCCCACCCACGGGGAGGACCAGACCACCGTCTCCGACTTCACCGTGGAGGCCGGCCAGAGCGTGGCCTTCACCCTGAGCTACGGCGCCTCCCACGAGGACGACCCGGCGCCGATCCAGCCGCGCAAGGTGCTGTTCGAGACCGACCGTTACTGGCGCGACTGGTCGAGCCGGGCGGCCTCGGGCACGCCCTGGGACGCGATCCTGAAGCGCTCGCTGCTCACCCTGAAGGCGCTGATCTACCAGCCCACCGGCGGCATCGTGGCCGCACCCACCACCTCCCTGCCGGAGGATCTCGGCGGCGTGCGCAACTGGGATTACCGGTTCTGCTGGCTGCGCGATTCCACCTTCACCCTCATCGCCCTGATGGATGGCGGCTACATCGACGAAGCCCGCGCCTGGCGCGACTGGCTGGTGCGCGCGGTGGCCGGCAATCCGGAGCAGGCGCACATCCTCTACGGCATCGCCGGCGAGCGCATGCTGCCCGAGATCGAGCTCGACTGGCTCCCGGGATACGAGAATTCGAAGCCCGTGCGCATCGGCAACGCGGCGGTGGAGCAGTTCCAGCTCGACGTCTACGGGGAGATCTTCGACGCGCTCTACCAGGCGCGCCAGCGCGGTCTCCAGGGCGACGCGGATGGCTGGCGGGTCGGCGAGGCGCTGCTGCGCCACCTGGAGAAAGTCTGGTGCACCCCGGACGAGGGCATCTGGGAGGTCCGCGGAGGGCGCCGCCACTTCGTGCATTCGAAGGTCATGGCCTGGGTCGCCTTCGACCGGGCCATCCGCTCCTTCGAGGAGGCGGAGACCCGGGAGCAGGACGAGATCCGCACCACCGGCCTCAGCCATCGGCCAAGCCGCGCCCGCGACGTCCCGGTGGGACGCTGGCGCGAGATCCGCGACCAGATTCACGCCGAGGTCTGCGCCAAGGGCTTCGACCCGGAGCTGAACAGCTTCGTGCAGTCCTACGGCTCGAAGCGGCTCGACGCGAGCCTGCTGCTCATCGCCCATATGGGCTTCCTGCCCCAGGACGATCCCCGGGTGGTCGGCACGGTGGAGGCGATCGGGCGGACCCTGATGCGGGACGGTTTCGTGCTGCGCTACGACACCGAGAACCAGACGACCGACGGGCTGCCCGGCGACGAGGGCGCGTTCCTGCCCTGCTCCTTCTGGTACGCCGACAACCTCATCGGCCTCGGGCGCTGCGCGGAGGCGCGTACGCTGATCGAGAGGCTGATCGGCGTCTGCAACGATGTCGGATTGGTGGCGGAGGAGTATGATGTGGAGGCCCGGCGCCTGGTGGGAAACTTCCCGCAAGCCTTCAGCCACGTCACGCTGGTGAACACCATTCTCAACTACAGCCGGGCCGAGGGTCCGGCCAAGGAGCGGAGCAGCGGCTCCGCGGATGCCGGATCCCCGGGTGCGGCCCCGCCCGCCCCCCAACGGCGCGACGCCTGAGCGTTCCGGACGCCCACGGCGAACAAGCCCAGAGATGAAGGACGACGAGCAATGAGCGGAGCAGACACCAAGCCGAACGCGGCCCTGAGCGAGATCGACAAGCTCAGCATCGACACGCTCCGGACGCTCGCCATCGACGCGGTGCAGAAGGCCAATTCGGGCCATGCCGGCGCCCCGATGGCGCTGGCGCCGGTGGCCTACACCCTTTGGAACCGCTACCTGCGCTATGACCCGGCGCACCCGCACTGGCCGAACCGCGACCGCTTCGTGCTCTCGGCCGGCCATGCCTCGATGCTGCTCTACGGGCTGATCCACCTCGCCGGTGTCACCGAGAAGGACGGCGGCAACGCACCCGCTCTGACCATCGACGACCTCAAGAACTTCCGCCAGCTCGACAGCCGGACCCCGGGCCACCCCGAGTACCACTTCACCACCGGCGTCGAGACCACCACCGGCCCCCTCGGCCAGGGCGTGGCGAACTCCGTCGGCATGGCGATGGGCGGCCGCTTCCTCGGCGAGCGCCTGAACCGGCCCGACCTGCCGCTGTTCGACTACAACGTCTACGCCATCTGCTCGGACGGCGACCTGATGGAGGGCGTCGCCTCGGAGGCCGCCTCCATCGCCGGGCACCTGCGCCTGTCGAACCTGTGCTGGATCTACGACAACAACACCATCACGATCGAGGGCCATACGGAATTGGCCTTCTCGGAGGAGGTCGCGGCCCGCTTCCTCGCCTATGGCTGGCAGGTCCTGCGCGTGGCCGACGCCAACGACGTCCACGCGGTCTCGTCCGCCCTGGAGACCTTCCTCCAGTCCAGCGATCGCCCGACGCTGATCGTCGTCAACTCGATCATCGGCTACGGCGCGCCCAAGAAGCAGAACACCGCCAAGGCCCACTCGGACGCCCTCGGCGAGGACGAGGTCAAGGGCGCCAAGCGCGCCTATGGCTGGCCCGAGGACGCGCAGTTCCTGGTGCCGGACGGCGTCTACGACAATTTCCGCAACGGCATCGGCAAGCGCGGCGCCGAGCTCTACGCCACCTGGGAGGGCTTCTTCCACGAGGCCAGGGCGGCGGACCCGACCCATGCCGAGGAACTCGACGCGTATCTCGAAGGCCGGCTGCCGGACGGCTGGGACCGGGACATCCCGGACTTCGCGGCGGACGCCAAGGGCCTCGCCACCCGGGAATCCTCCGGCAAGGTGCTCAACGCCATCGCGCAGCACGTGCCGTTCATGCTCGGCGGCTCGGCCGATCTCGCGCCGTCCAACAAGACCAACCTGACCTTCGAGGGCGCCGGCTCGCTCACGCCCTTCGAGCCGGGCGGCCGCAACATCCATTTCGGCGTGCGCGAGCACGCGATGGGCTCGGTCGTGAACGGTCTCGGTCTCGTCGGCCTGCGCGCCTACGGAGCCACCTTCCTGGTCTTCGCCGACTACATGCGTCCGCCGATCCGCCTGGCGGCGCTGATGGAGGTGCCGGTCTTCCACGTCTTCACGCACGATTCGATCGGCGTCGGCGAGGACGGCCCGACCCACCAGCCGGTGGAGCAGCTGCTGACCCTGCGGGCGATCCCCGGCCTCGTCACGCTCCGCCCGGCGGACGCCAACGAGGTCGCCGAATCCTATCGGGTGATCATGGGCCTGAAGGACCAGCCGGCGGTGCTGGCGCTCTCCCGCCAGCCCCTGCCGACCCTCGACCGTGCGAAGTACGCCCCTGCCTCCGGCACGGCGCGAGGCGCCTACGTGCTGGCCGATTGCGAGGGCACGCCGGAGGTCATCCTCATCGGCACGGGCTCCGAGGTCCAGCTCTGCGTCGGCGCCTACGAGGCGCTGAAGGCCGAGGGCGTGAGGGCCCGCGTCGTCTCGATGCCGTCCTGGGACCTGTTCGAGCGCCAGGACGAGGCCTACCGCAACAGCGTGCTGATCCCGGACGTGCTGGCCCGCGTCGCCGTCGAGCAGGGCTCTGTCATCGGCTGGGACCGCTACGCGGGCTCGGCCGGCACGATCATCGGCATGCACACCTTCGGCTCCTCGGCACCGATCAAGGACCTGCAGACGAAGTTCGGCTTCACCCCCGAGAAGGTGCTCCAGGCCGCCCGCGACCAGATCGCCCGGCACAAACGCTAGGGCTCACGAACGTGGTCACCTCTCCCTTCATGGGGAGAGGGCACAACCGGTGATATCTATCGGCGACGCGGCTCCAGGCCCGGCGCCCGGACGACGAGGAGTTTTCCATGAACCCGCTCAAGGCTCTCTTCCCCGAACAGGGTCAGGCCGTGTGGCTCGATTTCGTCGCCCGGGGCTTCGTGGCGCAGGGCAAGCTCAAGGCCCTGGTGGACGAGGACGGCCTGCGCGGCGTCACCTCGAACCCCTCGATCTTCGAGAAGGCCATCGGCGGCTCCTCGGAATACGACGACGCGCTGAAATCCGTGATGGACACGGGGGATGCTCGCGTCATCGACCTCTACGAGGGCTGCGCGGTGGCCGACATCCAGGCCGCCGCCGACGTGCTGCGCCCGGTCTATGACGGATCCGACGGCGCCGACGGCTACGTCAGCCTGGAAGTCTCGCCCTACCTCGCCCTCGACACCGAGGAGACCCTGGCGGAGGCCCGTCGCCTCCACAGGATGGTGGCCCGCGACAACCTGATGGTGAAGGTGCCGGCCACGCGCGAGGGCATCCCGGCGATCCAGGCCCTGACCGCGGACGGCATCAGCATCAACGTCACGCTGCTGTTCTCGGTTGGCACCTACGAGGCGGTCGCCCGTGCCTTCATCGCCGGGCTGGAGGCCTTCGCGGCCAAGGGCGGCGACGTTTCGAAGGTCGCCAGCGTGGCGAGCTTCTTCATCAGCCGCATCGACGTGGCCGTCGACAAGGCCCTGGACGAGGCCGGCGGCTTCGACGACCTCAAGGGCAAGGTCGCCGTCGCCAACGCCAAACTCGCCTACCAGCGCTACAAGGCCATCCATGCCGAGCCGGCCTGGCAGGCGCTCGCGCGGAAGGGGGCCAAGGCCCAGCGCCTGCTCTGGGCCTCCACGGGCGTCAAGAACAAGGCCTATTCCGACGTGCTCTACGTCGAGGAGCTGATCGGCCCCGACACCGTCAACACCATGCCGCCGGCGACCATGGACGCGTTCCGTGACCACGGCACCGTCAAGGCCGCCATCGAGAGCGACGTCGCGGGCGCGCAGGCCGTGATGGCGCGCCTCGCCGAGGCCGGCATCGACATCGAGACGGTCGCCGACACCCTGGTCGACGAGGGCGTGCAGCTCTTCATCGATGCCGCCGACAAGCTCCTCGGCGCGGTGGCGGCCAAGCGGATCGACTTCCTCGGGCCCAAGCTCGACGCACAGACCCTGGTGCTCGGGGAAACGCTCGGCGCCGCCGCCAAGAAGGCGGTCGAGGAGTGGCGCGCGTCCGGCAAGATCCGCCGGCTCTGGGCCCACGACAAGACCGTCTGGAGCGGGGCCGACGAGGATCGCTGGCTCGGCTGGCTGCGCATCGTCGAGGACGAGCTGGAGCGCGTCGCCGAATACGAAGCCTTCGCCGAGGAGGTGCGGGCGGGCGGCTTCACCGACGTCGTCGTGCTGGGCATGGGCGGCTCGAGCCTCGGCCCGGAGGTGCTCGCCGAGACCTACGGCAGCTGCGAGGGTTTTCCGACCCTGCGCATCCTCGATTCCACCGACCCGGATCAGGTCCGCGAGACGGAAGCCGCGATCGCGCTGCCCACCACGCTGTTCATCGTGGCGAGCAAGTCGGGCTCGACCCTCGAGCCCAACGTCTTCCGCGACTATTTCCTCGGCCGGATGAAGGAGACGGTCGGCGCCGACAAGGCCGGCGCGCACTTCGTCGCCGTCACCGATCCGGGCTCGGCCATGGAGAAGGCCGCGAAGTCCGACGGCTTCCGGAAGATCTTCTACGGCGTGCCGCAGATCGGCGGGCGCTACTCCGTGCTGTCGGCGTTCGGCCTGGTGCCGGCGGCGGCCTCGGGCATCGACGTGAAGACCTTCCTCGACACCGCCCGCACCATGGTCCGCTCCTGCGGCCCGGCCGTGCCGCCGGCCCAGAACCCGGGCGTCCTCCTCGGCACCGCCCTGGGCGCGGCTGCGCTCACCGCCGGCCGCGACAAGGTCACGATCATCGCTTCGCCGGGCATCGACACGTTCGGCGCCTGGGCCGAGCAGCTCATCGCCGAATCCACCGGCAAGGCGGGCAAGGGCCTGATCCCCATCGACGGTGAGCCGGTCGACGTGCCCGCCGTCTACGGGCGCGACCGCTTCTTCGTCTACCTGCGCCTCGACGGACGCGCCGATCCCCACCAGGACGAGGCCGTCCGCAACCTCGAGCGCGAGGGGCACCCGGTGGCGCACATCACGCTCGCCAACGAGGAGCAGCTGCCGCAGGAATTCTTCCGCTTCGAGATCGCCACGGCGGTGGCGGGTGCGATGCTCGGCATCAACCCCTTCGACCAGCCCGACGTCGAGGCGAGCAAGATCGAGACGAAGAAGCTGTTCGACGCGGCCGAGAAGAGCGGCGCCCTGCCGGGCGAAACGCCGATCTTCGCCGACGCGACGATCGCCCTCTACGCGGATGCGGGCAATGCCGCCGCCCAGCCCCAGGCCGCCGAAGGGCTGGAGGCGGCCATCGCCGCCCACCTCGCGCGGGCGAAGGACGGCGACTACGTGGCGCTGCTGGCCTACGTGGCGCGCAATCCGAGCCACCACGCGATCCTGCAGGAGGCCCGGGTGGCTCTGCGTGACAAGCGCCGGCTCGCGACCTGCCTCGAATTCGGGCCGCGCTTCCTGCACTCCACCGGGCAGGCCTACAAGGGCGGCCCCGATACCGGTGTGTTCCTGCAGATCACCGCCGACCCCTCGGCCGATCTCGCGATCCCCGGCCGCAGCCTCGGCTTCGGCACGGTGGTGGCGGCCCAGGCCCGGGGCGACTTCGCGGTCCTGGCCGAGCGCAGGCGCCGGGCCCTGCGCGTCCACATCAAGGGCGGCGGTGTCGAGGCGGGCCTGAAGCGTATCGCCGCCGCGATCCGGGCGGCGCTGTAGCGGCGGTCGCTGCGCGACGAACCCCGGCCCCGCCCGTTCCCGGCGGGAAACGGGCGGGGCGGCGCGTTGGCAGGCGATCCGAAGCCGTCGCGATCAGGGTGGCCACCTGCGGGTGCGAGGCCCCCGGCCTACGACCCCGGCCTACGACGCGAAGCCGTTGTCCCGGCCCCAGATGATCGCCTCGCCGCGGCGGTGAATGCCGAGCTTGCGGTAGAGCGCGGCGGTGTGGTTGCGCACGGTGTTGGGCGTCAGGCTCAGGCGCTTGGCGATGGCGCCATCGCCGAGGCCCTGGCAGATCAGGCGCAGCACCTCGCCCTCGCGGCGGGTGAGATCGGGCCTGACCGGCGCGGGCTCGGACGAACGCTGCTGGCGCAGGCTGCCGAGCTTCTCGATCAGGCCGCGGCTGAACCACGAGGTGTCGGCCATCACGGTCTCGATCGCGTCGAACAGTTCGCGCTCGGAGCGCTTGCGGTCGCTGATGTCCTGCAGCACCGCGAGGAGGCAGGCCTCGTCTCCGATGGTGACGCTCTCGGCCGAGACGAGGCAGTCGAGCTCCGCGCCGTCGCGGCTGCGCAGGCAGGCCTCGAATCCGAGGACGCTCCCCTGCGCGGAGAGGTCCGCCCCGAAGCGTTCGCGCTGGGCGTCGTCGGCCCACAGCCCGATCGCGTCGAGTTCCTGCCCGACGACCGCGTCCTCGTCGTGGCCGAAGGTCCGGCTGAAGGCCTGGTTGATCCCGATCACGGCGAGGCCGCCGGCCCGGCACAGCAGGGTCGGCACGGGCGTGAGGCGGAACGCCTTGGCGAAGCGCTCCTCGCTGTGGCGCAGGGCCGTCTCCGCCTTCTTGCGCAGTTCGAGATCCGCAAAGGTGAAGAGCATGCAGGGCTCGTCGCCCATGTCGATGGGCTGGCCCGCCACGATGACGAACCGGGTGCCGCCGTCCGGCAGGCGCAGGCAGGCCTCCATCTGCGGGATCGTCTCGCCGGCATTGAGGCGGGCGATCGCGAGGTCCCGGCTGCGGGCTTCGTTCAGCACGTCGATCTCGTAGACGCTGCGCCCGATGACGTCGGCGCTGCGGTAGCCCGTCATCTCCAGGAAGCCGAGATTGACCTTGACGTGGCGCAGGTCCGACAGGCGGCAGATCACGGCCGGGGCCGGGTTGGCGCTGAAGGTCTTCTCGAAGCGCTCCTCGGCTTCGAACTGTGACGTCACGTCGGCCAGGATCAGCACGAGGCAATCGGGGATGCCGGCCGCGTCGGTGATGACGAGGCTTCGGATGCGCTGCATCGCGTTGAAATCAGGTCGGTCCGTTCGCCGGACGTTGACGATGACCTCGTCGAAGGTCTCGCCGGCCAGCACCCGCTCGATCGGGGTGCGGGTGATGACGTGATTGTTGCGGTAGCGCAGCACGAAGGTGTCGCGGAACGCCGAGACGGTTCCACCGAGCTCGGCGAGGTCGGCCGCCCCGTGCATCGCCAGGGCCGCCGCATTGGCCCAGGTGATGCGCTGATCGGGCTCGATGAGGATCACGCCCTCGGTGAGGCCGGCGATGATCTGGTGCAGCTGGGAACGGTCGACGCCCGTCGTCAAAGGTCTTGGCATCCTGTGTACAGAAGCGGCGGGTTCACCGGAGGGGACGCCCGGGTGCTACGGCGCCCCTCATGCGGACCAGCCCGGCCGCCGAGGAACAAACGCGGGAGCGTCGGACTCGTTGCCGAAATGTCCTGGCAAGGGAAGCGTGGCCGCTGCTTTGCATGCAATATTCCTGCTGAATGGGACCACAGGAGATCGCGATGTGCCAGGGTGACGATCCGAGTTGCGACCACTTCGCCGAGCATCGCCGCCGCTTTCTCGGGGATCTCGCGCCGGAGCGGCGCGCCTTCCTGAAGAGCGGCTTCGTCGCCTCGGGCGGGGCGGCGGCCCTGATGGCCGGAGGCCTCACTCTGCCGGGCCCCGCCCTCGCCGAGGCGAGCGCGAAGCGAAGCCTGAAGCAGACGACGCATTATCATCTCCCGGCCACGGCGGAGACGGTGCATTGGGGCTATTTCAGCCGCAGCCTCAAGCCGCAGGTCGAGATCGAGTCCGGCGACTACGTCACCATCGAGACCCTGACCCACCACGCCAACGACGATGCCGAGCGCATGGTCACGGGCGATCCGGGCGCGGAGAGCGTCTTCCTCTGGACGAAGGACAGGAAGGGCGTCGCCCGGCGCGGGGCGGGGCCGGAGGACGCCCAGTTCGGACCGGGCGGCGGCCTCGGCGTGCACATCTGCACGGGTCCGGTGGCGATCCGGGGGGCGGAACCCGGCGACGTGCTGGAGGTGCGCATCCTCGACGTGGCGCCCCGTCCCTGCGCCAACCCGGCCTTCAAGGGCCGCACCTTCGGCAGCAACGCCGCCGCGAACTGGGGCTACCACTACAAGGACATGATCACGGGCGACCGACCGCGCGAGGTGGTGACGATCTACGAGGTCGACGCCACGGGTGCCCGCGACTGGGCTCAGGCGGTCTACAGCTTCCGCTGGCCCGGCGTCACCGACCCCAACGGCGTCGCCCACCCGACCATCGACTATCCGGGCCTGCCGGTGGACCACGCCAGGACGCAGCGCAACTTCGACGTGCTCAAGGGCTTTCGCGTGCCAATCCGTCCGCATTTCGGCACGATGGGCTTGGCGCCGAAGGAAGCCGAGATGGTGAACTCGATTCCTCCCAGCTACACCGGCGGCAACATCGACAACTGGCGCATCGGCAAGGGCGCCACTCTCTACTACCCCGTGGCCGTCCCGGGTGCCCTGTTCTCGGTGGGCGACCCCCATGCGAGCCAGGGCGATTCCGAGCTCTGCGGCACCGCCATCGAGTGCTCCCTCACCGGCACCTTCCAGTTCATCCTGCACAAGAAGGCGGATCTCCCCGGCACCGCCCTGGAGACCCTCGACTTTCCGATGATCGAGACAGCCGACGACTGGGTGCTCTCGGGCTTCAGCTACCCGAACTACCTCGCCGATCTCGGTCCCGACGCACAGAACGCGATCTTCGCGAAGTCCTCCGTCGACCTCGCCATGCGCGACGCCTTCCGCAAGATGCGCCAGTTCCTCATGCATGGGCACGGCCTGACCGAGGACGAGGCGATCTCCCTGATGTCCATTGCTGTGGATTTCGGCATCACCCAGGTGGTGGATGGAAACTGGGGCGTTCACGCCATCGTCAAGAAGGCGATCTTCCCGGTGCGGACGACCTGACCCGCGGGCCTCGACCCGGTCAGAGGCGACCGGCGCGCAGCGACAAGGGCCAGCGGATGGCCCTCTGCGCGTCGGGGTCGCCCCAGGCCGAGGCCAGAGCATCCTGGAACGCAGCGATCGGCGCGCGGCCGATGGCCTTCTCGATGGCCCGGACCGCCGACCAGGTCTCCGTGTAGCCGATGAGATCCGGCAGACTCCAGGACAGCGCGATCGCGAGATCCGGCATCCCGATTTCCGGGAACGGGAATGGAAGCGCGCGATACCCATCCTCGACATGTCGGCGCTCCGGCGGCCAATGGGGTCCGAGGGTCTGGCCGTAGAAGTGCTGCATCACGGCGTCGACCGCCGGGTCCTCCACGTGCAGCACGCCGTAGGTGACCAGGGCCAGGATCGCACCCGGGCGCGCGATCCGCCGGACCTCGGCGTAGAATGCCGGGAGTTCGAGCCAGTGCGCTGCCTGGGCGACGGTGACGAGGTCGACGCTGGACTCCGGCAGGCCGCTCCGCTCGGCGGGCGCCGTGCCGTAGCGGACGCGGGCATGCGGCGTTGCATGGGCGATCTGCTCTGCGCTGGCATCGGTGGCGACGACCGCCTCGAACCGGCCGGCGAGCAGGACCGAGAGCTGCCCCGTGCCGCAGGCGCAGTCGAGCGCGAGGGACTGCCGCGGCGCGGCGTCTGCGAGGGCGTCGACCAGGTCTCGCGGATAGGTCGGCCGGTGTGCAGCATATCCGGCCGACTGGGCCGAGAAATGATCCTTGAAGATCGTCATCGCCGATGAGGCTCCCGCGCTGGAGCCCGCATCCGTCGACGACCCTGGCCCTTGGCCGCGGCGTTTCGATCGGCGTCCACGCGTTGGGACGCGTCACGGATCGACAGGGACCCGGCTCGAGGTGCTCCCGATGCCCGGTGCGTTCGATGCCCGGGGGCAAGTCCTCGGACATCGGGTCTCCGAAGCGCGGATCGTACCAGCAAGGTTCCGGTCTCGAGCGCGCTCCTCAGCAGCTCAGGCGGCGGCCCTCGCGACGGCCGAAGACCCGGTAATGCGCGGCGCCGGACTCCATCTGGCCCCGGTTGACCGCCCGGCGCACATCGGGATTGCAGCGCAGGTACTCTCCCTCGTCGAAGCCGTAGTCCCGCCGGCCACGGCCGCGGTCCCGGAAATCGCCTTCACGGTCGCGGTACCCGTCGTCCCGTCCACGATAGCCGTCGTCGTAGCCGCGATAGGGCTGGGCCAGGACCGGGCTCATCGAGCCGAGGACCGCCAGCCCAAGAACCGCTGCTGCACAAAGTGACTTCATCTCGAATTTCTCCTTACCGGCCGCGGAAAACAGTTCCGCTCGCGTTTTGGTTCAATCGGCCTCGACGATCCGGCCCTCGAGGCCGAACAGGCGGCCGAGGCCGCGCACCCGGTTGAGGATACGGTCGCCAGGCAGGGAGCCCTGGTCGGCCGGAAGCGTCAGCGTCACCCGGCCTCCCTCGACCGTGACGGGAATGCGCCCGAGGGCGCCGGCCATTCCGGCCGAGAGCGGGAAGGCGAGGCGCAACAGGGCTCCGAGCAGGCGCGCGCGCTCGAACAGGCGGGGACCCGCGAGACTGCGCAGCATCGGGCTCGCCTTCTCCGGTGCGATGCCCTCGTGGCGGAAATAGATGGCCAGGGCGAGATAGGCCCGGCCCGGGTGATCGATGCCGACGAAAGCCGCGTGGGTGATGACGTTGACGCTCTGCTCGCCCCGATAGTCGGGATGGGCCCGCCAGCCGATGTCCGAGAGCAGGCAGGCGGCGTGGCGCAGGCGGCGCTCGTCGGCGGTCTCGGGCTGGTCGAGGCTGGCGATGAAGCGGTCGCTCCAGGCGATGAGGTCCCCGGCATGGCCCGGCGAGCGGGCGCGGAGGGCATTGAGCTCGGCCGCCGCCGCCAGGAGCGGATCGGCGAGGCGGGCGTCGCGGTCGAGCTGCTCGTAGAGCAGGCCCTCGCGCACGCCGCTGGCCGAGATCGCGAGCTCCCGCGGACGCCCGATCCGGATGATCTCCTCCAGCACCACCGCGCCGTAGGCCAGCAGCGGGCGCCGCGCCTCCGAGACGCTCTCGACATCCTGCAGCAGGGCCGCGTCGGTGCGCTCCACCACCTCGAGGAAGTTGAGCTCGTCCGAGGGCTCGACGCTGTAGCCGTGCATGACGTGGAGCGGATAGCCCCGGGCCGACTGGTGCAGCCGCGCGAGGGCCCGCCAGGTCCCGCCGACGGCGTAGAAGCTGCGCCCGCGCAGGGTCTCCAGCTGCGGCGAGGCCTTCTTCAGGTTCTCGCGGACGATCTTGAGAGCCTTCTTGACCGAGCCGCCCGAGAGATCCTGGAGGGCGAGGCCGCCGAGGGGCATCGTCACCCCCATCCCGACGGTGGCACCGCGCACGTCCACGAGTTCGAGGGAGCCTCCGCCGAGATCGCCGACGACCCCGTCGGGCGCGTGGAAGCCCGAGATGACCCCCAGCGCCGACAGTTCGGCCTCGCGCCGGCCGGAGAGCAGCTCGATGCGCTGGCCGCAGGCGGTTTCCGCGGCCGCGAGGAATTCCCGGCCGTTCTCGGCGTCGCGCGCGGCGGCGGTCGCCAACACGAAGGTCCGCGAGACCCGCATGGTGGCGCAGAGCACCCGGAAGCGCGCGAGCGCCACGAGGGCGCGGCGGACCGCCTCCTCGTTGAGGCGCCCCGTGGAGAGCACGTTACGGCCGAGGCCGCACAGCACCTTCTCGTTGTAGAGCGGCGTGGGGGCCCGGGTCAGGCCGTCATAGGCGACGAGACGCACCGAGTTCGAGCCGATGTCGATGATCGCCACCGGCTCGATGTGGTCCCCGGCCCCGTGCGAGGCGGCTGCCCGAACGGGCATGGGGCGGGCTGGGTCGAGGCCCATGCGGGCTCCTCTGGACGGTCCGTCAGCCACGCTGCGCGCGTCGGCTCAGGGCGCGCGGGCTGGACTTCTTCGACGACTTGCCGCGCCCGGACAGGCTCGGGTTCGTCATGAAATACTTGTGCGCATTGAACGGCTCTTCCCCCTCTGCGGGCTGGATCCGTTCGCTGGCACCCGACGCCAGTACACGCCAGCTCTGTCGGTTGTCGAGGAGGTTGGCCAGCATGATCTGGTCCAGCACCTGCTGATGCACCGTCGGATTGGTGATCGGCAGGAGCGCCTCGACGCGGCGGTCGAGATTCCGGCTCATCAGGTCGGCGGACGAGATGTAGACGACCGCCTTCGGATGGGGCAGCCCGACGCCGTTACCGAAGCAGTAGATGCGCTCGTGCTCCAGGAAGCGCCCGACGATCGACTTGACCCGGATCGTCTCCGACAGCCCCGGGATGCCGGGCCGGAGGCAGCAGATGCCGCGCACCACGCAGTCGATCTGCACACCCGCCTGGGAGGCGTCGTAGAGCGCATCGATGATCTGCTGGTCGACCAGCGAGTTGCACTTGATCCAGATCGCGGCCGGCCGGCCCGCCTTCGCGTGGGCCACCTCCGCCTCGATGTGCTCGAGGAGGCGCGGCTTCAGGGTCAGCGGCGAGACCGACATCCGCTCCAGCTCGGCCGGTTCCGCATAGCCGGTGATGAAGTTGAAGATCCGGCTGACGTCCCGCGCCACCGCCGGATCGGCGGTGAAGAAGGATAGGTCGGTGTAGATGCGCGCGGTGATCGGGTGGTAGTTGCCGGTGCCGACGTGGCAGTAGGTGACCAGGCGGTCGCCCTCCCGGCGCACCACCATCGACAGCTTGGCGTGGGTCTTCAGCTCGATGAAGCCGAACACCACCTGCGCGCCGGCCTTCTCCAGGTTGCGCGCCCAGCGGATGTTGGCCTCCTCGTCGAAGCGGGCCTTCAGCTCGACGAGGGCGGTCACCGACTTGCCGAGCTCGGCGGCTTCCGCGAGGGCGGCGACGATCGGCGAGTTCGAGGAGGTGCGGTAGAGCGTCTGCTTGATCGCCACCACGTTGGGGTCGCGGGCGGCCTGGGCGAGGAACTGCACCACCGCGTCGAAGGATTCGTAGGGGTGGTGGACGATGAAGTCCTTCTGCCGGATCGCCGCGAAGACGTCGCCGCCGCTCTCGCGGATGCGCTCGGGGAAGCGCGGGTTGTAGGACTTGAACTTCAGGTCCGGCCGGTCGATGCCGACGATCTGCGAGAGCTCGTTGAGGGCGAGCATGCCTTCCACGAAGATCACCGCGTCGCTGCCGATCTCGAGCTCGTCGGCCACGAAGGCGCGCAGGTCCTCGGGCATGCCGGCCTCGACCTCCAGCCGGATGACGACGCCGCGGCGGCGCTGCTTCAGGGCCGTCTCGAAATGCAGGACGAGGTCCTCGGCCTCCTCCTCGATCTCGAGGTCGGAATCGCGGATGACGCGGAACGCGCCCTGCCCGCGCACGGCGTAGCCGGGAAAGAGCCGCCCGGTGAACAGCACGATGACCTGCTCGATGGCGATGAAGCGGGCGGTCGCATCGTTCTCGGCATCCGGCAGGCGCACGAACCGGTCGAGCACCGCCGGGAGCCGGATCAGCGCGCGCAGGGTCCGGCCGTCGCGCGGACGCACCAGCATCAGCGCGATCGTGGAGCCGAGATTGGGAATGAACGGGAACGGGTGCGCCGGGTCGATGGCCAGCGGCGTCAGCACCGGCAGGACGAGGTTGAGGAAGTAGTCCTCCAGCCATGCCCTGTGCACCTGAGTCAGGCCGGCGGGCTCCAGGAGCTCGATGCCGGCGCCGAGGAGTTCCCCGCGCAGCTCGCGCCAGCGCGCCTGCTGGTCCAGGGCAAGGTGCGAGACCTCGGTTCCGACCCGGGCGAGCTGTTCGGCCGGGGTCAGGCCGTCCTGCGAGGGCAGGACGAGGCCGGCGCGGACCTGATCGTGCAGGCCGGCGACGCGCACCATGAAGAACTCGTCGAGGTTGTTGGCCGAGATCGAGAGGAAGCGAAGTTGCTCCAGGAGGGGATGGTTCGCGTTCGAGGCCTCCTCCAGCACCCGGCGATTGAACTGGAGCCAGGACAGTTCGCGGTTGACGAAGCGCTCGGGAGAGTGCCGCAGGGCGAGCCCCGCCTCGCGAACGGAGTCGCGTGCCTCGGCGCCGGGCAGGATTTCGGCGGGCGGCGGCAGGTCTCCGGGCGGCGGCAGGTCGAGATCGGCGTCGGGCAGGGCGTCCGAGGCCGAAGCTTCGGACGTCGGGGCTTCCGAGCGCGGGGCTCCGGACACCGGCCCCCTCGCCTCCGTGAGATCCTCCTGGATCGCCTTCCCCGGCCGCGGCTTGGGAGCCCCCGATACGGGCGGCGCGGTCCGCCGAGCGGTCGGACGGGCCGCCCGGGCGCGGCCCTCGGTGACACGCGGGGTTCCGTCATCCGCTGCGGTCGCGTCCGAGTCCATATCCGCCAAGAGGTCTTCTCCTACAGGTTGAGGGGTCGGCGTCGTAGCACGGCCCGGGTCGGCGTTTGTGACAGTTGAATGACGATCGTCGGTCGCCGGACGAGCCGGCGCGCCATTCTCACGCAAGCCCTTCGTCCTCACGCAAGCCCTTCGTCCTCACGCAAGCCCTTCGTCCCCGGGCTCGGGCTGATCCTCATCCTCCGGTTCCTCGTCGTCCGGCGCTTCGGCCCCGAAGCCGAGGCGTTCCAGCACCGCCAGCGCCAGGGGCTTGGTGATGCGCCGGCCCCGGCTCAGGGCATCCCGGTCCAGGGCGGTGACGACCTCGCGGGCCCGCCCCAGGGAGCGGTCGATCCGCAGGGCCAGGGCCTCGACGATGGCGAGGTCCACCACCAGCTGCCGGTCGACGAACAGCTTGACGAGGACGGCGCGCAGCAGGGCGTCGTCGGGGGGCAGGATGGTGGCGCCGGGCGCGAGACGCAGGCGCGAGCGCAGGTCCGCCGTGGTCAGGCCCAGGCCCTCCACCGAGGTGGCGGAGGTGACGAGAACCGGGCAGCCGCGCTCGCGGGCGAGGTTGAGGAGATGGAACAGGGCCGCCTCGTCGCGGGGCACGGTTCCGTCCGCTCCCGCCCGGTCGACATCCTCGATCACCAGGGCGCCGTTGGAGAGGAAGCGCGGGACCGTGGCGGCCGTGACCTCCGTGGCCTGCGCGGTCCAGGCGTGGGAGCGCGTCGCCCAGATCGAGGCGAGGTGGCTCTTGCCGCTGCCCGGCGGCCCGGTCAGCAGGCACACCGTGTCGGGCCAGTTCGGCCAGGCCTCGATGAGCGCGTAGGCGGCCTCGTTGGCCGGTCCCACGAGGAAGTCCTCGCGGCCGTAGCGTGGGTCGGCCGGCAGATCGAAGGCCAGCTGCTTCGGGGGGACGGTGTCGCGGGTTGCCATTCAGGGTTCGGGCTTGGACAGGAGCACGGGCGCGTCCGCGTAGTAGAGCGGGCTCTGGAGGTAACGCTCCAGGACGAAGCGGACGAGCACGCCGATGGAGGCCGCCACCGGGACCGCGAGCAGCAGCCCGAGGAAGCCGAACAGCGAGCCGAAGGCGAGGAGGGCGAACATCAGCCAGACCGGATGCAGGCCGACCGACTCGCCGACCAGCTTGGGCGAGATGATGTTGCCCTCGAGGAACTGTCCGACGACGAAGACCCCGATGGTCAGCCCGATATGCAGCCAATCGGAATCCGGCCAGAACTGCGCCAGGGCGACGCCGGCCGAGAGCAGGAACCCGGTCAGCGTCCCGACATACGGGATGAAGGTCAGGAAGCCCGCGATCAGGCCGATGAGCACGCCGAAGTTCAAGCCGACCAGGAACAGGCCGACGGCGTAGAAGGTGCCGAGGATGAGGCAGACCAGGGTCTGGCCGCGGACGAAGCCGGTGACCGCTCCGTCGATCTCGCGCCCGAGGCGCCGCACCACCGGGCGGTGGCGCGGGGGCACCCACCGGTCGAGGGTCGCGATCATCCGGTCCCAGTCGACCAGCAGGTAGAACGCCACCACCGGCGTCACCACGAGGAGCGACGCGATGGAGATCAGGGCCTGGCTGCCCGACCACAGGGACTTGAGGAAGGCGAGGAACCAGGTGCCCCCCTGCCCGACCAGCGTCCCGACCTGCGACTGCAGGTCGGTGAGGACGTCGGCCCCGCCCACCCGCTGCAGCAGCGGCCCCGCCCTGTCCGCCAGGATGCCCTGCAGCCGCGAGACCATGCCGGGCAGGGTCGCGATCAGGGCCGAGATCTGGTTGGCGGCCAGCGGCACCGCGATGAGCAGGACGACCACGAGTCCGACCACGAACACCGCCAGGATGAGAAGCGAGGCGGCCAGTCGTCCAAGCCCGAGGCGCTCCAGCCGGTCGGCGATCGGATCGAGAAGGTAGGCCAGGGCCAAGCCCGCCACGAAGGGCAGCAGTACGTCGGCGAGGAGGTAGACCAGCAGGGCGAGGCCCACGAGGGCCATCAGCCCGATCATCGCCCTGCCGCGCATCGGCCGTTCCCCGTTCACGTCGTCGTTCGCGGACCAACAGTGGGAACGGGAGGGGATGGGGTCAAGGCTGCGGGATGCATGCCGACGCGCCTTCCCTCGCTCGCATCGGCCCCTGGGCGCCGATCGGGGCACGAATACCCGCTACCCGCGACGACGGACTCGCGGAGGCGCGCGGGAGCGGTTAGAGGTCGCGGAACACGGACCCTCGGAGAGCGGCGCGGATGACCGGCGAGCCCAAAAACGGAATGACCTACGCGCAGGCGGGCGTCGACATCGATGCCGGCAACGCCATGGTCGAGACGATCAAGCCGCTGGTGCGCGCCACCCGGCGGCCGGGGGCCGATGCCGAGATCGGCGGCTTCGGCGGCCTGTTCGATCTGAAGGCCGCGGGTTTCAAGGATCCGATCCTGGTGGCGGCCAACGACGGTGTCGGCACCAAGGTCAAGATCGCCATCGAGACGAACCGCCACGACACCATCGGCATCGATCTCGTGGCGATGTGCGTGAACGACATCATCGTGCAGGGCGCCGAGCCGCTGTTCTTCCTCGACTACTTCGCCACCGCCAAGCTGGTGCCCGGGGTCGGCGCCGACATCGTGCGCGGCATCGCGGCCGGGTGCCGGCTCGCCGGCTGTGCGTTGATCGGCGGCGAGACCGCCGAGATGCCGGGCCTCTACGACGGTTCCGACTACGATCTGGCCGGGTTCAGCGTCGGGGCGGCCGAGCGCGGCACACTGCTGCCGCGCGGCAACATCGTGCCCGGCGACGTGGTGCTGGGCCTGCCCTCTTCGGGCGTCCATTCCAACGGCTTCTCGCTTGTGCGTCGGATCGTCGAGCGCAGCGGCCTGTCCTACGACGACCCGGCACCCTTCGAGCCCGCCCGGACGCTCGGCGAGGCCCTGCTGGAGCCGACCCAGATCTACGTGAAGCCGCTGCTGGCGGCCCTGCGCACCACGGACGGGATCAAGGCGCTCGCCCACATCACCGGCGGCGGCTTCCCCGACAACCTGCCCCGCGTGCTGCCCGATGGCGTCGGCATCAGCATCGACCTCGACGCGATCATCCCGCCGCCGGTCTTCGGCTGGCTCTCGGAGGTCGGCGGGGTCGCCGAATCCGAGATGCTGCGCACCTTCAACTGCGGCATCGGCATGGTGGTGGTGGTGGCGCCCGAGAGCGTGAGCGCCGTGTCGAAGGCCCTCGACCTCGGCGGCGCCTCCCCGGTTCGCCTCGGCCGGATCACTCCGCGCGGGGCCGAGCCCGTGACCTTCGAAGGGCGGCTCGCCTTCTGATGGCGCCCGCAAGACGGACCCGCGTCGCGATCCTCATCTCGGGGCGCGGCTCGAACATGGCTTCGCTGATCGCGGCGGCGCAGGCGCCGGACTACCCGGCCGAGATCGTGCTGGTGGCGGCCAATCTTCCCGAGGCGCCCGGCCTCGTCTACGCGGCGGAACGCGGCATCCCGACCCGCGCCATCGATCACAAGGCCTATCCGAGCCGGGAGACCTTCGACGCGGCGCTGAACGCCGAGCTGGAGGCGGCCGATATCGACCTCGTGTGCCTGGCCGGTTTCATGCGGATCTTCTCCGCCGGCTTCGTCGAGGCCTGGGCGGGGCGGATGATCAACATCCACCCTTCTCTCCTGCCGCTGTTCAAGGGCGTGCACACCCATGAGCAGGCCCTGGCCGCCGGGGTGCGCCTGCATGGCTGCACCGTGCACTACGTCGTTCCCGAGCTCGATGCCGGCCCGATCATCGCGCAGGCGGCCGTGCCGGTTCGGCCCGGCGACGATGCCGACGCGCTGGCGGCCCGCATCCTGGTGCAGGAGCACCGGCTCTATCCCCAGTCCCTGGCTCTCGTCGCGGGCGGGCGCGTCGCCCTCGACGGCGCACGGGTGGTATTCACGGAGGACGTATCGGGCGCGGAAGGGGCGCTGCTGAGCCTGTAGCCGAGCGTCTGCCGCGGCCGGATCACGCGTTCGGCAGGTGCGTCGCCAGCGCTTCGAGCACCGCCATGCGCACGGCCACCCCCATCTCGACCTGCTCGCGGATCAGAGACTGCGCCCCGTCGGCGATCTCCGAGGAGATCTCGACGCCCCGATTCATCGGGCCGGGATGCATCACCAGGGCATCGGGGTCGGCAAGCCGCAGCTTGTCGGCATCGAGGCCGAAATAGCGGAAATATTCCTTCACGGAGGGCACGAAGGAGCCGTTCATGCGCTCGCGCTGCAGGCGCAGCATCATGACGATGTCGCAGCCCTCCAGGCCCTTACGCATGTCGGTGAAGACCTCGACGCCGAAGCGCTCGATGCCGGTGGGCAGCAGGGTCGAGGGTCCGATCACCCGCACCCGCGCGCCGAGAGCCTGGAGCAGGATCAGGTTCGAGCGTGCCACGCGGCTGTGCAGGACATCGCCGCAGATCGCGACCCGCAGGCCTTCGATCCGGCCCTTGTTGCGCCGGATCGTCAGCGCGTCGAGGAGCGCCTGCGTCGGGTGCTCGTGGGCGCCGTCGCCGGCATTGACCACGGCACAGTCGACCTTGCGGGCCAGAAGGTGCACGGCGCCGGCCGCGTGGTGGCGAACCACGATGATGTCGGGCCGCATGGCGTTGAGGGTTGCGGCGGTGTCGATGAGGGTTTCGCCCTTCTTCACCGACGACGAGGCCACCGACATGTTCATCACGTCGGCCCCGAGACGCTTGCCCGCCAGCTCGAAAGAGCTCTGCGTGCGCGTGGATGGCTCGAAGAACAGGTTGATCTGGGTGCGGCCGCGCAGGGTGGTGCGCTTCTTCTCGACCTGGCGCGAGAGGGCGACGGCGTCCTCCGCCCGGTCGAGCAGGATCTCGATGTCGGGTCGAGTGAGCCCCTCGATCCCGAGCAGGTGCCGGTGGGGGAAGCTGGGAGGCGCGGCTGTCATGCTGGGTCCAGGGCTATAGGCCGCCCTGCCAAGGGCGGCAAGCGCACCCGCCGAGCGCACCCGGCAGGTGCGCTCGGCGGCCCGTCAGGCTCCGGGCGCCACCAGCGGCCGCAGGGATTCGGCCAGGTCGGTGAGGCTCAGGCCGCCCTTCTGCAGCACCCGGTCGGCGCGTCCGGCGAGCCGCCGGCGGTCGTCGGCGGTGATGTCCTTGGCGGTTAGCACCACGACGGGAATGTCGCGCCACTCCGCCCGCTCGCGCAGGGCTCGCAGGAAGCCGAAGCCGTCCATCTCCGGCATCATCAGGTCGAGAAGGATGAGGCAGGGCTTCTTGGCCGCGGTCGCCTCCAGGCCGGCCACGCCGTTCTCGGCCGCGGCCACGCGCCAGCCCTCGCGGGTCAGCATCGCAGAGAGGCGCTCGCGAGCATCCGGGTCGTCGTCGATGATCAGCACCGGACCCTTGTGCTCGGAAGGCTTGAACCGCTCCATGGCCGACTTGAGCTGACCCCACTCGATCGGCTTCTGCAGATAGTCGGTGGCCCCGAGGGAGAAGGCGAGGTTCTGCTCGTCGAGCACCGTCACCATGATGATCGGGGTTGCGCCGAGCTCGGGATCGGCCCGCAGGGTGCGCAGCACCGACCAGCCGTCCATCCGTGGCATCGTCACGTCGAGGAGGATGACCCGGGGCCGGAGCTCGCGCGCCCGCTCGACGCCTTCGCGCCCGTCGCGCGCGGTGGCCACGGTGAAGCCGTCGCGCTCCAGGAAGCGCGCGAGGAGATCGCGCGTCGCCGCGTCGTCGTCGATGATCAGGACATGGCCCCCGAGGATCGCCCGCGCCTCGCCGGTCCGGTGCAGGACGTCGAGGTCGTGGTGGGCCGCCTCGACCGGATTCGGCGGCACATAGGTCGCGGGGACCGCCAGGGTGAAGGTGGTGCCGGCCCCCTCCTCGCTCTCCACCTCGATCCGGCCGCCCAGCATCTCGGCGAAGGCGCGGGTGATGGCGAGGCCGAGGCCGGTGCCACCGAACCGGCGGGTGGTCGAGGCGTCGGCCTGGGTGAAGCGCTGGAACAGCTTGGCCTGTTGCTCGGGATTCATGCCGATGCCGGTGTCGGTGACACGGAAGACGAGCCAGTCGGCGCCCGCGCGCGGGGCGCGGGCGACCGACAGGGTGATGCGACCGGCCTCGGTGAACTTCGCGGCGTTGCTCAGGAGATTGATCAGGCACTGGCGCAGCTTGGTCTGATCGGTCTGCGCCTCGCCGAGGTCGTCCGCTATCTCCAGGGCGAGGCTGTTGCCCTTCTTGTCGACCAGGGATTCCACGGTGGCGGCGACGTCGCGCACGGTCTCGGCCACCGGGAAGGTCTCGGCATAGATCTCCATGCGCTCGGCCTCGATCTTCGAGAGGTCGAGGACGTCGTTGATGAGGCCGAGCAGGTGGCGGGCATTCGCCTCGATCTTGCGCATGTCGGCGAGGAGCCCTTCCTCGCCGAGGTCTTCGATCTCCTCCTGCAGCATCTCGGAATAGCCGATCACCGCCGAGAGGGGGGTACGCAGCTCGTGACTCATATTGGCCAGGAACTGGCTCTTGGCCCGGTTGGCCTCCTCGGCGGCCTCCTTGGCGGCTTCCAGGGCGAGTTCCGCCTCCTTGCGGGCCGTCACGTCGGAATGCGTGCCGACCCATTCGCGGATGCTGCCGTTCTCCTCCAGGATCGGGACCGCGCGGGCCGACATGATCCGCCAGACCCCGTCCTGGCGGCGGACGCGGTGCTCGATCTCGTAGGGCGAGAGGGTCTCCAGAGCCTGTTGCCAGGCCGCGCCGGTGCGCTCGCGATCGTCGGGATGGATCGAACCGAGCCATCCGGCTCCGGCGGCCTCCTGGGGCGTCTGGCCGGTGAAGCGTGTCCACTCGGACGGCGTCACCTCGAAGCCGCCCTCGGGATTGGTCGTCCAGACGATGGCGGTGGTCGCTTCGGTCAGGGAACGGAAACGCTCCTCGCTGTGGCGCATGCGCTCCTCGGAGAGCTTGCGCAGGGTCTCGTCGGAGACGACGAGCCCGACGCCGTCGGCCTGGACGCCGTCGGAACGTGCGGAGCCGGTGCGGCCGCGCAGAGGGTAGAAGCTCATCTGGAAGTGGCGCACCCCGCGCGGGGCGCTCGGCGTGGGCACCGCCACGTCGACGTTGGTGGTCACGAGGCCTTCGTCGCGGGCCGCCTTGAGCTTCGGGATCAGCTGTTCCTGGAGCATCGGCACGTTCGCCCAGATCGGCGCGCCGAGATCGGCCCCGAAGCCGCGCTCGTTCATGGTGGCGAGCGCCCGGTTCATGTGCTGGATCGTCAGGTCGCGGTCGAGGAAGCCGAGGCCGACGGGAGCGTTGGCGAAGACCCCGTCGAGGAGGGCCGCCGTGCGCTGCTCGTCGCGCCGGCGCACCAGGGCGAGGCGCCCGAGGAGCCCGACGGCGCCGAGTGCCGAGGCGATCGACACCAGCAGCAGCACCAGGGAGAGCACGCGGTCGCGCTCCTCGCCCGTGGCGAGGACGGCGTTGGCATGGTTCTGCACGGCCTTGGCGGCCGCCCGCACGCCGTCCATGGTGCGCTTGCCCTCGCCCATCCGGGCCAGCGAGACGGCGGCGTCGTAGCCCTGGGCGCGGCGTAGGTCGATGACGTGCGCGGCGTAGCTTCGCTTGGCCTCGACGAACCGGCGCAGGTCACGCATGTGCTCGGGGCCCTGCGCATCGGTCTCCGTCGACAGGGCCTCGATGGCGTCGAGCTGCCCGTCGATGGTGTTCTGTGCCGCCTGGTAGGGCTCCAGGTAGGGCTCCTCGCCGAACAGCACGTAGCCGCGCATCCCGGTCTCGAGCTCGACCATGTTCGAGAGCAGGCGCTCACTCTCGCTGAGGATCGCGTGCTGACGCGCGCCGTCGATGCGGCTCGCCTCGCTGGCAAGGTAGTTTCCCACCCCGGCTGCCACCGCGATGCCGATCAGCACCAGGGCGAGGGGCGAGCTCGGTATGCCCGCGAGAAGGCGCGGCTTGCGCCAACCACGCTCGGGACGCTTCGGGAAGGCGCTGGTCATGCGATACGATTCACGGGTTTGGCGCCCTGTCGGGCGGGAGGAAAATCCGGCTGAGCGCGGCGACGGCGTCCCGCGTGCGGTCTCGCTGCGTTGGGAGCGCAGGAAGCCGGGAGCGGGGGAGCAGGCGTCGTCGCGGCAGCACCGTCGTAGTGGCAGGACCACGGCCCCGACGCTCGCAAACGCGCCGGCTTCGCTTCCGTTCATCCCGCGTCTCGCCGCACTGCGTGCCGGAGGCACTCCATCCAGAGGTACTCAATCGCCGCCCTCATCGGGGATGGCGAGGCGCGTCCCGCAGGCCTTGCAATGGACCGCGTCGGTCTCGTGGCGCTGGAGGCCGCAGGCCGGACAGGCGAAGCGCACCTTGGGCGGGCGGAACAACACCTGGGCGAGGCGCAGGAAAAGTGTCACCCCGAAAATCATCACCGCGACCGAGATGAGGCGGCCCGAGGTTCCCGGCAGCGTGATGTCGCCGTAGCCGGTGGTCGTCAGGGAGGTCACGGTGAAGTAGAGCGCGTCGACGGCGTTGCCGATCGCCGGGTTGCTGCCGTGCTGGGTGGCGTAGACGATCCCGGTCATCACGAAGACGAAGACCGCCAGGTTGGTGCCCGCCAGGATCGCGTCCTCGTTGGCGCGGAAGAAGGCGCTGTCCGCGCGCATCCGGTCGAGGAGCTGGTAGGTCCGCAGCAGGCGCAGGGTCCGCAGAATGCGCAGGAAGCCGACGCCCTCCCCCACCACCGGCGCGAGGAACGAGACCACCGCGGCGATATCGGCCCAGGTCGAGAGATGTCGGAACTCCCGCATCCGGTCCCGGCTGATGGCGAGACGGGCCAGGAAGTCGAGGAGTACGACGAGGCCCAGGGCGACGTCGATCCCCTCGATCCAGGCGTGGCGCGGCAGGAACGAGGTCGCCACGACCCAGACCACCGTGGCCGCGTCGAACACGAGGAGGCCGTAGCGGAAGCGGTGGGCCCGGTTGGTCGAGCCCTCGTAGAGGCCGGCGAGGCGCGCGGCGAGCGGGGTCATGGCGGTTGGGCGGGCTCCTCAGCGCCGGAGGCGGTTGCCGAGGACGAAGCCGAAGAGGCCCATCAGGATGATGCCGGCCGCCCCCTCGATGCCCACCAGAAGGTTGGTGACGCGGCCCACCGGCTTGACGCCGATCTCGGGCGGGTTCGCCGTCATCATGTTGAGGGCGCTGTAGCTCACGAGATCGAGGGGGTTGTAGGTCGCCCGGCCGTCGCTCCCTTCGGGGATGAGGCCGCCGGTGAGGCCGTAGAGGCCCGCGAACACGAAGATGAGGATGACGAAGGCGCGGGCGATGCGCGACAGGCTCTCGCCGTAGTCGCAGAGCCATTCCACGAAGCGATCGGCGACCCACTGATAGCCGTGCCGGGCCAGGTCCGGACCCGCACGCCGCTCCCACGCCGCTCGCGCCTGCGCGCCCGCGTGGAACCGCCCCATCCGGCGTCCGCGCTTGTAGGCCCAGCTCGCCGCATCCTGGCTGCCGATGCTCTTGAAGTTCTGCTCCAGGGCGAGGTAGCTCGCCTGGGCTGCCACGTAGTCCCGGGCGACCTCTTCGCCCACCGCGCCGCCGAGCTGATCCACCCTCATCCGGGTGCCGTTGAGCCAGGCCCCGGCGAAGCGTGCGTGGCGCAGGTCGCAGGTGGAGAGGTTGAGCCGCACCAGGCTGGTCTCGGAGAGATCCGCTCCCGATAGATCGGCCCCGTCGAGCTTGACTCCGGTGAAGTTGGCGCCCCGCAGGCGCGAGCCGCTGAGCTGCGTCTTCTTGAGGCTCGCGCCCTCGAAATCCGCGTAGGTGAGGTTGACCCCCACGAGCTTGACCTCGTCCAGGCGGGCGCCGCGGAAATGCGTGTAGTCGGCATCCGCCCCGGTGAAGTCGGCGCCCCAGAGGTCGGCTCCGTCGAAGTTGGCTCCGTCGAGGAGCGTGCGGCGTAGCTTGGCGAAGCGCATGGCGGCGCCGCCGAAATGCGCATCTTCCAGCATCGCGTCGTCGAAGTTGGCCTCGCCCCCGGCGATCCCGGTGAAGCGGGCGCCGCTGAGATCGGCCCCGGCGAAGTTCGCTTCCTCCACCGTGGCACCGACAAAGAGCGCGGAGCGTCCGAGGACGCCCCCGAGGGCGGCACCCGCGAGGTTGGCCCCGGTGAGGTCCGTGTTCTCCAAATGCGCATCGGTGAGGTCCACCCCGGCCAGGGCGAGGCCGGCCTGCTTCGGGTCCCACCAGGCCGGTGGTTCCGGGCTCTCGCCGAGCCGGGCCGCGAGTGCGTCGCGTCCCAGGGGCAGTCCGCCGAGGTCGCGGGATTCGCCGCCGGGAAAGCCGGTGAGACTCCCGCCTTCGAAGCGGGCGAGGAGCGCGTCGACCCGCGCGCGCGCTGCGGCGGCCTCCCCCGCGTCAGGCTCCATGACTGGCTTCCTAATGACTGGCTTCCCGATGACTGGCTTCCCGGCGGGCCGCGCGGGCACCATTCCGGCCCTGAGGCGTTCCGCAACGCTTGGCCACGGCGCGCCAGCGATGGCACGGGAGGTGAAGTGTGGCGGGGACGTGGATGGCACTCGGCCTGAAGGCCTTCGGGATGCTCCTCGTGGCGGCGACGCTGCTGCCGTTCATTCCAAGCAATTCCGGCTTCATCCGCACCTTCGATTTCCCGCGACTGCAGATTGCGGCCCTGATCGTGCCGGTGGTCCTGGGCCTGCTGTTCGTCGCCCGCGATGCTGCGGGGCTGACGCTGGCCGCGAGCCTCGTCGCAGCCCTAGCCTACCAGGTGGCCTGCATCTACCCGTTCACGCGGCTGGTCTCGCCGCAGGCGGTGGCGGCGGAGACCGGCGCGGGCCGCTCCGAGGCCGGCGTGTCGATCATGATCGCCAACGTGCTCGAGTCCAACCGTGCCTACGCGCCGATCCTCGATCTCGTCGTCGCGCAGGATCCCGACCTGTTGCTGCTCGTCGAGACCGATGCGGCCTGGGCGCAGGCGCTCGAACCCCTGCGGACGCGCTATCCCCACGTGCTGGCCCAGCCTCAGGGCAACACCTACGGGCTGATGTTCTACTCGAAGCTCCCCCTCATCGACCCGCAGGTGCGCTTCCTTCTGGAGGACGACGTTCCCTCCGTCCGCACCGGCGTGACCCTGCGCTCGGGCGAGACCTTCACCTTCTTCGGCGTCCATCCGCGCCCGCCCCATCCGGGACAGAGCAGCGCCGCGCGCGACGCCGAACTCGTCCTGGTGGCGCGCGAGGTGAAGGCGGAGGGGCGTCCGGCGGTGGTGGCGGGGGATCTCAACGACGTCGCCTGGTCCAAGACCAACGATCTCTTCCAGCGGATCAGCGGGCTCCTCGACCCGCGCATCGGTCGCGGCCTCTACCCGACCTTCAACGCGAAGTGGCCGCTTCTGCGCTGGCCCCTCGATCATATCTTCTTCAGCGACGACTTCCTGCTCGGCCGAATCGAACGCCTGGGCCATATCCAGTCCGACCACTTTCCGATTCTCATCAGCCTGTACCGCAGCGAGAAGGCCCCGCACCTGCAGGAGGCACCGGAAGCCACGGCGGACGATCATGCGGATGCCCGGGAGGCTCTGGAGGCCGCGCCCTGAAGTCCGGCGGTCGCCGGTGCGTTCAATGCTGCGCGACGCCTGCCGCCATGTTGATCGCCAAGGCCAGGACGCTGGTGTTGAAGACGTAGGCGTAGATCGTCTGCACCGTCGCGACCCGGCGCATCGCCTTGCTGGTGATGTCGGTGTCCGAGGTCTGGGACGTCGCCCCGATGGTGACCGAGAAGTAGAAGAAGTCCCAGAAATCCGGGTTCTCGTCGCCGTTGAAGTCGAGCCCCCCGCGAGACGTGTCGTCGTCTGCGCCGTAGTAGAGGTGCGCGTAGTGCACCGTGAACACGACCTGCACGAAGAGCCAGGCGCAGATCATGGTCGCGGCGGCCAGGGCGAGATGGCTGAGGCGATAGGCCTCGCTGCCGTTGCCGCCGAGGACGAGCATGGCCACGGCACCGAAGCTCGCCGCTGCCGCCAGGATCGCGAAGAGCGAGACCGCGAAGGCGCTGTCGTCGAGGCGCGAGGCCTCGGCCCGCAGGGAATCCTGCGACTGACGCGCCGCCTTGCCGACGATGAGCCCGCAATAGACGAGGACGCCGAGGCACCAGCCGATGAGGAGCCGGACCGACAGGTCGGCGAAGGGCAGGACCAGGGCGAGCACCAAGGTGAGCCCGACGCTGCCGAGGAGGCGCGGCCGAAGCCAGAAGGCCTGGATGGGATTGAGCATGCGCCGCCTCGAAGGAGTGAGCCCCTTCCCCGCTCCTGCGCCCGCGGGCGCCCTATCCGCAAGCCTTGTCGCAGCTTGGTCCACCGCCCCGAACGAGCCGGGCGATCCAGGGCCGCAACGGCAGGAAGAGGCGGTAGGCGACCTCGCCCAGGCCGAGAACGCCCGGCAGGCGGGCGAGGCGCGCGAGGATGCGCCAGCGGGGCAGCACGACCCAGAGCGCGGCGAAGCCGGCGGCGCCCGAGACCAGCGTGCCATCGGGGCGTCGGACGTGGAATCGCGCCCGCGCGGCACCGCGGGTGAGGTCCGGCGCGAGCTGGGCCGAACCCTCGGCGCCGACATCGACCCAGGCGACCCGCTCGGCTCCCGCGCAGCGCCGGTACACCCGGATCTCCGCGGCACAGAGGGGACAGGCCCCATCGTAATAGACGATCAGCGAAGGGGGCGCGGTCTGGGAGGCGGGCATCCCGGAGACATAGGGCGCCGCCCACGACGCGACATGGCCGCGAATCGCTTCGCGGCCATGTCGTATCCACTCGGGCGCTGGCTTCAGCGGCGGGCGAGCGCCTTGAGGGCGTTGCGGCCGGCATAGAGGGCCTGGGAGCCGAGGCCCTCCTCGATGCGGATGAGCTGGTTGTACTTGGCCAACCGGTCGGAGCGGGCCAGCGAGCCGGTCTTGATCTGTCCGCAATTCGTCGCGACCGCGAGATCGGCGATGGTCGAATCCTCGGTCTCGCCGGAGCGGTGGGACATGACGGCGGTGTAGCCAGCGCGCTGGGCCATATCGACGGCGGCCAGCGTCTCGGTGAGGGAGCCGATCTGGTTGACCTTCACCAGGATGGAGTTGCCGGTCTGCTCGGCGATGCCGCGTGACAGGCGCGTCACGTTGGTGACGAACAGGTCGTCGCCGACGAGCTGGCAGCGATCGCCGACCCGATCGGTGAGCAGTTTCCAGCCCTCCCAATCGTCCTCGGACATGCCGTCCTCGATCGACAGGATCGGGTAGGCGTCGACCAAGCCGGCGAGGTAGGCGACCTGCGCCTCGATATCGCGGGTCTGGCCCTCACCCTCGTAGTGGTAGGCGCCGTCCTTGAAGAACTCGGTGGCGGCGCAGTCGAGGGCCAGGACCATGTCGGTGCCGGGCTTGAAGCCGGCGGCCTGGATGGACTGCATCACGAAGTCGAGGGCGGCCTCGGCCGACGGCAGGTTCGGGGCGAAGCCGCCCTCGTCACCCACGTTGGTGTTGTGGCCGGCCTTCTTGAGCGCGCCCTTCAGGGTGTGGAACACCTCTGCGCCCATGCGCACGGCCTCGGCGAGCGAGGACGCGCCCACCGGCATGATCATGAATTCCTGGAAGTCGATCGGGTTGTCGGCATGCGCGCCGCCATTGATGATGTTCATCATCGGGACGGGAAGCACCCGACCCTGCGTGCCGCCGATGTAGCGGTAGAGGGGCAGACCGGCGGTCTCGGCGGCCGCCTTCGCGACCGCGAGCGAGACGCCGAGAATCGCGTTGGCGCCGAGGCGGCTCTTGTTCGGGGTGCCGTCGAGCTCGATCATCGCCTCGTCGATGGCGATCTGGTCCTCGGCATCCATGCCGCCGATGGCGTCGAGGATGTCGGACTGCACGGCGTTGACCGCCTTGCGCACGCCCTTGCCGCCATACCGTCCCTTGTCGCCGTCGCGCAGCTCCATCGCCTCGTGCGCGCCGGTGGAGGCGCCCGACGGTACGGCCGCGCGGCCGAAGGAACCGTCCTCGAGCAGCACGTCGACTTCGATGGTCGGGTTGCCCCGGCTGTCGAGGATCTCACGGGCGGCGATGTTGGTGATCGCGGTCATGCAGGCGCCTTCTCGGACGTTACGGCGTGTCGAGGCCCCAACGGCGGGGCCGGATCCGCCCCCGATGAGCCGAATGGCCGCATCCGGGACGGGGTGATTCCGCCGAGGCTTATCCGTCAACGCTTCGCCTCCGGCAAGCGCTCTGCGCAGCCTGCACGTGCCGGAAGGCTCGAATCCCGCAATCGGACCCTTGAAGGCCGGTCGTTCTAGCGGTCGCCTGCGCCCGACAGGAGCAGTTCGATCTGCGCCATCCCGTTCTCGCGGGCCTTGGCCTCCGTCGGGTGATTGCGATCCGACCGCTGGATCAGCTTCCCTTTCCGGCGGATCGCCCATTGGTAGGGGGAGCCCGGGGCCTTGGGCGGCTGGATCTCCAGGGTGTAGGGGTAGGTAGCCGTGTTTTCGTCGCTCATGGTCCCCATATGGCACGCGGATTCGGCGCCTGCCACTCATGGACATCACTTGGGTGGCGAATTGATCGTTTTCTCGTCCCGAAGCCGATGACCGAATTCCCGCCGTCGGCCCCGAAAGTTTCGTTCATGACCCAGCATTCAGAGCCCGAGGGCCTGCAACTCGGGCAGATGAGCCCCCTGCCCGCCTCGCCCGAGGAGGCCCGACTTGACCGGGTGCCGAACCCACATCCGGGCACCGACTATCTCGCCCGCTTCACCGTGCCGGAGTTTACTTCCCTCTGTCCGGTCACCGGCCAGCCGGACTTCGCGATCCTGGTGATCGACTACGTACCGGACCAGTGGCTCGTCGAATCGAAGTCGCTGAAGCTCTACCTCACCGCCTTCCGCAATCACGGGGCCTTCCACGAGGATTGCACGGTCGGCATCGGCCTGCGCCTGACCGAACTCCTGGAGCCCCGCTACCTGCGGATCGGGGGATTCTGGTATCCGCGCGGCGGGATTCCCATCGACGTATTCTGGCAGACCGGCGAGCCGCCGAAATCCGTCTGGCTGCCTGATCCCGGCGTGCCGCCCTACCGGGCGCGTTGAAGAACGCCGGTCGCCTGGCTCGACCTACCTGTCCTCCAGGATGGCCCGCCGAACCTGCTCGACGAGCTGGCTCTGCGCCGCCGTCGGACCGCCATGGATGGACGCGACCGCCCGAAGCATGTCGACGAGGTCTTCGACCTCGGACGGCGTGAGCCGGTCATGCAGCAGCGGGGCCACGGCCCTGATCGCGAGTTGCGGTTCGCGGGTCTGGTCCGCTGCATGGCGGATCACAGCCATGCGCGTCGCGAGGTCCTCCTCCGACGCTTCCGTCACTGAACGCATCCGGGACAGGATTTCACGCTCCTGCTCGGGCGTGGCCAAACCGCGCTGGCGAGCGACCAGCATCATCAACACTCCGGCGGCATCCGCCGGGTTTCGCATCGATCGCAGCGGCGCCAAGCGCTGCTGGACGTCGCCGGCCCTGCGGCGGCGGTCCTTGCGCCAGTCGTTCAGGGCATGGTCGAGATGAGCCAAGCCGTTCCCATAGCGGATCCAGTAGGTCAGTCCCGTTATGATCAAGCCGGCGACCGCGAGGAGAATAGGCATCGTCGTCCGCCCGTCGGAGATTCACGGCATGCGCCCTGATGCAACCTTGGCGGGAATTTTACAAGCTGAGAGGGGCCGACGGCACCCACGGAAAAGGGCAGCCGGCTTGCGCCGACTGCCCTCGCCGATCGGGCAGAACCCGAGAACTCAGTAACCGTAGCCGTAGGCAGGCGCGCCGTAGCCATAGGCGGGACGGCCGTAGCCGTCACGGTTATAGGCGTCACGGGCGGCACCGGCGGCGATCGCACCGGCCGCAAGGCCCGCGATCCCGAGGCCGACGGCTGCGCCGGTTCCGATCCCGCGGCGACGGCCACCGTAGGCGTAACCGCGGCCGTAGCCACGACCACCATACGCATGGCCGTGGCCGTAGCCGCCATGTCCGTAACCGTGGCCGCGCGGGCCGGCCTCGGCCGATGTCGCGGCCGCGAGACCGCCGAGCGAAAGGGTCAGAGCAGAAACGAGGGCGAGCTTGCGCATGGTTATCCTTCGGCGTTCGAGAACGTATTGGATATTCCAACGTCAAGCTGACGCGATCGTTCCCTCGGGTCTGCCGGAGCGAAAGATGCACGGCCCGCATCGTCGGTCTTGGTGAATCATTCCTGGCTGATCGCGTACGCCACGGCCCTCCCTCAACTTGCTGTGGTAGGGCCGGAATCTCCGCAATGCCCGAAGTCGCAAGGGCTGGTGGTGCCTAATGGGCGGTGCGCGCCTTGGCGAGACGATCGAAGGCCTGCAATTCGGCGAGCAACGCTGGCATTCGCTTCAGCGGCACCATGTTGGGTCCGTCGGAGGGGGCGTGGTCCGGATCGGGATGGGTCTCGATGAACAGACCCGCGACCCCCACCGCCACGGCGGCGCGGGCGAGCACGGCGACGAATTCCCGCTGACCGCCCGAAGTGGCACCCTGTCCGCCCGGCTGCTGCACGGAGTGGGTCGCATCGAACACCACCGGCGCGCCGTGCGTGACCTGCGCCATGATCGGCAGGCTGCGCATGTCGGACACGAGGGTGTTGTAGCCGAACGAGGCACCGCGCTCGGTCACCAGCACGTTGGGATTGCCCGCCCCGGTTACCTTGGCGGCCACGTGGGCCATGTCCCAGGGCGCTAGGAACTGGCCCTTCTTCACGTTCACCACCCGTCCTGTGGCGGCCGCCGCGAGCAGCAGGTCGGTCTGCCGGCAGAGAAAGGCCGGGATCTGGAGCACGTCGATCACCTCGGCCGCCGGGGCGCATTGCGATGCCTCGTGCACGTCGGTGAGGACGGGCAGACCGAAGCGCGCCTTGATCTCCGAAAAGATCGGCAGCGCCCCGGCGAGGCCGAGGCCGCGCGCGGTGGTGCCCGAGGTCCGGTTCGCCTTGTCGAACGAGGCCTTGAATACGAGGCCGATCCCGAGCCGGTCCGTCATCGCCTTCAAGGCGTCCGCGATCTCGATCGCGTGGTCGCGGCTCTCGAGCTGACATGGGCCGGCAATGAGTGCGAAGGGCAGGTGATTCGCGAAGGCGACCGCACCAGCGGTGACGACGGGGGTGGCGGAAGGAGAGGTCTCGGACATAGGGTCGGTCTAGCCCGCCCGGGCTCCGGCGGGAAGGCCGGCGCGGCGGCGAAGCCCGGCCCGGGCGCTCGGGACCAGCACGCAGCGCGTGCGCGGCGACGCGAACGGGTCGGCGTCGGGGGCCGTCTCGCAGCGGAGCGCTGCCCGTCCGGCGATGCCCTGCTGCGGCTGTCCCGTGACGAGGGCATCCTGGTGCAAGGCGAGGGCGAGGGCCTCGACCGCTTCGGGCTTCGCCCCGGTGAGCGCGTCCGCGGCGAGGCCGATCAGCGCGTAGTAGCGACGGCTCGGCTCGCGCTCGAGGGCGGAGAAGGCCATCCGGCGGACCCGGCAGTCGAGGCTCATCCGCTCGGCATCGGCCGCGCGAAACACGGCACGGGACCCCTCGCGCCCGGCGAGCGACGCGCCGGTGGCGCGGATCATCCGCGCCGTGAGGGCATCGCAGGCATCGGCCGCCGCCGCCGGCGTCGCCGCCCCGAAAACCAGGGGAATCATGATCGCGGCGAGCCGGAGGGAAAGCATCATCGGCTCGATCTAGCGCAGGGGGCGCCGACTGCCCACCACCTACCGCCGCTGGACGATCGAACCCGTGGCTTCACCTTGGCAGGCCTCGTGGGCGTGGGAGCGCAGGACTCGCGGCAGGTGCACCGGATGCGAGCCGGCCTCGTCCTCGAAGGTGCCGGTGAGCGCATCGGCGCCGGCGACGCCCTGGAAATGGAGCGGCCCGGCCTCGGTCTCTACCGCGAATCTGATCGCTTTGGTGGCATCGTCGAGGGTGACTTCGGCGGCCGCGCGGGGGGCGGGATGCTCGGCCCCCTCGTAGGTCAACCCGTCGCCATTGGGTGAGCGCCGCAGGGTGATGCGCTGGCCGGTTCGTGCGCCGCTCTCCGACAGGGTGCAGAGATCGGCATAGACGAAGGTGCCGGACGCCCAGGTGGTACGCGCCTGGGCCGGGTCCGCCTGGGCCAGGAGGATGCCGAGGGCCAGGCCGAGCAGGATCCGAGCGCCGGAACGCCGAAGAAACGTCGCCGCGGCCACCGTCTTCGGAGTCACCATCGCATTGCCTTCCGGATGCACGCCGCATCATCCGGCGCTGACGTTTCCGGATTGCGACAGGGTATCAGGCCGCCGTGCGTGCGCGGGCCCGGTGCTCGGCCTCGAGAGATGCAAGAAGGATGCAGAGGGCGATGCCCTCGGCCGCCTTCGTCACGTCGCCGAGGCTGGGGAAGGTCGGCGCGAGGCGCAGGACGCTGTCCCTGGGGTCGCGGCCATAGGGCGAAGTCGCACCGGCCGGGGTCAGGGCGATCCCGGCCTCCTTGGCGAGCCTCACCACCTCGGTGGCGGTGCCCTCGCGAGCCTCGACGGTGATGAAGTAGCCGCCTTCGGGCCGCGTCCAGCGCGCGGCGCCGGTGCCGGCGAGGTGGCGCTCAAGGGCCTCCTGCACGGCCGCGAATTTCGGCGCGATGAGGGCGCGGTGAGCGTCCATGTGGGCCTGGAGACCGGCGCCGTCGCGCAGGAAACGCACGTGGCGGAGCTGGTTCAGCTTGTCGGGGCCGATGGTCTGCTTGGCGGCACGGGCCAGGAACCAGCGGGTGTTCTCGGGCGAACCCGCAAAGACCGCGAGACCGGCGCCCGCCAGGGTGATCTTCGAGGTCGAGGCGTAGAGGAACGGCCGGTTCGGATGGCCGGCCTCGGCGCATGCCGCCAGGATGTCGCGCACCGGGTGGCGATCGGTGGTGAGGTGGTGCACCGCGTAGGCGTTGTCCCAGAACAGGCGGAAGTCGGGGGCGCCGGTCTTCATGGCGGCGAGGCGCCGGACCGTCTCGTCGGAGAAGATCTCGCCCGACGGGTTGGCGTATTTCGGCACGCACCACATGCCCTTCACGGCGGGGTCGGCAACCAGCTCCTCGACCAGGTCCATGTCCGGACCCTGCCCCGTCATCGGCACCGGGATCATGCGGATGCCGAACTCCTCGCAGAGGGCGAAGTGGCGGTCGTAGCCCGGGACCGGGCAGAGGAAGACCGGCGTCTCACCCTGCGACCACGGCCGCTCGGAGCCCGGGACGCCCTTCAGGAGCGCCCACACGATGGTGTCGTGCATCAGGGCCAGGCTGGAATTGCCGCCGACCACGATCTGGTCGGCCGGTGCATCGATGAGGTGGGAGAACAGCGCCCGCAACTCGGGCAGGCCCTGCTGGCCGCCGTAATTGCGCGCGTCCTCGCCGGCCGCGGTGGTGTAGTCGCCGTTGCCCGGCAGGGCGAGCATGCCGGTGGACAGGTCGAGCTGCTCGGGCGCGGGCTTGCCGCGGGTCATGTCGAGCTTGAGGCCCCGGGCCTTGAAGGCGTCGTAGGCGCTCCGGGCCTGCGCGTGCAGGTCCGCGAGTTCAGCCGTGCTGCGGTCGGCGATCGTCGTCATGGTGGGTCAGGTCCGGATAGGCGTCTGCGAGCGGTCTAAGCGTGCGCACCATGACGCCTCGCGCCGCCCGCGTCACCCCGCGCGGGCGCGGGGCTCGGGGTCTCAGGGTTGCGTGACATGCCAGGCGGCGCGGCCCTGCACGTTCGCCGCGCCTGCCCCGATTGGGAATGGCTGCCGCTTAAAGCATCGAGGGATCGTCCGTCGCAGACGCGAAAGCGCCGGCCCTCGGGAGAGGACCGACGCTTCGGCGGTCTGCTGGAAGCTGCCGAGCGGCGAGACGCCCGCCCCGGATCAGCCGGCCTTGTTCAGGGCGACCGCGACGAAACGGGTGACGCCCTTGGCGCTCTTGACCCGCATCAGCACCGCCTTGCGGCCGCTCGACTCTGCTGAGCGGACGCGCTCGGCGACCTCCGAAGGCTGCGAGACGCTGGAGCCGGCGACATCCAGGATGATGTCGCCCTGCTCGATGCCCTTGGCCGCGGCCGGGCCGTCGGGATCGACCTCCATCACCGCCACACCCTCGGAGCCGGCGCCGACCTCGGAGGCCGGAGCGAGGCTGAGACCCAGGCGCGGCTGCCCGTTGGCCGAGGAGCCGCGGTCGGTGCTCGCCACCTTGGTGTCGTTGGGCAGGACGCCCAGCTCCACGGACGCGGTGTCGGACTTGCCGCCCCTGAGGTAGGTGAGTTCGACCTTGGCCCCCGGCTTGATGCCGGCGATCTTGCGGGACAGCTCCTTGGCGTCGTTGATCGGCGTGCCGTTGACCGATTCGATCACGTCGCCGGACTTCAGGCCCGCCTTCGCCGCGGGCGTGCCCGCCTCGGCATGGTCCACCAGGGCGCCCTTGGCCTTGTCGAGCCCGAGGCCGTCCGCGATGTCCTTCGTCACCGGCTGGACCTGCACGCCGAGGTAGCCACGCGCCACCTTGCCGTCGGCCCGGAGCTGGTCGACCACCGCCTGCACGGTCTCGGCCGGGATGGCGAAGGCCAGGCCCACGCTGCCGCCGGAGGGCGACGCGATGGCGGTGTTCACGCCCACCACCTCGCCGCCGACGTTGAAGGTCGGGCCGCCGGAATTGCCCTTGTTGATCGGCGCGTCGATCTGCAGGAAGTCGTCATAGGGACCGGCGCCGATGTCGCGGCCGCGGGCCGAGACGATGCCCGCCGTCACCGTGCCGCCGAGGCCGAACGGGTTGCCGATGGCCACGACCCAGTCACCGACGCGGGGCGCCGACTTGCTGAGCGAGACGTAGGGGAAGGTGCCGCCCTCGGTGATCTTGAGGAGCGCGAGGTCGGTCTTCGGGTCCTTGCCGATCACCTTGGCGTCGAGGGTGCGGTTGTCGTCGAGGGTCACCTGCACGGACTTGGCCTTGTCGACCACGTGGTTGTTGGTGACCACGTAGCCGTCGGCGGAGATGATGAAGCCGGAGCCCATGGCGCCGCGTTGGCCCTGGCGCTTGGGCGACTGACCGCCGAAGCCCTGGCCCGGACCACCCTGGCCGGGGCCGCCCTGGCCGAAGCGCTTGAAGAACTCGCGCAGCTGCGGGGGCACCTGCTGCTGGCCGGCGCCGTCGCCGTCGTCGTCCGAATCGGCGCTGTCGTCGAGCTTCACCTTCACGGCGACGACGCCGGGCTTCACCTTGTCGACGACGCTGGCGAAGGAGCCCGGCGGATGGTCGGGGGTCTCGATGGGGTTCTTGGAGAGGGACTGGGCGTAGGCCGGGGTAGCCGGCTGGGTCAGGCCGACACCGGCGGCACCGGTCGCCACGAGGGCGGCCACGGCGACCGAGGCGAGGGCGTTGCGGCGCAGGCGATTGGGCTGAGCGGTCATAGGGGTCTCCGGATCGGGGGGCCGCCATCGGCAGGCCGTGATCCGGTGAGTAGGGCGCGGCGCCTGACCCGGGCGTGGCGTGAAGATTACGGTTTGGACAGGTTCGTGGTCGGCGGCGGTCGAGGCACGAGGCCCGCCCGCCAGCGCAGGTCGAGGAGCAGCCCCGCCGGGTGGGTGTCGAGGACCGGGGTGACGGGCAGACCGGCGGCGTTCAGCAGGCGCGCCGCCCAATGATTGCAGACATTGGCGTAGGAGAAGCGTCCCGCTCCGTCGTAGAACAGGCTCGGTCCGTAGAGGCCCGGGCCGCTGGCCACCGGCTGCCCGTCCACGAGGCGGAAGCTCGCCTCCAGGCGCGCGAGGAAGCGCGCGAGACCCTGCTTCGAGACCCGGAGCGGCACGAGGTCGGAAGCCGGGAAGCTGTCGCGGGCCGGCCGCTCCAGGCCGACCACCTGGACGATCCCGTCCCGGCCGCCGGGCGTGAACAGGGCCGCGAGGGCGAGGGCGAGATCGAACTGGGCCAGGGTCGGGGTCGCCCGGTAGAATCGCGCCTCCCCCCAGCCGAACTCGATCTCCGGATAGGCGCGAAACCGCGTGGCGATGCTGGCGAGGGCCGGCCCGCTTCCCGCCCCGGTCAGGACGGTCCGCGGCAGCACGAGGCCGGAATGCCAGCCGTGCGACACCAGCGCGATCACGGTGCCCTCCGCATCCGGCGCCGGATAGAGGTCGGGGTCGCCCGGGCGCGCCGTCAGCAGCGCGGCGAGGACGAGGAGTCCGACCAGGCTGGCGACGACGCCGGCCAAGGCCGCCGACGCCCGGCCCGCGCGCACGGCGGCGCGATCGGTCAGGACGCCTGCCAGACCTGGCCGTGATAGTCGAAACGGTCGGGCTGGCTCGCCAGGGCCGCGAGCCCCGTCAATGCCGGATCGTGCACGGCGATGACGCTGGTCGGGATCGCCTGCATCTGCGCGACGAAGGGCGGCTTGTTCTCGAAGGCCGCGCGGAAGGCGCCGCGCCGGAGGACATCGACGATCCGGGGCGCGATTCCGCCGCCGATATAGACGCCGCCGGTGGCCAGGAAGGTGAGCGCCAGGTCGCCGCAGACGCGGCCCAGGAGCTTGGCGAACAGGTTGAGGGCCGCCGCCGCGTCCGGATCAGCACCGGCGAGCCCGGCCTCGGTGATCGCGGCGGGGTCGAGCCGCGGTCCGTCCGTGCCGGTCCGCAACCGGTGCAGGCCGGCATGGAGCCGGGTCAGGCCGGGCCCGGAGAGCAGGGTCTCGACGGTGACGCGGCCTTCCACCCGCTCCAGATGCGGCCAGAGGGCAAGCTCGGCCGGCGAGCTCGGCCCGAAATCCACGTGGCCGCTCTCCGTGGAGACGATGACCAGGCGCTGTCCCACCGGCAGCAGGGCCGCCGCACCGAATCCGGTGCCGGGCCCGAGGACGAGGCGTGCCCCCTGGTCCCCGGCCCTTCCCTCCTCCCGGTCGGGGCCGATCGGCGTCAGCTCGGAGGGGCTGATCCCGGCAGCACCCGCCGCCACCGGCACGTAGTCGTTGACGACCACCGAGCGCGACAGGCCGAAATCCTGTCCGATCCGGGCGCCCTCGATCACCCAATGGGCATTGGTCAGCTGGACTGCCGGCCCGTCGACCCGGGCCGCTACCGCCAGGATGGCCGAGCGCGGGGCTGTGCCGGTCCCCTTGGTCAGGGAAGCGCGGATCGCAGCACTCGGGTCGGGGTGGCCGGCCGTCTCCTCGTGGGAGAGGAGGACCGGTTTCGCCCCCGCCTCGGGAACCAGGGCGAAGCGGGCGTTGGTGCCGCCGATATCGCCGACGAGGACGGGAAATTCGAACATGTGCGCCGCTTCCGTCTGGGGTCCGGGAGAGAACGGGGGTGGAGGGGATCGGACGAGAATGTCGTCTCAGGCGGCCGGCAGGGCGTCGGGGTCGATCTCCGCCCCGTCGGCCCAGGCGTAGAGCAGGCGCCGCACGTCCTCGGGATCGATGAGGCGGCGGGCGGCGATCGTCTCGGCGCCGCCGATGCGGACGCTCACGCCGCCATCCGCGTTGACCACCGCGAAGGCCTTCTCGTCTGTAAGGTCGTCGCCGAGGAAGATCGCCCGGCGGCCGGCATAGGGCGGGTTCTCGGCTAGCGCCCGGATGGCGTGTCCCTTGGTGGCGGAGGCGGGGACGATCTCGCCGACAGCCTTGCCGAGCTGCAGACGATAGGCGGATCCGAGGGCATCGGCCGCGGCCTTCACGGCCGCTTCGGCCGCGGCAGCGTCGCTCGGCGTGGCGAGGCGCCAATGCACCGCGACGGAGGCGCCCTTGTCCTCGATCAGCACGTGCTCGAGGGCGGCCACGGCCGCGTGCAGGGCTGGCACCTGGGCTCGCAGCTCGGGGTGATCCGCGGCGGAACCGCCCGAGACGACGCCGTCGACCCGTCGCTCGACCCCGTGCAGGCCGGCGATGTCGAAGCGGGCGGGGGTCAGGAAATCGTCGATCACCCCAATGGGCCGGCCCGTGACGATGGCGAGCGCACCGCCGAGCCGATCGCGCAACCGCTCCAGGGCCGGGGCGAGGGCCGGGTCGACCCGGACCTGGTCGGGTTTGGGCGCGATCTCCACCAGGGTGCCGTCGAAGTCGAGATAGAGGGCGAAGCCGGTCGGGTCGGTCACGCGGGATGTCCCTTCGTCTGATCCGGGCTTGCGCTAGCATGCTCTGCGCCAGGGGAAAACGCGGGACGGGGGAAATCAGGAGGCGGGAAACCGGGGCGGGCGCAACACCCTGCCCTATCTGTCCGGACTTCCGACCCCGCACGGCAAGGTCCCCGATCGCATGTGGCCCACCCCGATCCCGCCCGGCCCGAACGAGGAGAGCGTCTGGGACTATCCGCGCCCGCCCAGGCTCGAGACAGTCCCCGAGCGCCTGCGGGTGGTCCTCGCAGGCCGGACCATCGCCGACACCGGTGCCGGATACCGGGTGCTGGAGACCAGCCATCCGCCGACCTATTACTTCCCGCCCGGAGATGTGCTGGCCGGCGTGCTCGGGCCCGCCCGCCGGGCCGGCATCTGCGAGTGGAAGGGTCGCGCCGTCCTGTACGAGGTCGCAGCGGGTGGATTCCGCGCCGAGGGCGCCGCCTGGGCCTATCCCGGCCCGACGCCGGACTTCACCGCGATCACGGGCTACATCGCCTTCTATGCCGGCCCGATGGAGGCCTGCTTCGTCGGCGATGCGCGGGTGACGCCGCAGCCCGGCGGCTTCTACGGCGGCTGGATCACTCCTGGCATCGTCGGCCCGTTCAAGGGCGGCCCCGGCAGCATGGGTTGGTGACGTGCGGGTCGGGCTGCACCGGCCCTGGCCCTCGGTCCGAGATTCTGCCGAACGACGCGGTGGCACCGGGTGTGGGTGCCCTCTCCATCAAGTGGCGCGGCGCAGGGTAATGCGGGTCAGTTCGGACGGTCGGCCGAGCCGGAGCGCGAAGCCGGCCCACAGACCGGTCCCGTTGTTGACGTAGAGGGTCATGGCGCCGACCCGGTAGGCGCCGGAGACGAACCCGTCGTTGCCGCGTGCCACCAGCCGGTCGAGCCCGACGATCATGCCGCCGTGGGTATGGCCGGACAGCTGCAGCGCCACGCCGCGCGCGGCGGCCCGGGCGGCATTCGCCGGCTGGTGATCGAGCAGCACGATCGGCGCGTCCGCGGGCGCGCCGGCCAGGGCGGCGTCCAGGTCGGGACCCGGATGGCCGGTGGCGGGCGCCGAGCGGTCGGTGACCCCCGCCAGCACGAGCGCGCCTCCGCCCCGCCTCACGACGGCATGGGCATTGGCGAGGATGTGCATCCCCATGCCGGCGAAGTGGCGCATCCAGGCATCGACGTCGAAGAAGTATTCGTGGTTGCCCGGGATCGCCCAGACGCCGTCCTGCGCCGACAGGGCGCGCAGCGGTTCGACGTCGGCCTGCCGCGCCGCGAAGGAACCGTCGATGAAATCCCCCGTGACGAGGATCACGTCCGTGCCGAGCCGGTTGGCGCGCGCGACGACCGCCTGCGTCCACTTTGCGGGGAACAGGCGGCTGATGTGCAGGTCGGTGAGGTGCAGGATCGTATAGCCCTCGAAGGCGGGCGGCAGATCCCTGACCGCGACTGCGACGTCCTTCAGGGGCGGCACGCGCACGGCCTGCTGGACCGCGATCGCCGCCAGCAGCACCGCTGCCAGGGCGGCCCCGATGCGCCACGCGGTGGGAACCTCCCAACCCCCGTCGGGCAGGGCCAGGGAGGCCAGGGCCGCGGCATCGAACGCGAACAGCAGCAGGGCCAGCAGGATGATCGCGCCGAATGCCCCGCTGAACAGCATGATCACGGGCCGCGGGAACTCGGGTGAGAAGACGGACCCGGAGGAGAGGCGGCTCCACAGGTGGTACTGTGAGGCGACCAGCAGGATCACGGCGAGGCCGAGCTTGAGCGGGAGTGGCCAGGGCAGCGGCCAGAGGCCCCGGGCAACGACATAGAGGCAGGGCAGGCTGAAGATCAGGTGGATCATGGCTGTTCCATGGACCGGAGCACGGTCCGCGCGCAAAGCTTTCCGCTCGGGCGCACGGGGAGGCCTCGGAACCCGCGCGCGCCGGCCTGGAGGCGCCGGGCAGCCTGCAGGGCGGGATGGGGGTATGCAGTGGATCGCGTCTGCGCGCTGGCGCACGCCGGGGTTTGCGTCGTCCGGCAGCGCCGCTATGCCGGGGCGATCGGCGGGACGAAGGGCCGGAGCGGAGCAGGTTTGATGCACGGTGAGATCGCAAGCGAGCCGCGGGCCCTCGGGCTCTGCCCGGACCGCCTTGAGCGGATCGACGGCTGGATGCGCCGCCTCGTCGATGACGGCAAGGTCGCCGGGCTCTCGGTGATGCTAGCCCGCGGCGGGACAACCGCGTTCTTCCGCGCCCATGGCCGCGCCGACATCGCCCGCGACACGCCCTTCGCGCCCGAAACCATCGCGCGCATCTACTCGATGACGAAGCCGCTCACTTCGGTGGCGGTGATGATGCTCTACGAGGAGGGGCGCTTCCAGCTCGACGACCCGATCACCCGCTTCCTGCCGGAGTTTTCCGACATGCGGGTCCTCACCGGCGGCAACCGGGCGAAGTTCGACAGCGAGCCCGCCCGGCGCCCGATCACGATCCGGGACCTCCTGACCCACACCGCCGGCCTGACCTACGGCTTCATGGAGGCGACCCTGGTCGACGCCCTCTACCGTCAGAACGGCGTCGATTTCGGGGAGGCCCAGGAGGCGAGCCTCGCCGAGGTGGTGGGGCGCCTCGCCCGGCAGCCCCTTCTCGCCCAGCCCGGCACCGAGTGGAACTACTCCAACGCCACCGACGTCCTCGGCCACCTCGTGGCGGTGGTCTCGGGCCAGGACTTCGCGGATTTCCTGCGCCGGCGGGTCATCGAACCCCTCGGCATGGTCGATACCGATTTCCACGTGCCCGCCGACAAGCTGCCGCGCCTGGCCGCGAACTACAGCCTGTTCCGGGAGCGCACCCTGAAGCTCTACGACGATGCGGTGGACAGCCGCTTCGCCCGCCCGCCGGCTCTGGCCTCGGGCGGTGGCGGCCTCGTCTCGACGGCCTCCGACTACATGCGCTTCTGCCGCTTCCTGCTCGGGCGCGGCGAGCTCGACGGCACCCGCCTCCTCGGGCGCAAGACCGTCGACCTCATGCTGATGAACCACCTCGACGGGGACTTGGCGGCGATGGGCCAGCCGCGCTTCTCCGAGACCGCCTATACGGGCATCGGCTTCGGCCTCGGCTTCTCGGTGATGCTCGATCCGGCCCGCGCCCAGATCGTCGGTACGCCGGGCGAGGCGGCCTGGGGCGGACTTGCCAGCACCGCCTTCTGGGTCGACCCGTCCGAGGACCTCGCCGTGGTGCTGCTGACGCAGCTCATCCCCTCCTCGGCCCTGCCGCTCCGGCGCGAGCTGCGGGTGCTCACCTACGCGGCCCTGGTGGATTGAAGGCCCTCCGAAACGCGAAGCGCCGCCGGCCCGAGGCGGGACGGCGGCGCTTCGTAACCCCTTGCGCGATGCGGCGCCGGCCTACTCGGCAGGCGCCGCCGCCGGAGCGGCACCCGGCTTGGCCGCCGGCTTCGGCGCCGGCGCCTTGGCCGTACCGGTCGCGGCGGGCGCACCCGCTCCGGCGGTTGTCGGCGCCTTGGGCGCCCATTCCGCATCGGCGCGCGGGCCGCCCGGGCCGTTGGTCGGGCCCGTGAGCTGGCCCGGCACCACGTCGTTCACCCGGTTCCAGGTCTGCGATCCGCAGAGGAAGCCGAGGAGGCAGCCGCGCACCGACAGTTCCGTCGGCTGATCCGACCACATCGTCACGTCGTAGAACTTGCCCTCGTCGGCGTTGTAGATCTTGCCGCCGTAATGGCCGTCCGGCTGCGGCTTCAGGCCCATGATCAGCTGGAGGCCGAGGGAGGGACGGGACTGTTTCTTCGGATCGGGGTTCTTGAAATCGATCCGGGGCTGGCCCTGGTCGTTCAGGGGCACCTTCAGCCAGACCACGTAGCCGCACAGGTTGGTGTTCTGCGGGCCGCACTTCTCGGTGCGGATGCGGGCGCGCCCATCCTCGGTCAGCCAGGTGCCGCTGGCGTCGTTGGGGGCGGCGGCCATTGCGAGACCGGGCAGAAGGGCGGCGGCGAGGCCGGCCAGGGGCGCCAGCCGGCGCGCGGCGCCCGCGATGGTGGATCGATTCGTCATGCTTCCAACAACCCTCATGCGCTCGCCCCGTGGCGACCCGCCCTCGTCCGCAGGACGGCAAGCGCTTGTCACGTGATGCCTCGCCATCCGCTGCGAAGGTGACGGGATCATGGCCGGCGCCGTGGGAATCCGGCAGATTCGCCGGGATCGTGCGCAGGATCCGCGCCGCCGGTGCCGGGACTCGCCTGCCTCGAAGGCGACCGGACCATCGCCATGGGGAGACCGACGAGGGGCGCCGCGAACGATCCGCCAGGGTCCGCGTTTACGGCCGTGCTTCTCGGGGATGGCGGACGGTGTGATGCGCGATGGATCGGTCGGGATGGCCCGACGCTTCGAGGCCGCGGACATCCGTGTCGGCGTGTCGCTCGCCCGGGCCAAGGACACCCGCCGGGTGCGGGCGCTGGCGGCGGCGAGCGAGGCGGGGGGCTGGAAGTGGCTGCTCGCCCTCTCCACCGGCACCCTGGCGCTCGGCGTGATGCGGCGGGACCCGCGTCTCGCCGAGGCCGGGCGGCACATGCTCGTCGCCGGAATCCTGGCGGCGGCCACCAAGACGACGGTGAAGCGGGTCGTGCATCGGACCCGGCCCAACGTGCTGATGGACGAGGGCCTCTACCAGAAGGGCTGGTTCGGGCCGAATGTCGGGCCGTGGCAGTCGTTTCCGTCGGGACACTCGGCCCTGAGCGTCGCGGTGGCGACGGCCGCCGGCCGGGCCTATCCCGAGGTCCGGGGTGTCGCGACCGCGGCGGCCCTCGGGGTCGTGGCGGTCCAGGTCCTTCGCGGCGCGCATTTCCCGGCGGACGTGGCCGCCGGGGCGCTGGTCGGGCTCGCGGCCGAGGCGGTCGACCACCGGGTCGCGCTCGGGCGGGACACCGTCGCCGGCCTCGCGACGCGCGGTATACCGGCGTGATCGTGTCGAGGTCGCGCGGCATCGCGCACCGGGAACGCGGCGACGCGGCCTCCGGTTGACGCGGCGTTCCAACGGAGACGCCGCGTGACCGACAACCCCCTGACGACCTATCCCCGCCCGCCCTTCGAGGGCCAGCCCCAGAGCTTCCCCGGCAAGACCGGCAAGATGGTGCCCGAGCCGGATCACGGCGAAGCGAGCTACCGGGGCTCGGGGAGGCTGACGGGCCAGGCCGCGCTGATCACCGGCGGCGATTCCGGGATCGGCCGGGCGGTGGCCATCGCCTTCGCCCGCGAGGGGGCCGACGTGGCGATCGCCTACCTGCCCGAGGAGCAGGCGGATGCCGAGGCGGTGGCCGGCTGGGTCGAGAAGGCCGGCCGGCGCGCCCTCCTGCTGCCGGGCGACCTGAAGGACCCGGCCCATGGCCGCGCGCTGGTGGAGCGCACCGTCGCCACCTTCGGCCGCCTCGACGTGCTCGTGAACAACGGCGCCTTCCAGCAGCCGAACCAGGGGCTCGACGCCATCGAGGACAGGGTCTTCGAGGACCATTTCCGCACCAACGTGTTCGGGCCGTTCTACGTGACCAAGGCCGCCCTGCCCCACCTGAAGCCCGGCGCCTCGGTGATCTTCACCTCCTCGGTGAACTCCAAGCACCCGATGCCCTCGCTGATGGCCTACAGCGCCACCAAGGGGGCGCTCAGCAACATGGTCCTGAGCCTGGCGCAACTCCTGGCCGAGAAGGGCGTCCGGGTGAACGGCGTGCTGCCGGGGCCGATCTGGACGCCCTTCATCCCCGCGGGGATGAGCGAGGATTCGGTGAAGTCCTTCGGCAGCCAGGTCCCGTTCGGGCGCCCGGGCCAGCCGGCGGAACTCGCCTCCGCCTACGTGATGCTGGCCTCGGCCGAGAGCAGCTACACCTCCGGCGCCCTCGTCACCGTGGCCGGGGCGATGCCGGTCCTCTGAGGCCGGCGTTCCGAAGGCCGGCCCCGGCCGCCCCGCCGGGGCCGACCGGAAGGATTGTGCCGAACGGTTCGGCGGGTTCGCGCGTTCCCGTTGCCTCGGAGGGGGAGGGCAGGATGCGTACCTGGAGGGCGATGGACCGGGCCCCGCATGACGGACGCTGGATCATCGCGATCCACCGGTCCGATCCGGACCGGCGGGCGGTGATCCGCTGGGACCCGGCGGGCCTCGGCGATCCCCGGCCCTGGCACGTCGCCTCCTGCCAGCACAGCTACCCGGCCGAGGCCTTCACGGACTGGATGGACTTCCCCGACTGTCCGCCCTCCGCCGAGGCCCTCGAACCCGGCACCGCAGGAGGTCACGATGCCACGCGAAGCGATGGGTCCCCTCACCCTGGACGTTGAGCCCTGCCCCGAGGACGCCACCCGGTACCGCTGGACGGTCCGGGAGGCGGACCAGATGGTGCGCAGCGCCCCCTACTCCCTGCCCGATGCGGAGGCCGCCCTGCGCCAGGGCCGCGCGGCGATGACCGAGGCGACCGCCCTCAGCCGCGACACCGAGATCCGCGCGCCGGACCGAGCCGGCCTCGCGGAATGAAGGCCCGAAACGCAGCGGTGGCGAGAACCCGCGCCAGCCCGTGGGTCGGCAAGACGGGTGCGGTCGAGGCCGGTGCCGCGCGGCATCGGGCGACCGCGCGTTTCGGAGTTTGTCCGTCCCGTGGGTCCTGCCGACAGCCGTTGCCGATGCCCGAAAGCGGCCATTCGCGGCTGTCCGGCAACCTCGGCTGGGGGCTGCGGGCCGAGCCCCTTCGTCCCGAAAGAGGCGTTCCGTCATCGACCCGACTTCAGCGTTCCGATCGGTCATTTCATTGACGTGCGGCGATGCCTCAAGATCGATGGAATTATCCGGGAATGACAGTGATGATGTGACGATGTAAAATTTCATCGTCTGATGCTATACAGGGCTAGATTAGAACGACTTCAGATTTGAAGTGCTCTAAGTGTGGGATAGATAGCACGATTTCAACTTGCCATGCGGGTCGTATCTCGCGATGAGTACGATACTGCGCCGTTCGAGGCGCCTGCCAGCGTGCCCCATGTCTCATCGCTCTTCCCTCCTTGCTCTGCTGCTCGCCACAACGGCTCTCACCGGAGCCGCGACGGCTCAGGAACGCAGCGTTCGGCTCGACCAGCTCTCCGTCGAGGGGGCTTCGCCTGGGCCGGCGGCCGGGAGCGGCGTGAATCTCAGCGGCGGTGATGGTGGGACGGCGGCGACCAGCGGCGGAGGCGGAGGCCCGTCCGGCGTCACCGGTTACACCGCCCGAGTCAGCCCCACGGCGACCAAAACCAACACGCCCCTGCTCGAAACCCCGCAATCGGTCACGGTGCTCACCCGCGAGGCGCTCAACGATCGCAACGTCCAGACCCTCAACGAGGCCATCGGCTATGTGGCCGGCGTCTCGTCGAACGTCTTCGGCTTCGATCCGCGCTTCGACTCGTTCTTCGTCCGCGGCTTCAGCCTGACCTACGACGGTATCTACCGGGACGGCCTGCGCCAGGTCGCGGCCGGCCTGACGGTGCCGCGCATCGAGCCCTACGGCATTGAGGCGGCCACGATCCTGCGCGGACCGGCGTCCGGACTCTACGGGCTCGGCTCGCCCGGCGGCATCCTCGACGTCACCACGAAGCGGCCGGTCTTCACGCCCTTCGGCGAGGTCCAGATGCAGGTCGGCAACTTCGACCGCTACCAGGGCAATTTCGACATCGGTGGTCCGGTCGAGGGCACGGGCGGCACGCTCGCGTACCGCGTCACCGGAATCCGGCGGCAGTCAGACACCTTCATCCCCGGGGGCTCGGACGACCGGAGCTACATCGCGCCGTCCTTCACCTGGAAGCCGTCCGCCGACACCACCTTCACGTTCCTGAGCGAGTATCAGGAGACCAAGCTTCCGGGCAGCACGACGTACTTCAACCAAAACCTGCGCCCGACCCGGATCTACTCGGGCGATCCGGCCTTCAACGACTTCAGGCAGCAGCAGGGGCGGGTCGGCTACGCGTTCGAGCACCGCTTCGACGGGGATCTGGTCTTCCGGCAGAACTTCCGTTTCTACGACATCAGCAACGACTATCGCTACGCGTCGATCGCCGCGCTCAGCTCCGACGGCCTGAGCGCCAGCCGGTCGACGGGATACTCGCGGCAGTTCCTCAGCCAGATCACGCTCGACAACCAGATCGAGGCGCATGTCACCACGGGGCCGGTCGCGCATACGTTGGTGGCGGGTCTCGACTACGCGCATTCGGATTTCAATTATCGCTTCGGCTTCGGCGCGGCTCCCGACCTCAATCTCGTCACGCGCAATTACGGCCAGCAGCCGATCCTCGCACCGCTGCTCGGCCCGCGCACCGCGCAGAGCCAGGATCAGGTCGGGCTGTACCTGCAGGAGCAGGCCAAGTTCGACCGCTTCGTCCTCACCCTGACCGGACGCTACGACTGGGTGTCTCAGAGCACGACCAGCGCCCCCGCTGCCGCGACCCAGCAGAACGACCAGGCCTTCACGGGCCGGGTCGGTCTCAACTATCTCCTGGCCCCTGGACTGGTCCCCTTTGCCAGCTACGCCACCACCTTCGCGCCGCAGCCGGGCGTCGATGCGGCCGGGCGCGCCTTCCGACCGGCGACGGGGGACCAGATCGAGGCCGGCGTCAAATACTTGATCCCCGGCACGAACATCCAGGCGGGGTTCGCCGGGTTCGATATCGTTCAGAGCAGCGTCCTGCGCACGGACCCGAACAACGTCGCCTTTCAGGTGGCGACCGGCGCCGTCGAGTCCCGCGGCTTCGAGATGGAGGCCATCGCCAACTTCGCACCCGGAACGAACCTGACGCTCGCCTACACGCATCTCAATCTGCGGTATCTCAGTCAGACCTCGTTCGCGGGCCAGGTCCTGGACGGCAACGCGCTCTCGGGCATTCCGGGAGACACGTTCACTGGCTTCCTGAGCTACCTGTTCCCGCCGGGCTCGGCTCTGCGCGGCCTGACCGTCGGCGGCGGCATCCGCTTCAACGCCAACGGCTTTGCCAACGACGAGAACACCGTCCGCAACCCGACCGTCACGCTGTTCGATGCGCTGGTGGCCTACGACTTTGCGGCCATCGATCCGGCTTACAAAGGCTTTCGCGCCCAGATCAACGCCAACAACGTCTTCGATCGAGACTACTTCACCTGTCAGGCGGGATTCTGCTATCGCGGCGCGCCGGCAACGGTCATCGGCAGCCTGATCTACCGATGGTAGACGGCGTCCTCAGAACCGTGGCGTCCCTCTCCGCATCCGTCGAGGCCATCGCGAGCCGAGTCCGATGAGGACAGGTCTCTCGCGGCGCGGCCTGGCGGCGCTGTCGGCCGCCTGGCTGATGCTGAGGCCGAGCCTGGCCAGCGGTACTGCAGACGAGCCGGCCCGGCTCACCGGCGCGGTCGCCTTCGATCTTGGCGGCCACGGCGAGCGGGCGCCGTGGCGGATCACGCTCTACGTTCCGCCCGGCGAGGTGCCCGCGGACGGTTGGCCCGTTCTGTACCTGCTGGACGGCAACGCGGTGACGGCCACGGCGATCGATATCGAACGCGTGCAGGCGCCCTATCCGGACGCCACGGGTATCGGTACGCGCTTCGTCGTCGTCGGCATCGGCTATCCCGGGGACGAGCCCTACGATGGCCTGCGTCGGTCCTGGGACTATACGCCACCGCCCGGACGGTCCTACGCGCCGTCGAAGCCCGGCGGTCCCGCGATCCGGACGGGCGGCGCCGACGCGTTTCTACGCTTCGTCCTGGACGACCTCCGGCCTGCGATCTCACGGCGCTGTCGGGTCGACCCTTCGCGACAAGCGGTGTTCGGACACTCGTTCGGTGGGCTGTTCGTCCTCTACGCCCTCACGCGGGCGCCCGCGGCCTTCTCACACTGGATCGCCGCCAGCCCATCCATCTATTGGGAAGACGCTGTGCTGCTAGGAAGCATCGCGGACTTGGAGAGGGCCCCCCCGAACGGCGCGCACGTGCTTCTGCTGGCAGGTGCCTACGAGGAAGCACTCGCCCCGTTCCAACGGGACGCTCCGGATCGTGAGGCGCGCCGCGCCCGCCTCGCCTCGACCCGCACCGTCGAACTCACCCGTGAAATGACGGAGCGATTGAGCCGGATCTCGGGCCTGACCAGCACCTTCGGCCTGATTCCAGGCCGAACCCACATGACCGTCCTGCCCGAAGCACTCAACGCGACGGCCGCCTTCTTCATGCAACGATCGGGATAGCCTCGCGGCGAAGGCCTCGGCACGGATCGCTCGTCGAGGCGGACGAGGGTGCCGCTGGCCGTCGCCGCTCCCGCGAACGTCCGACGTCACGCCTCGACGTTCTGCGAGCCGCCAGTCACCGACCCACACCCCTCCGACGTTCAGGGACACCCCCGAACGCCAGTGTCCCACTCCTAACCGCTAACTGCTAACCGCGCGCGCGCGAGGGCGGGCAGGTCCGCCCCGGCCTCGATCGCGGCCGCCGGGGGCAGGCGTCCGAGGCCGAGGAGGTGCAGGAAGGCGGTGAAGGCGCTGTTGCGGCCGATGCTGCAGGCGGCGGTCACCCGGTCGCCCGTGACGTAATAGGCGATGAACTCGAGGGCGGCGGGGTCGCCCTGCAGGATGATCCGGTCGAAACCCTTGGCGTAGCCGCCGTAATCGAGCCGCTTGTCGCCCTGGTTGCTCCAGAAGAACGGCACGCCCGCGAAGGCGGCGTCCCGGCCGAGCATGGCCCGGGCCACGTGCGTGCCGTGCTGCTGCGCGAGGCGCCAATGCTCGATCCGCGCGGTCTCGCCGCTCGCCACCTCCGGAAAGGCGGCGATGTCGCCCGCGATCCAGACGCCCTCCGCGAGCTTGAGGTCGCCGCCGACCGGGAGGCCGCCGCTCTCGTCGGGCGCGACGCCCGCGATCAGGCCGGTCTCCGGCGCGGCGCCCGCGCCGACGAGGACGATGTCGGCGGGCAGGCGCCGTCCGTCCTGCGTCTCGACGGCCTCGACGCGGCCGGTGCCGGCGATCTTGGCGACGGAGCCGGTCTCGAAGGCGACGCCGTTGCCCGCATGGTATCGCTTGAGCGCCGCGCCCACCGCCGCGCCGAAGCGCTTGGCGAAGGGGATGTCCTCGCGGGCCAGCACGGTGACGGACAGTCCGCGCTTGTTGAGGAACGCGGCGGCCTCCAGGCCGATGAAGCCGGCCCCCACCACGACCACGGATCTGGCCTCGCCCGCCGCCTCGCTCAGGCGGATCGCGTCGTCGAGGCTGCGCAGGGTGAAGACCCCGTCGAGGTCCTGGCCGGGGAAGTCCGGCATCACCGCCCGGCTCCCGGTGGCCACCAGGATCGCGTCGGCCGTCAGGGTCCGGCCGTCCGCCAGGGTGACGGCGCGCCGGGCGGGTTCGACCCGGGTGACCTCCGCGGTGATCCGCTCGACCCCGTTTGCCTGCGCGAAGTCGGGCTCGATCCGCACCTTTTCCGGCGGGGTCGGCTTGGCCAGGAACTGCTTCGAGAGCTTGGTCCGGTCGTAGGGCGGGTGCGCCTCGCGGCCGACCAGGGTGATGCGGCCCGCGTAGCCCTCGCGGCGCAGGGTCTTCACGCAGGCGACGGCCGCCGCGCCCGAGCCGACGACGAGCACGCTTTCCACGGGCGCGGACGCCGTCCGCGTCGGCGCCGGCTCCGGCGTCAGGGTCGCGACGGCCTCGGCGCCCTCGATGCGGACGGGGTAGCGGGTCAGGGCGTCGAGGGCCGGCGGCTCCTCCAGGCTCCCGTCGGCCAGGGCGAAGGCGGCCTTGTGCCAGGGGCAGTAGAGGCGTCCGCCGCAGATCTCGCCCTTGGCGAGGGGCGCGCCGAGATGCGGGCACCTGGCCTGGAACGCGCGGACGCCCGCGGCGTCGCGCACGAACAGCACCGTGTCGTCGCCGGCCGTGCCCTCCGCCATGCCCCCCATCGGGATCGCGTCGAGGGCGAGGCGGATCTCGGTTCCGGACATGGCTGGCATCCTTCCTGGCGGGCGCCGTCGCACCCGGCCGGTCAAGTCGCCGGACCCGTTCGGGTTGCAGCGTGCGACGTCGCAGGCCCTCGCCGGCCCTGGGGACCGCCGGGCGCGACGGGCACCGCGGCCCCCTACCCCATCCGCGCCGTGCGCCGCAGGCGGCGCCAGCCCAGCACCACGCCCGAGAGGGCGATGGTCGCGCCGAGGCCGTTGAGGAGCCACATCACCGCGTCCCAGGCCGGGCGGGCCTGGAACAGGTTTCCGAAGTCCAGGCGGTGCGGTGCCTCGAACAGCCAGCGCTGGAGCCGGCCGCTGGCATCGAGGCGGTCGAGGAGCGCGCCGGTCTCGGGGTCGATGTGGAGCCAGGTCGCGGCCGGGTCGTCGAAGCGCAGGCGCAGCACCGGCAGCGGCCGGGTGTCGTGGTGGGCATACCAGTAGGCGTCGTAGGCGGTCAGGGTCTCGGCTCCGGCGAGGCGGGCCTCCGGCAGGGCGCGGGCGGCGGCCGCGCGAAGGGCCGCCTCGGGTTGGGGCGGCGCCGCCAGCCGCCCGCCCCGCGCATCGGCGGCGACCAGCACGGGCCGGCCGCCCACCTGCGTGAAGCGGACCTCGACGGTTCCCAGCGGCGCCGGGCGCTCGAGGGTCGCCCGGTCGAACTTGGCCGGCGGCCCGGCATAGGCCTCCCGCAGCGCCGCCGGGGGCGTGCGGGGCGCGAACCAGTGGTTCGGGTTCATGGAGAGCCAGCCGCTGGCGACGAAGCTCAGGAGGCTCAGGCCCCCGAGGGTGCCGAGGAGGTGGTGCCAGCGCCCGAGGCCGCGATAGGGCGTCACCGCCCCGGAGGCGTAGGGCCGGCGCAGGCGCAGGCGCCAGATCCCCAGGACCAGGCCGCTGAGCACCCCGGCGCCGGCGATGCCCGAGACCCACAGCACGCTGCCGCGCCAGAGCTCGCCCCGCGCCCGCAGGGGCGTCGGGTAGAACCAGTGCGGGATCGCCCCGAGCCAGTTCCACAGGCGCTCCCGGCGGGTGGTGTCGAGGACGACGGCGCCGGTGCGGGCCGAGACGTAGAGCTCGGTGCCGGCCGCGTCCCCCAGCGCCACCACGTGGAAGGGGCGCAGCGGGTCGTAGCGGTCCCGCACCGTCCACTGGTCGCGGCTCACCGTCCGCACGGTGGCGTCCGGCCCGAACGGGGCCAGGGCCGCCGCCGCGTCGAAGGGGCCGAGGGCCTGCCCGGTCTCGGCCGAGAGCGTGTGCCGGGCGCCGTCGCGCGCGGTGACCTGATAGACCGGCGCCCCGGCCCTCATGGACAGGGAGAGGCCGCCCGGGGCCGGGTCGAGCCCGGCCCGGGCCAGGGCCTCGTCCGGGCCGAGCCGGACCCGGTCGAAGGCGATCGGCGCGAGGCGGGACAGGCGCTCGGCCTCGGTCAGGGCCGGGAACGCCACGTAGAGCATCACCAGTCCCGACAGCACCCAGGCGGCGAGGAACAGCCCCGTGGCGATGCCGAGCCAGCGATGGCCGAGGATCAGCCAGCGCTTCAGGGATTTGAGCCGCATCAGAACCGCACGCTGTAGGCCAGCTCGACGGAGCGCGGCCGGCCCAGCAGCCAGTTGGTGCCGACCCCGTTCACGGCGTTGCCGCTGATCGCGTAGACCGTGTCGAACAGGTTGTAGGCGCGCAGGGACAGCCGGGACGCCGGGGTCACCTGATGGTCGAGCCCGGCATTGACCAGGGTGTAGGTCGGGCGCGGGGCCTGGTTGCCGAAGTCGCTGAAGGTTTCGCCCACGTGCTGCAGGCCGATTCGCGCCTCCCAGGCCGGGGCGAAGGTCCAGTTGACCCACAGGTTGCCGACGCGCTCGGGCACGTCGGTGGGCTGGCGCCCGGCATAGGACACCACCGCGCCGCCGACCGCCTGGTTGAAGTCGTCGTACTGGGCGTGCAGCAGCGCCAGGTTGGCGTCGATGCGCCAGGCCTCGGCGAGGTGCAGGCTCAGGGCCGCCTCCACGCCGAGGGAGGATTGCCGGCCGACCTGGGTCGAGAGCGTCGGCTGGCCCGGCACCGTCGAGATCAGGTTGTCCTTGACGATGCGGTAGCCGGCCAGCGTCCACTCCGCCCGGCCGTCCCAGGTCACGCCCTTGGCGCCGACCTCCACCTGCTCGCCGGTGGAGAGCCGGAAGTTGGCCAGGCTCTGCGAGAGCGAGATCAGGCTCGCGACGGGATCGGTGGCGGTGGCGTATTGCGCGTAGAGCGCCAGCCGCGGCGTCGGATTGTAGACGGCGCCGAAGCGGTAGCTCAGCGCCTGGAAATCCCGGTCGAAGGCGGCGCCGGTGACGAGGTTGGTCCGGTGCAGCACCGGCGCGTCATAGCGCACGCCCGCCAGCAGGGAGACCTGGTCGGACAGGATCAGCCGGTTCTCGGCGAAGACCGAGGCCTGGCGCGTGCTGGTGGCGTAGGCGGGTGTGGCGCGGCCATCGGCCGGGAACAGGCCGGGATCATAGGCGAAGGGATCGACGCTCGTGACGAGCCCGCCCCCGTCGGAGGCGAAGTTGTTGGTGTGCCGGAAGGCGATGTGGTTCACGTCGAACCCGGCCAGGAATTCGTTGCGGAACCCGAACAGGGTGCCCCGGAACGTGGCATCGAGGCGGTTCCCGACCTGCTCCTGGCTGTGGTAGATCTCGATGTAGTCCGAGCGGTCGATCCGCCCGGTGTCCCGGTTGAACGCATATTGCTCGACGTCCCGCCACTGGCGCCGGCTCTGGAGCCGGTAGGCGGTGTTGCGGATGGTGACGTCGGCGCTCGGGCTCCATTCGGTGCGCAGCTGGGTCCAGTTGTCGGTCCAAAGGATCTGCGCGTCGCGGACGTTGTAGTTGTTGAACCGGATGGCGTCGCGGATGCGCCCGTCGACGAGGGGCGTGCCCCAGTAGCGGGCCGGTTCCTGGTAGCCGAAATCATGGCTCAGGGTGACGGCGAGGTCGGGGGTCGCCTGCAGGGTCAGGGCGCCCGAGACCGCGAGGTTGCGGAAGCTCCCGTCCGGCGAGACCCAGCCCTCGGCGCGGTTGCCGCTGATGTTCAGGCGATAGGCCAGGGCCTCGCCGATGGGGCCGCCGGAATCGAGGGCGAGGCGCGCGAGGCCGTCCGAGCCGATTGCGGCGCGGGCCTCGTTGAGGGGCGTGAAGACCGGCTTCTTGGTCACCACGTTGACCACGCCGCCGATGGCGCCGTCGCCGTAGAGCACGGAGGCCGGGCCGCGCAGGACCTCGATGCGCTCGACGTTCCAGGTGTCGAACGGGAAGGTCACGGTGCCGGCGCCGACGAACAGGCGGGTGCCGTCGTAGAGCTGCTGGATCGAGTTCGGGCCGGCGAAGCCCCGGGCCGTGAAGGCGCCGTTGCCGTTGCCGGGCGACGCCACCGTGGTGATGCCGGTGGCGTTCTGGGTGACGGCCTCGGCGACCGTGTTCTGGCCGCGCAGGCGGGTGGTCTCGCCCGCGATCACGTCGATGCTGGCGGGGGTCTCCAGGGGCGTCAGGCCGAGACGGCTGGCGCTGCGGCCGGGGCTGCGCAGGTTGAGGCCCTCGGCGGGGGGCGGGCCGCCCCGCCCTGACCCCGAGACCTCCAGGGTCTCCAGGGTCACGGTGGGCGGGACCTCCCGGCTCTGGGCCGCGGCGGGCATCGGCAGCAGGCCGCCGAGCAGGGCCGCCAGGGGCAGGACCGGCGGGGATCTCGGGATCCGGCGGAGCGGCGGGGCTCGATCCGGCCGCGCGCATCGGTCGTTCGCGGTGTGGAGACGGGGCTGGGCGACGGGCATGGGACAACCGGGACAGGGCGCGGGCATCGGCCGGGGCCGACGAGCCGTCCTCGCTAAAGCGTATGTTATAACGTTACAATAGCTGAGCGGTGCCGGACGCGGGTCCGTTCGCGGCACAGCCCTGTCCGGACCGCGCGGGGCGGCCGGATCGGGCGTGGGCAAGCGGGAGGCGCGGGCGAGGACGGACATCGACGGGACGGCTGACGCGACGGGTCGCGCGAAGTGGCACGTCACCGCGAACGAGGCCGGCCCGGATGCCGCACGGCATCCGCCCCGACACCCACCAGGACACCCCGCCCGATGCGTTTCGCGTGTGACCACGACTGACGGCAGGTCTCCTGGCTCGCGGGTCACCGCCCTCTCATCGTCTTCCCAGGTGCGAAAGGCACCCAGTGACGTGTTGATGATGGGCTCGCCGCTTACAGTTGCGGGGGCAGCCGCGGCATCGGGTTTGCAACCCTCACCGCGTTCCCTTTTGATCCTCGATAAAGAGGAACCGTCGCCTTCAAGCTAGGCGGTTTCCGGGGTGCAGGTCAAACGGCGTCGGGTGCCGGCGCCGGCCGCCTGTGGGAAAGCCGCCGGGCGACCGGAATCCGGGGACAAATCCCGCCCTGGAGCGTTGGCCCAGCGTCGACGCGGCGCGCTGTGACCGAGACCGAAGGAGCAGGAAGCACGATGTCCGATGAGGAGATCACGTTCGAGCGGATCCGCGAGCGCGCCCACGAGATCTGGGAACGCAACCACCGCCCCGAGGGATTCGAAGTCGAGTTCTGGCTGATGGCCGAGCGGGAGCTGCGCGCCGAGCGCGCCCGCAGCGAATCGAAGGCGGCCGCACGGGAGCCGGAGCGATCCGCGGCGTCCTGAGCCACGGGTCTCGGGCACCGGCGCCTGGAGTCACGCCCCCGCGTGACCGCGCCGGGCCGCCATCGTCCCGCCCCGCCGGCGGAGGGAGATGCGGCACGATCGGGCATCGTGGCCTCGATCGGACGACCAAATGCTAATATTGAGGCTTTCCCCGACCCGGATCAGGGCTTATGCCGGGCATCCAGCGTCACGCTGTCTGGTGCGCCGGCAACAGACCTACAAGATGTCGGGGGCCTGGATTTGAGTTTATCGGTCAATATACCGATTCTTATTCAAGACACCGGCAGCAGTGCCCGCGATCGGTCCATCCAGCCATCGAAGCCTACGCCGCTCTATTCGATTCAGATCCTGCGATGCCTCGTCGCGTCGTTCGTGATCATGGATCATATCCTTCTGTATTTCGTGACGGAAGAGATCTACGGCATCGATCTGAAGAGCATCGCGTGGATGTTCGGCGATCTCGGGGTCGAAACCTTCTTCGCGATCAGCGGCTGCCTGATGATGGTGACGTCGCAGGACTCGTTCGGCCGGCGGGGGGCGCCGGCCACGTTCATCCGCAAGCGCTTCCAGCGCCTGATCCCCCTCTACTGGTTCATCACCGCGCTGCTCCTGTTCGCCATCGTGCGGAAGCACCCCCTGCCCCCGATGAACGAGATCCTCGCGTCGTTCCTGTTCCTGCCGGTGACCAATTCCCTCGGCGAGGTCCGGCCCGTCCTGCCGCAGGGATGGACGCTGAACTACGAGATGCTGTTCTACCTCATCTTCGCCTTCAGCCTGCTGTTCGCGAAGCGGACGGGGGTCATCGTGCTCTGCGCGGTGTTTCTCGCGCTGTTCGCAATCGGGCTGTCCCAGAAGTCGCTGCTCGACACGCGGTCCGCTTCGACCACGCTGGAGTTCTGCACCGATCCGATCATCCTGACCTTCCTGGGAGGCGCCCTCGCCGGGCTGCTCCGCCCGACGCTCGCCGCCCGCCTGCCGGCGACCTCGCCCGCCCTCGGCCTCGCCCTGCTCGCCGCGTTCCTGCTCTGCTTCGTCGGTGGCCTCGCGATCCTGACGGACGATTCGGTGCCGCGCTCGGTCTTCGCGAAGTGGAGCGTGCACGGCGCGGCCGTCCTGGCGATCCTGATCTGCCTGATCCCCCACAGGGCCCCGGAGACCCCGGTCGCCAGGACCCTGAACCTCCTCGGGGACGCGTCGTTCTCGACCTATCTGGTGCACACCTTCGCGATCCGCTGGGGCTTCATGCTGGTCGGGGCGCTGTCGATCGACCAGGCCTTCGCGCGCATCCTCCTGCTGCTGATCTTCGCGAACCTTCTCGGCCTCGCCGTCCATGTGGGTCTCGAGCGGCCGCTGCTCCGGGCGTTCCGCTTCCGGCCCTTCGCCAAGCGGGCCTGACCGCGGTCCCTCGCGCGCCGGAGGATGCGGGCGCGGCCGGGCTCCTCAGAGGTCCGCGATGCCGTCGAGGAACCGGAACCGGTCGGTGCGGATGGCGGTGGCGCGGAAGTGGTTGGAATCGCGGTAGAGCGGGTAGCCCCGCGCATCCAGGGCCGGACAGGTCTCGGGGCCGCACAGGGAGGCGACGGGATCGACGACCTGCGCCGCGACCCGCCGCGCCAGCGTGCGCAGCCGCGCCTCCATCGCGGCGTTCCTGGTCTCGAAGCCGGCACGGTCGATGCTGTGCAGGTCGGCGATGCTGCTGCCGCGGAAGATCCGCTTCGAGATCTCCATGGTCAGGTCGTCCTTCATGCGCGGAAACGGCAGGACCAGGACGACCTCGATGCCCTGCTGCCGGATCCCGCGGAGCCGCGCCTCGAACTTGGCGAAGGCCGCGTCGACCCGCTCCTCGAAGATGTCGGGCGCGGCTTCCGTCAGGCATCGTTCGCCGACGACGAAGCAGGTCCGGTCGACGTTGGGCATCGTGCCGGGGGCGGGCGGAACGAAGTAGGGTGTCCAGATCGACGCCAGGACGACCCGCGCATAGCCCCCGGTCTCGGCCTGGGCCAGCGCCTTCTCCGCGAAGACGTCGCAGCGGATGCTGGTGGTGCGGCCCACCGTCGGCACCGGCGAGCAGCCGTTCGCGGTGATGAATTCCAGGCGCTCCCGCGGCATGCGGTGGCCGTCGTGGGCGAAGCGCGCGTACATCATCTCCGCGTGGGAATCGCCGATGACGAGGACCTTCGGCCCGTCGCCGGAGCCGAGCCGGCATGGCCGCAGGGCGCCGAAATTGTCGAGGCCTCCGCAACTGCGCGGGTAGTCGCCGTCGTTGCGCGCCGCCTCCAGCTCCGCGAACCGCGAGGTCTCGCCCGGCACGCGGGCGGGCAGGCCGTGGCCGAGGAACACGAGGCCCGCCAGGACGGCCGTCGCCGCGAAGCCGGCGCCGCCGATCCGGGAGGCCGTCCACCCGGACGGCCGGACGGCCGGGCGGCGGCGCGCTGCGATCCGGGACAGGCCGGCCCAGCCGGCCAGGAGGCCGACGAGGAGGGCGAGCATCGCCGGGCGGTTCTGGGGCAGGTCGAAATAGGCGAACCCGACCACGATCGGCCAGTGCCAAATGTAGATGGCATAGGACCAGCGTCCCACGGTCTGGACCGGTCGGTTGCTGGACCAGAGCGCGTGGGGGCGCCGTGCGGCGATGACGAGACACGCGCCGAGGACGGGCAGGAGGGCGCGGTAGGACGGCCACGGCATGGTGCCGTCGAAGGTCAGCACCGCGACCGCGATCGCGCCCAGCCCGGCGAGTTCCAGGGCGCGGGCGCGCCCGGCGCCGATCGGCCGGCCCTCGAGATGGAGGAAGACCAGGCCTCCGGCGAGCATCTCCCAGGCGCGCGTCGGCAGCAGGAAGAACGACGCCTGGGGTAGGATCGGCGTCGCCAGGACGCAGGTCGCGAGCGAGAGCAGGAACCCGGCCCACAGGATCGGCCGCCGCCACCGGCGCAGCCGCTCGACCATCCGGATCAGGACCAGGATCAGCGGGTACACCATGTAGAACTGCCACTCGGCGGCGAGCGACCAGGTGTGCAGGAGCCACTTGGAGTCCGAGCGCGCGTCGAAGTACCCGGACTCCCGGTAGAACACCACGTTCGAGACGAAGGTCAGGGCCGCGAGCGCGTGCCTGCCGATCTGCGCGTAGGTGATCGGCTCCACGAAGAGGTAGCCGAAGACCAGGACGAAGGCGCAGAGCCCGATCAGGGCCGGGACGATCCGGCGGGCGCGATCCTCGTAGAACGTCCAGATCGAGAACGTGTCGTTCGCGAGGCGCGAGCAGATGATCTTCGTCATCAGGTAACCGGAGATGACGAAGAACACGTCGACTCCGGCGAAGCCGCCGCTCGCCCACGTAAATCGGAAATGGAACAGCACGACCGCAGCGACAGCAATGGCGCGAAGTCCGTTGATGTCGGATCGAAAAGACATGCGTCACTCCAGTCTTCGACGGAGTGATACACGAAAGGATTGTTATTCAAAATTAGGAACTAATATACCACAAGTAACATCATTTGATTGAAACAAATGATAGCGCGTGAAGACAGTTAATGCTCTCGGCCATGGTGCCTTTGGGCCGGTTCATGTCATTCGGTTGTTCGGCTGTAACAAATGGTATCTTCGAAGAACGCTCGCCCTGTGCGAATCGGCGGCAGGATCAGCGAGGTCTCGCGCGCGGGCCCTCGGCGGTGCCGGGCCACGGACCTGGCGGCCCTGCGCTAGTGGTGCGAGTCTAACACTTGGTGCCCGCGCTTTGCGGCCTGGATGATGCGATCCGGGTCGGCAGTCCAGACGA
>NZ_CEEDBN010000018.1:0-100262 GCF_979253015.1 Methylobacterium sp. AC433 | reverse complement strand
GCATTCCGCCAGACTCGCAGGACAGGCCTCAAACCAAAACCCCACGCGGACTCAACCGTCAGACCTCAACCACTAGGCGGACCGCGCCCGTGGTCGCGCCAATCGTCCCGGAGACCGGCGCCCTGGAGGCCGCTGCCTCGGTCCAGGCTCCCGATGCTCGACTATGCCTGACGTGACGGCCACGTTTGCAGTGCAACTCAAATGTTGCAAAGCACAAAACTGCCTTTTATTTCTTCTTGTATCCTACATATACCTAGGTAGTCTGGTCGGCGTTGATGTCGGTGTGGAAATGCTTCTGATCTGTTTCGCCTCGCTCGGTGCCGCCGCAAGTCAAGCCGTCCGCCTGCCCGGGCTTCTTCTCATCGTCCTGGTGCTGGCGCTCGCCATCGGGCTCGAGGGCGTGCTGGAGCAGCGGTCCTTCGGGACGGTGCTGGCGGATGCCGGCTGGATGCTGGTGGCGGTCGAGGCGACCTACGTCGCGACGTCCCTGCTCTGGAACGCCGAGCCGTCGCCCGTCTCCCATCGCAAGGCCTGACCGGACATGGGCCGGCGAGCCGGCCGCCGCCGCCGAGGGTCAGCGCCCCAGGATCCGGCCCCTGATCAGCAGCCGGGCCAGGACCGTGCCGCCCAGGGCGCCGAGGACGGCCCCCGAGCCGCTCGCCGCGAAATCGATGAACTGGGCGGTCCGGCCGGGAATCCAGAGCTGCCCGATCTCCAGGACGGCGCCCAGGGCGACGAGGGGAAGGCCGATGCGCCACCAGGGCCGCCCGTGGAAGCCGAGGACGAACAGGCCGGCCGTCCCGCAATAGGCGATGGCGTGCTCGAACTGGCCGGGCAGCGACGTCCGCGCCTCCCAGTCCCGCGGGATCCACGAGAGCCAGACGAGGGCGCCGACGCACAGCCACGCCGCCGCGCGGAACACTCTCGGATGAACGGCGCCGATCTGCGGCATGACGGATCCCCCTCTCGCGTGCCGGTCGCGGGCGGCTCCGCCAGCGCGCGACCATCCACCCTCCTGCCTCAGGAGGGACAAAACGCAAGCCATGCCCCTTCGTTCAGGCGACGGCGTGCCCCGATCCTGCCGCGCGTCACGCCCGTGCTGGCGATGCCGGGGACCCCGCTGGAGCAGGGCGACCGGCCGGCCCGGCCGGGTCTCGTCAGCGTGCGGCTGCGGCGCGCGAGACGATGTCGCGAACCAACGCGTCCTTGCGCGTCTCCGGTCTCGGATAGGCGTTCCGGCTGTGCGTGAGGTCGAGGGCCAGCAGCGTTTCGGCAAGCTTGTAGGAGAGCGGTCCAGGATTGACGACCGGTACGGGCAGATGCTCGGCGAGATAGGCGGCGGCGCCGTGCATGGTGGTGGAGCCGAGGATCACGACGTCGGCGCCGTCCTCCTCGACGCAGGCGCGGGCCGTTCGCAGCATGAGGGGGAAGGTCGCGTCCTCCTTGCCTTCGGTGAGGTTCACGAAGTCCGGCTCGACGTCGAAGGAGCGCACCGAGGCGCACTGCCGTTCGAATCCGTAGTCCCGCATCACCTTCCGATACCGGGGCAGAGCGGGTTTCCACTGGGCGAGGCGGAGAAGCGGTGCCCCAGCGTCAAGGCATGCAGCATCGACGCCTTGCCGGGACCGATCACTGGAATCGTGAGGACGGAGCGCAGCGCTGCCATGCCGGAATCGCTCATCGTGTCGATGACGATGGCATCGAACCCGTCCACCTCCGCCGAAAGCCCGGCCTCGTAGATGCCGAGATCCATGAGAAGCCAGTCCTGCGGGCCGCTGAAGGAGGTAGGCCCGATCCGTACCGGGCGGAACACCAGGTCCGTGCCGGGGTCGAGGGCGACCTGTCCGCCCTGCGCCGCGCGGCGGGCGACGCCCGCCGCGTCGAGTGGAAAGGGATTGATCACGAGGATGCGGGGCATGGGGCGCCTTCGTCGGTCGGGGAAGGGGTCAGGCCATCGCCGCGAAGAGATCGAGCCGGGGCGCCAGCGGCGCGGGATAGGCGCTCCTCGCGTGGGGGAGGCGCAGCTTCAGCGCCGCGTCCGCCATGCGATAGGTCAGCGGGCCGGGATTGATGACCGGCACGGGCAGACGCTCGGCGAGATAGGCGTGGGCCTCGTGCATCGTGGTGGAGCCGAGGATGATGACGTCGGCACCGTCCTCCTCGATACAGCGCCGCCCGGCATCCAGAAGGGCGGGGAAGACCTCCTCCTCGCGCCCGCCGAGAAGGTGCTGGTTGTTGGGCACGAGATCGGCCGAGCGCAGGGAAACACATTTGTCGGCGAGGCCCAGCTCGCCGAGCGTCTTGCGATGGAGCGGCCGCCAGCGGTCCCACATGGACAGGATCGAGAAGCGCTCGCCGAGATTGAGCGCCAGCAGCATGGCGTGGCGCCCCGGCCCGATCACCGGGATCGATAGGACGGAGCGCAGCGCGGCCATGCCGGAATCGCTCATCGTGTCGATGCACACCGCGTCGAAGCCGCGTGCCTCGGCGTCGTGCCCGGCCTGAAGGATGCCGACATCCGCGAGCAGCATGTCCTGCTGGCTGACGTAGGTCTCGGGCGCGATGCGCACGGCCTCGAAGGTGAAGTCGATGTCGGGGCCGAGCCGGACGGCGCGAAGCTGGGCGCGCCGCTTGTCCAGATTGTCCGGCGACATCGGGAAGGGAACGATCACGAGCACCGTGTGCATGGAAGCCTCCTCGAAGGGTCGGGTCCCAAGCGGGCGCGCGCTGGGCCGCCAACGCTTCACCCGGCTTGGCGCCTTGGTCCGTCACGGGTCTTCGACGCAAGATCGGGACTTGCGTGAAACCGGCTCAGAGCGCGGCCAAGGCCTCGGCGATGGGGGTGACGGCGGCGACGGGGCGTAGCGCCGCCATCGCCTCGTCGTGGACGGTGGTCGAGAAGGCGGCGCATCCATCGGACAGGACCGTCAGCCCGAAGTCACGCACATGGGCCTCGCGCACCGTGGAGGCCACGCCGCCATTGGTGACGATCCCGGCGACCGTCAGATGCTCGACGCCGCTCTTGCGCAGCACCCATTCGAGCCGGCTCATGTAGAAGGCCGAATAGGCGATCTTCTCCACCGCGACATCCTCCGGCCCCAGCTCATCGACGAGCTTCTGGCCCCAGGAACCAGGCGCGAAGTCCCCTTTGCGCAGGAAGGGCCGAAGCGCCCGGAGATGCGGCGAGACGATCGGGTCGCCGCCGCGCCCCGGAACGAGGGTGAAGAGCGTCGAGACGACGAGCCCGCCTTTCGCGCGAAAGCTTCGGGCGAGCGGGGCGAGACGCGCCGGCAGCGCGGCGATGTCCGCCGACCGGGCGCCCCCCCTGGCATAGGCCCCGTCAGGATGGAGGAAGTCGTTCTGGAGATCGACGAGCAGGAAGGCCCGCCGCTCCATCGGGGGAAGGGAGAGGCTCATGCGCAGACCGCGATGACCAGATTGCCGAGCGCATCGACGCGGGCGCAGAGGCCGGGATTGACGACCGTGGTCGCGTCCGGCTGCTCCAGGATCGCCGGACCCTCGATCACCGTGCCGACCGGGATCGCCAGGCGGTCGTAGATCGCGGTGTCATGCCAGGCGCCGTCGAACCAGACGGGCCGGGCGGGGCGGCGCGCCGCCTCCAGCGAGGCGTCGTCCCCGGGCGCCAGAGCCGATAGCTCGAAGCGCGGGCGCCGCCCGACGGCGCTGGTGCGCAGATTGACGATCTTGGCGTCGATCCCGTCGAGAAGGCGGCTGTAGCTGCGCCGATAGGCTTCGCGGAAGGCCGCCGCCACGCCCTCGGCGGTGAGCGTACCGAGGGCTTCGGCGGCGATCGGCACCGCGATCGTGTGCGTCTGGCCGAGATAGTGCATGTCCAGCTCGAACAGGACGTCGAGCCGTTCGATGAAGAGGCCGGAGGCGGAGACGACGGCACGCGCCGCCTCGCCCTCCGCCCGCATCCGGGTCACCAGCGCCACGGCGTCGAGGTCCGACAGGAGGAGGTTGACGGTCCGGACCTGGTCATGGCGAACGTCGGCGATGACGCAGCCGAGTGCCGAGGTGACGCCCGGGAAGCGCGGGACGAGCGCGGCCCGGAGGCCAACGTCCTTGACGAGGGCGCCGGCATGGAGCGCGCCGCCGCCGCCGAAGGGCACGGCGGCGAAATCGGCTGGATCGTGGCCGCGTTCGATCGAGACGAGGCGGATGGCCCCGGCCATGCGCGCGTCGGCGATGCGGACGATCGCCTCGGCCGCCTCCATCGTGCCGAGGCCCAGCGGCCTGGCCACATGGCGCTCGATGGCGCTGCGCGCGGCCTCGACGTCGAGCGTGCGGCCCGTGGAGCCGATCGGCCGCTCGGCGTTGATGCGGCCGAGCACGACATTGGCGTCGGTCAGCGTCGGCCGGTCGTTGCCCGCGCCGTAGCAGACCGGGCCGGGCCGCGAGCCGGCGCTTTCCGGGCCGACCTGCAGCATGCCGCCGGCATCCACATGGGCGATGGAGCCGCCGCCCGCGCCGATCGTCGAGATCTCGATCATCGGCGTGCGGATGACCAGGCCGAAGTCGATCGTCGTCTGGGCGGCCAGCGCGGTCCTGCTGTCGGCCACCAGCGAGACGTCGAAGGAAGTGCCGCCGAGATCGCCGGTGATGATGTTCGGGAAGCCGGCGGCTTCGGCGATGGCCGCCGCCGCGATGACGCCGGCAGCGGGGCCGGACAGGGCGGTGCGCACGGGCAGCCTGCGGGCCGTGTCGGTCGACATCGCGCCGCCGTTGGACTGCACGATGTGGAACGTGCCTTCGAAGCCGTCTTCGCGCAGCGCCGCGTCGAGCTTGCCGAGATAGCCGCCGACCACCGGCTGGAGATAGGCGTTGAGGACCGTGGTCGAGGTACGCTCGAACTCGCGAATCTCCGGCAGGATCTGGGTCGAGGCGACGAGGGAGCCGTTGGGCCAGACCCGGGCCGCGGCCTTCAGGGCGCGCATCTCGTTTGCCGGGTTGGCATAGGCGTTGACGAAGACGATCGCGAGGGCCTCGGCGCCTTGCGCCAGAAGCTGGCGCGCCACGGCCTCGACCTCCGCCTCGTCGACGGATTCGCGGATCGTGCCGTCGGCCAGCGTCCGCTCATCGACCTCCAGGCGCATGTCGCGCTCCACCACGGGCACGAAGTCACCCCAGAGGCCCCAGGTGTTGCGCCGGTCGCGGCGACGCATCTCCAGGACGTCGCGGAAGCCGCGCGTGGTGATGAGCCCGACCCGGGCGCCCTTCCGCTCCAGGAGCGCGTTGGTGCCGACCGTCGTGCCGTGCACGACCGAGGTCAGCCCGGCCACCGCCCCGAAGCTCCGGAGCCCCTGAAGGAAGCCCACGGCCTCGTCGCCTCTGTTCGAGGAAACCTTGGCGGTTCGGAAGGCGCGGGCCTCCTCGTCGTAGTAGAAGAGGTCGGTGAAGGTGCCACCCACATCGACGCCGACGATCCGTCCGAGCGCGGTCATGCAGCTTCTCCCTGGCGCGGGCCGCGCGTTCGGGCGGCTTCGAACGTCCCGTCCTCGCCGATGGCGAGGCCATAGGTCCCGAGCGCCGTCTGCCGGCTGACGAAGCCGAGGCGCACGTCGCGGGCGACCGCCTGCGGATCGCGCGAGAGCGGATCGCCCCAGCCGCCGCCGCCCGGCGTCTCCAGCCGGATGCGCTCGCCCCGACCGACTTTCAGGTCCGTGATCTTGGAGACCATGGGAGGCGTGCCGCCGCCGCCGCCGCCCGTCCAGCCGAAGCGGTTGAGCGCGGCCGGTCCGCCCCCGGAGACGCCGAACGGCGCGACCTTGCCGCGCTCGCCGAGGAGCGCCACGTCCGCCGCCTCCAGGAGCTCGATTTCGTAGACGGCGCCGACCCCGCCACGGTGCTCCCCGGCACCGGCCGAATCCGGCCGCAGCGCCCACTGGGTGAACATCACGGGATAGGCCGCCTCCATGATCTCGGCGGGCGGAATGGTCGCCGTGGAGATCGGGCTGTTGGCGTGGTTCAGCCCGTCCGACTGCGGATTGCCGCCCAGGCCGCCGCCGAAGAACGAGAACATCACCCAGCGGCTGCCGTCCCCGCGAAATCCGGACATCGACAGGGCGTTGATGGTGCCGAACGGCGCGGCGGTGGCGCGGGCCGGGTCGGCCTGTGCCAGCGCCCCCAGGATCACGCCGATGAGGCGCAGGATGGTCTCGGTGTAACCCGCCATCGGCTTCGGGGCCTTGGCCGCGAGCAGCGTCGTCTCAGGAATGACGAAGCGGATCGGCCTGAGGCAGCCGGCATTGGCCGGAACTTCGACGAAGACGTGCTTGAGCGCGACGTAGCAAGCGGCGACCGAGGTCGCGTAGGAAATGTTGATGGGTCCGAGCACGGGCGCCGAGGAGCGGGAGAAGTCGAGCACCATGGTGCCGTCCTCCACCGTCAGGTCGAGGGCGATGGTCAGCGGCTCGTCGATGATGCCGTCATTGTCCAGCACGTCCTCGAAGGCATAACGGCCGGGCCGGAGCGTGGCGATGGCCGAGCGCATCATGGTCTCGGCGCGGTCGGAGAAGATGTCGAAGGCGCTGCGGATCACGGCCGTGCCGTACTGGTCGAGCAGGGCGAACAGGCGCCCTTCGCCCAGATCCAGCGCGTTGAGCTGGCCGTTGAGATCGCCCCAGTTGGAGCGCGGCACGCGCGAATTGGCCTCCAGGATGGCGATGACGTCGCCACTCAAGCGCCCCGCCGCGATCAGCTTCACGGGCGGGAAGCGCACGCCCTCCTGGAAGCTCTCGGTGGCCTTCGGGTTGTAGCCGCCCGCGACATTGCCGCCGATGTCGAGCCAGTGGCCGACCGAGGCGAGCCAGCAGAACAGCGCGCCGTCACGGAACACGGGCCGCACGAGGCGGAAGTCGTTGAGGTGGGTGCCGCCGCAATAGGGATCGTTGAAGAGGAACGTGTCGCCCGGCTCCAGCCCGCCCTCGCGCTCGACCTTGTCGATGACCGCGCGCACGGCGAAGGACATGGCGCCCACGAAGATCGGCAGGCCCGTCGTGCCCTGCACCAGGGTGTCGCCGGTCGTGGCATGGTAGAGCCCGTGGCAGGCGTCGCGCGCCTCGGCGATGATCGGGTTGAAGGCCGAGCGGCAGAGGGTCGCGTCCATCTCGTCGGCGATCTGTTCGAGCCGTCCCTTGAGGACGGCAAGGGTCACCGGGTCGATCGCACTCATGCCGCTTCTCCCGTTTTGCGCGAGGCCTCGCCGGAATAGGTCTCTCCGAGCGCCAGAAGCTCGGGCGTCCCGATGCTCGCGTTCAGCCCGTCGAAATCCTTCATGCGACCGGCGAAGGGCCGGTTCGTCCGATGCTGGGCGAGCGAGGCGTAGTAGTCCTCCGCCGAGCGAGCCACGGCGCGCACGATGCCGCCGGGAAAGATGACGATTTTGAAACCGAGCGCGCCGAGGTCGTCGGCCGAATGAAGGGGCGTCGTGCCGCCCTCCACCATGTTGGCCAGAAGCGGGATCCGGCCGGCGAAGGCCGCGCCGACCTTCGCCAACTCCTCGCGGTCGCGCGGAGCCTCGATGAAGAGGACGTCCGCCCCCGCCTCCTCGTAGAGGTGGGCGCGATCCAGCGCCGCCTCGAAACCCTCGACCGCGATGGCGTCGGTGCGCACGATCAGCAGCGTCTCTTCGCTGGCGCGCGCATCAATGGCCGCCTTCACCTTGCCGACCATCTCCTGTGCCGAGATCAGGGACTTGCCCGCCAGATGCCCGCAGCGCTTGGGCAGGCTCTGGTCCTCCAGTTGCAGGGCATTGGCGCCGGCCCGCTCGAAGAGGCGCAGCGTGCGCTGCACGTTGAGCGCGTTGCCGTGGCCGTTGTCGGCATCGACGATCAGCGTGGCATCCACGCGGTCACGGATCAGCGCGACGGTTTCGGCCATCTCCGTCATGGAGACGAGGCCGATGTCGGGACGCCCGAGCCTGGTGTAGGCGACGCCCGCACCCGAAACGTAGAGTGTGGGGAAGCCGGCCCTGGCGGCCAGGAGGGCGCTCATCGCGTCATAGACGCCGGGCGCGACGACGACGCCCTCCTCGCGGAGGCGATGTTTCAACGACATCAGGACTTTCCTCGTAATCGGCTGGGCGTGTTCAGAGCCCGAGATAGGTTTTTCGAAGTTCGGGGTTTTCGGCGACGGAGGCTGCGCAGCCCGAGATCGCGACCTCGCCGTTCTCGATCACGTAGGCCCGTCCGGCGATCTCCAGCGACTGCACGACGTTCTGCTCCACCAACATGATGGCGAGCCCCTGCGCGTTCAGGCGGCGGATGAGGTCGAACATTTCCTCCACCAGAAGGGGCGACAGGCCGAGCGAGGGTTCGTCGAGAATGAGAAGGCGCGGTTCAGCCATCAGGCCGCGGCCAATGGCCAGCATCTGCTGCTCGCCGCCCGACAGGGTGCCGGCAATCTGGCTCTCGCGCTCCTTCAGCCGGGGGAATGTCTCGAAGACGCGCGCCAGATTGGCCGCGCGGTTGCGCTTCCCGCGTCCGTAAGAGCCGAGTTCGAGATTCTCGCGCACCCGCAGGTTGGGAAAGACGCGACGGCCCTCGGGCACCTGGATCAGTCCGGCCGCCACGATCTGGCAGGGACGGCAGTTGGTGATGGTCTCCCCGTAGAAGCGGACGTCGCCGCCGCGCGCTGGCGTCAGCCCCGACAGGACCATGTTCAGCGTCGTCTTGCCGACGCCGTTGGAGCCGAGCACGGTGACGATCTCGCCGTCGCGCACGTCGAGATCGACGCCACGCAGGATTTCGGTGCCGCCGTAGCCGGCCTTCAGGCCGCGGACCTCAAGCATGGGCGGGGCTCCGCGTCGGAGCGAGGCGCGCGGCGGCCCCCGGTCCGAGATAGGCCTCGATGACCGCGGGGTCGGCGACGACCTCCGCGGGTGTGCCGGTCGAGACGATCCGTCCCTGCGCCAGGACATGCACGCGATCGCACAGGCTCACCACGGCCTGCATGACGTGCTCGGTCATGAGGATGGTCACGCCCGCGTCGCGGAGCGAGCGGATGACCGGGATGATGTCGCGGATCTCGGACGGGTTGAGCCCGGCCAGAACCTCGTCGAGCAGAAGGAGGCGCGGCTCCGTCGCCAGTGCCTTCGCAACCTCCAGCCGCTTGCGGCCCGCGACCGTCAGGTCCGAGGCCGGCCGGTCGAGATCGCCCGTCAGGCCGACGCGCCCGGCGACGTCCCGCGCCAGATGCTCGGCCGCGGTACGATCGCGGTGCCACAGAAAGGCGCCGACCGTGACGTTCTCGATGATCGACAGCCCTGCAAAGGGTTTCACGATCTGGAAGGTGCGCCCGATCCCGTGCCGGGCGAGGACGTGGGCGGGACGGTTGGTGATGTCCTTGCCCTCGAAGAACACTTGGCCCGTGGTCGGCCCGAAACTGCCCGCGACGATCGAGAAGAGCGTGGTCTTGCCCGCGCCGTTCGGTCCGATCAGGCCGGTGATGGAGCCTGTCTCGACGGTGAAGCTCGCGTCCTTGATGGCCTGGAGGCCACCGAAGCGCTTGCCGACGGATCGAACCTCCAGCATCAGACCACCTTTCGAGAGGAAAGCTGCCCGGGCTGGCGACCGGGCACGTGCCGGCGCCTGGCGAGGCCGATGAGCCCGCCGGGCATGAAGGCGATCGCGACGAGGAGGACGGCGCCGTAGAAGGCGAGGTCGATGCCCGGCACGCCGCCGACCATCGCCTTGGCGAGTTCGCCCAGGCCGTGGAGAGCGAGGGCGCCCAGGACGGGCCCCAGGACCGTGCCGAGGCCGCCGACGATGCTGGCGAGCAGCGCCTCGACCGAGATCCAGCTTCCGAAGGCGACCTGCGCATCGATGTAGAGGAAGTTCTGGAGGTAGAGGACGCCGGCGGCCGCGGCGAGCCCCCCGGACAGCGCCATCGCCTTGAGCTTGACCGACAGGACGTCGACGCCGAGCGCGCTCGCCGCTTCCTCGTTCTCGCGCAGGGCCACCAGGTGGGCGCCGAAGCGCGAGCGGCGGATCGCGGCCATGCCGAGGAGACCGGCCGCCACGACGAGCAGGACCAGCCAGTAGAAGACGGTCCGGTCGGAAAACTGAAGGTTGCCGGCCCCGATCTTCAGGGGCAGCAGCAGCCCGGCCGCGCCACCCGTGACATCGAGCGCGTTCGTCAGGACGCGGAACACCTCCGCGAAGGCCAGCGTGACGAGGGCGAAATACGAGCCCCGCAGCCCGGCACGGAAGGCCAGGAAACCGATGCTCCACGCGAGCGCCGCACCGGCGGCGACGGCGACGGCCAGCCCGCTCCACGCGTCCAGCCCCAGCCGCATCTGACACAGGGCCGAGACATAGGCCCCTGCCCCGAAGAAGGCGGCGTGACCGAAGGAGAACTGCCCGCCGAAGCCGCCCAGAAGGTTCCAGGCCTGCGCGACGATCGAGATGATCAACGTCACGATGAGAAAGTTGAGTACGACGTTGGATTGCGTGACGATCGGCGCGAGAGCCAGGAGGGCGACGAGCCCGAGGGGGGCGAGAAAGGGACGGCCTTTCATGCGCGGGCTCCGAACAGGCCCGCCGGACGCAGCAGGAGCGTGAGGATGAAGATCAGGAAGATGCCGATCTGACCGAGGCTCTCGCCCAGGATCAGGCCGCTCAGGCTTTCCACGACGCCGACGATGAGGCCGCCGACCAGCGCCCCGACGATCGAGCCCATGCCGCCCAGGACCACGATCGTGAAGGCGACCAGGACGAAGGTGTTGCCGATGCGCGGGTTCACGTAGAAGGTCGGCAGAAGGAGGCAGGCGGCAATCGCGAGACACGCGCAGCCCAGCCCGAAGGTGACGGCGTAGATGTGCTTCACATCGATGCCCTGGAGCGCTGCGCCGACCTTCTCCTTGGCGACGGCGCGGATCGCCCGGCCGGTGTCGCTGCGCGCCAGGATGAGCCAGAGGACGGCGGCGGTGAGCAGCGAACCCAGCGCGCTCCAGACCCTGGCGGTCGAGAGGAGATAGGGGCCCAGCTCGTAGACGTCGAAGGAATGACCCGTGTTGAGCGAGCGCATCTCCGAGCCGAAGCCGGCCAGAAGAAGGTTCTCGATGATGATGGACAGTCCCAGCGTGACGAGAAGGATGTTCTCGTCGGACCCATGGCTCGACGGCCCGATGATGAAGCGCTGAAGAGCGTATCCAGCGCCGTAGAAGGCGGGCGTCAGCACCAGGACAAGCATGTAGGGGTCGAGGCCCGTGGTCCTGTTCAGGATGAGGACCGCGAACATCGCTGCCGCCAGAAGGGCACCGTGGGCGAAGTTGATGATGTGCAGAACGCCGTAGACCAACGTCAGGCCCAGCGCGATCAGCGCATAGATCGCGCCGTTCAGAAGCCCGTTGATGACGGCTTCGACGATGATGTCTGGGGAATACATGTCAGATCCTCGGCCGGTTCGGGAAGCCGGCCCCGAAGGACCGGCGGCGGAGGCTTAGGGAACCGGGAAGACGGGCTTCGCGTCGGAGAATTCCTGGGGGAAGATGACCTTGATCTCGCCCTTCTGGACCTGCGTGTTGACCGGAGCCGCGCCCGTGTTCTGGCCGTTCTCCATGCGCGTCGGGCCATAGGGCATGATCGGAGACGCGAAGGTGGAAGCGGCGAGCGCCGTGTTGACGGCGCCTGGCTCCAGGGACGCTGCGTGCTCGAGTCCGTCCGCCAGGAACTGCATCGCTGAGTAATTCAACGCGATATTGTAGTTCCATGGCCGGCCGGCTTCGGCGACCTGCTTCATGAGGGCGCGTGCCGCTTCCTGGCGCGGATCGCACCAATGGTTGCAGTCCATCACGTTCTCGGCCGCCTCGGCGAACTCCTTGACGAAGCGGATGTTGGAGGCGGCGCCGTTGAGGACGGCGTAGACGCCCTTGGTGCGCACCCGCTGCTGCTGGAGCGTGCGCATGAGCAGCACCGTCTCCCCGTAATAGGATGAGGGAATGAGGAGATCCGGCTTGAGCGAACGGATGCGCAGGGCGACGTTCGACATGTCGCGGGCGGGCGTCGGATGGGCGATCGTGTCGAGGATCTCGAACCCGTGCTTGGGGAGCTCCGTCGCCATGAGCTTGGCGAGCCCGGAACCGAAGAGGCCGTCCTCGTGGACGAGCACGATTGTTCGCGCCGGGTTGCCGGCGTCCTTGTTGATGCGCACGAGATTGTCGATCGCGGCCTTCGTGCAGATGCCGAAGCCCGGCGAGAAGCGGAAGGTGTTTGTGAGCCCCCGCGCGACGATCTGATCCGATACGCCGACATCGACGAGGTACGGCAGGTTGTACCGCGCCGCCGCTTGGCTGGCCGTGAGGCAGATCGGGCTGGCGAAGCCGCCGACCACGGCCGCGACCCCGGCGGACTGCATGCGCTCCACTTCCTGCGACCCGGCCTCCGGGCTGGAGCGGGCATCGCCGAACACCATTTCGAGGGGCCGCCCGCCCAGCGCCTTGATGCCACCCGAGGCATTGATCGCGGCGATCGCGAGTTCCGCGCCCAGCTTGCCGTAGGCGCCGTCCATCGCGAGATTGCCGGTGACGGGTTGGAGAACACCGATCTTGATGCTCTCGGCCGCCGCCCGCACAAGGCCCGGCATCGCGAGACCACCGACCAGGGCGGCTCCGCCTGCGACGACGGCACGGCGGCTGATCCTGGGCGTATACGTCGTCATCGCGTGATCTTCCGGGGCTTGAGGGGCGGGTCCGAGGCGTCTCGCGCAGGGCCTCCCTCGCGCGAAAGGGTGGGAGACTTCGCCTGCCAGCGCATGGCGTCGCCCTCGCGAGTGCGCTCCAGATCGAGCTGGAGGACGTAGAGGTCCGGCCGGTAGAGGCCGTAGAGATACTCGACGCCTCGACCCTGGTCGTCCTCGACGATACGCGTGATGGAAAGGAGCGCCGAACCCGTCTCGATGCCGAGCTCGGCCGCGATCTCGGGGCCGGCCAGGGCCGCGCCCACCGTCTGCCGACCGCTGACGACGCGCGCGCCCGATCGCTCCAGCAGTTCCAGGAGCGGCGTCGAGCGCAGGTCCGCCTCCGAATAGGAGACCCCGATCCGCTCGGGCACGTAGGTCACGAGGTAGGAGAAGGGCTTACCGTCCGCGATGCGCACACGCACCGTGCGCTGCACCCGCTCGCCGCGCCGGAGCCCGAGCGCCTCGGCCACGGCTGGCGTCGGCGATGTGTAATGGAAGGCGAGAAGCTTCACGTCCGTCCGCCGTCCCATCTCGACCAGGTGAGTGAAGACGTTGGAGAAGTCGGCCACGATCGCGTTCTGACCGGCCACGAGGCGCACGAAGGTTCCCGAGCCCGGTCGACGCTCGACCAGCCCGTCCTTGGCCAGCATGTCGAGCGCGCTGCGGATCGTGGCGCGCGACACGCCGAGGCTGGCGGCGAGGTCGGGCTCGCTCGCCATGCGCATGCCCGCCGAATAGTCGCCGGACAGGATGCGGTCCCGCAGATGCAGGAAGGCGACCTGCGACTTGCGCGGTTCGCTGGAATGGGGGGCTGGGCGAGCCGTCATGCTGATCTCCGCCGGTTCGAGATCAAAGTTTCATCCCAAACCTGTCCTGTCAATCGGACATCTTCTGTCCGGTCTAGAAATCGTCCGGAATTGTGGATGGCGCCGCCCATGGGCGCAGGACGCGGTCCTGCACAGCGAAGGCCGCGATCGCCTCGCCGTAGCTTGCCGTCAGGTCGAGGTCGTCCCAGCCGTTGAGAAGCTTGGTGCGCCAGACCGGCTCGACGGCGAAGTCGATCGCCTGTCCGGCCGCCTCGATGCGGCGTGCCGCGAGATCCACGACGAGGTCGCGTCCGCCCACCGTCAGTGTCTCGATCAGCGCTTCGGCCTCCGCTTCCGTGACGCGCGCGGGCAGCAGGCCATTATTGACGGCGTTGCTGGCGAAGATGTCGCCGAAGCTCGGTGCGATCACGCAACGGATGCCGTAGTCGACCAGCGCATAGACAGCCGCCTCGCGCGAGGAGCCGGCGCCGAAGTTACGGCGCGTCACGAGGATTTCGGCATTCCTGGCGTTCGGCGCATTCAAGGGGAAGTCGGCGACGAGGGCGCCCGCCTCATCGAATCTCAGGTCGCGGAGGAGAAAGTCGCCGTAGCCCTCCGCGCGCGAACGCTTCATGAAGCGCGCCGGAATGAGCTGATCGGTGTCGATGCTCGAATAGGGCAAGGGGCAGGCGATGGCGCGGAGCCGGTTGAAAGGGGTCATGCTCGGCCTGCCTGCGACAGACGCCGCACATCGGTCAGACGGCCGGTGACGGCCGCGGCCGCGACCATGGCTGGCGACATCAGATGCGTGCGCGCGCCAGGGCCCTGACGGCCCTTGAAATTGCGGTTGGTGGTGGAGGCACAGCGCTCGCCGGGCGGGACGATGTCGCCATTCATGCCCACGCACATGGAGCATCCCGCGCCGACCCATTCGAGCCCCGCCTCGATGAAGATGCGATCGAGACCCTCCGCCTCGCATTGCCGCTTGACCTCGGCCGAGCCGGGCGAGACGAGACCCGGAACCTTGGCGCTGCGGCCCGAAAGGACGGCGGCTGCGGCGCGCAGATCCTCCACCCGGCTGTTGGTACAGGAGCCGATGAAGACCCGGTCGATCGCGATCTCTTCCAGGGGGCGCCCGGCGACGAGGCCCATATAGTCCAGCGCCGCGCGGATGTGGGCAGCCCGTCCTTCGTCCGCGGCCCGCGCGGGATCGGGCACCGCCGCGTCGATGGGCAGCGTGTCTTCGGGGCTGATGCCCCATGTGACGCTCGGCGCGATGTCGCGCCCCTCGATCGTCACCTCCCGATCGAAGGCGGCGCCCGGATCGGAGGCAAGCCTCATCCAGATCTCCGCCGCTCGCTCGAAGGCCTCCCCTTGCGGGGCGAACGGGCGCCCGCGCAGGAAGGCGATCGTGGTCTCGTCCGGCGCCACCATTCCGCTGCGCCCGCCCGCCTCGATGGACAAGTTGCACAGAGTCAGGCGTCCCTCCACCGAGAGCGTGCGCACGGCCTCGCCGGCATATTCCACCGCGTGGCCCGCCGCACCGTCCGCGCCGATGCGCGCGATGATCGAAAGCGCGAGGTCCTTGGCCGTGACCCCCTCGCCCAGCCGCCCGCTTACGTCGATCCGCATGCGCTTCGGCCGCCGCTGCCAAAGAGTCTGAGTCATCAGGACATGGGCGACCTCGGACGCGCCGATTCCGAAGGCGAGGGCGCCCAGCGCACCATGCGTGGCGGTGTGGGAATCGCCGCAGACCATGGTCAGGCCGGGCAGCGTCAGCCCCTGTTCGGGCGCCGTGACGTGGACGATGCCCTGGCGCCAGTCGCCGGGGCCGAACAGGCGGATGCCGCTGCGCCGCGTGTTGTCCGCGAGCTTTCGTATGATGTCGGCCACCGCCGGATCGCGGGCGCCGGGCGAATCGGAGCGGGTGGGGATGTAATGGTCCGTCACCGCAAACGTGAGGTCCGGCCGCGACACCTGCGCCCCGCGCGCCGCCAATTTGTCGAAGGCGTGGAAGGAGCCCTCGTGCAGGAGGTGGCGGTCGATCCACAGGAGGTCGACGCCGTCCTCGCGCCGGGTCACGACATGCATGTCCCACAGCTTGTCGAGAAGCGTGCGCGGCGCACCTGGCCGTTGCGCATCTCGCGATACCGGGTCCTCGTTTGCGCTCGTCATCCTCACGCCTTCTGCCGTCGCCGCTGACGGCCCTTGTTGGCTTGTCTTATTTTTAGGACAGGATAGGCTTGTTTTTAAGACAGGCGCAAGGGGCGGCCGACAAGGCGAAGGTTCAGGCAAATGGCATCCATCGAAAGTCGGAACGCGGCATCCTTCGAGGTCGAGGTGGATGTGGTCGTCGTCGGCGCCGGGGCGGCCGGTCTGATCGCGGGCCTGAGCGCCCGCGAGGCGGGTGCGGGCAGTGTCGTGATCTTGGAGCGGGACGCCGTCCCCGCCGGCTCGACGGCCTTGTCCGCCGGCCTCATCCCGGCGGCGGGAACGCGTTGGCAGCGCGAAGGGGGGATCGAGGACGACGCCCCCCGCTTTGCCGAGGACATCATGCGCAAGGCCGAGGGTGAGCCGGACGAAGCGTTGGTCCGTCTCGTCTCGGAGACGGCGGGGCCGACGGTGGAATGGCTCGCCGATCGCTACGGCCTGCCCTTCTCGGTCATTCCGGACTTCTCCTATCCGGGCCATTCCCGCCGGCGGATGCATGGCCTGCCCTTGCGCTCGGGCCAGGAACTCGTGGACGCCCTGCGCGAGGCCGCCGAGGGGGCCGGATGCGACATCCTGTGCGATTCCACGGTGGAGACGCTGTTTCGCGACTATTCGGGGCGGATGACGGGCCTCCGATCGGCGCGGCCGGACGGAACGCGCGAGACTTTGGGGGCCAGGGCGCTGGTGCTGGCCTGCAACGGCTATGGCGGCAACAAGGCGCTGGTCACGCGCGACATTCCCGAGATGGCACAGGCCCATTACTTCGGCCACGAAGGCAATCGAGGCGAGGCCGTGCTGTGGGGCGAGGCGCTCGGGGCGCGTCTGCGCCACCTCTCCGGCTATCAGGGGCATGGTTCCGTCGCCCATCCCGCCGGCATCCTCATCACCTGGGCGGCGATCACCGAGGGTGGGTTCCAGGTGAACCGGGCGGGCGAACGCTTCTCGAACGAAGCCAAGGGCTATTCCGAACAGGCCGCGGAGGTTCTTCGGCAACCCGAGGCCACGGCCTTTGTCGTGTTCGACGAGCGTATCGCGGCGATCTGCCGCCAGTTCGAGGATTTCCGGCGCGCCGAGAGCCTGAACACCGTCGTCGAAGCCGCCTCCTTCGCCGAGCTCGCCCAGCGCATCGGCGTCGATGCGGAGCGCTTGAGCGCGACGGCCGCCGAGGTCGAGGCCATGAAGGCGAGCCGTTCGAGCGACCCGTTCGGGCGCGACTTTTCCGGCGTGGCTCCCCTCAAGGCCCCCTTGAAGGCGGTGCGCGTCACCGGCGCGCTGTTTCACACGCAGGGCGGGCTCGTGGTGGATGAGAAGGCGCGTGTGGTGACGCGAGGCGGCGCGCCGGTCCCCAATCTCTTCGCGGCGGGCGGCGCGGCATGCGGCGTTTCGGGCTCCAAGGCGTCCGGTTATCTCTCCGGCAACGGACTCCTGACCGCCGTCACGCTCGGCCGGATCGCCGGGCGCGAGGCGGCGGGGGTGGTCTGAGAAGCCGCTATCGTACCGCCGCCTCGGCCTCGAGCCAGTCGCGAAAGCTCTTCAGCGTCGTGTTCGCCCGACTTCGAGCGGGGCAGATCAGGGCGTAACGCGACCGACCGGGCAGGACGCGCGAGGAGACCTTGCGCAGACGGCCTTCCGCAAGATCGTCCGCCGCCAGCAGGTCCGGCACCAGCGCGACGCCGAGCCCGGCTCGCGCCGCCGCCAGCACCATGCCGAAATGTTCGAAGCGTGCCCCGCGCAAGATGGCGATGGGATCGAGCCCGGCATCCGTGAACCAATCCAGCCAGAGTTCGGGCCGGGTCGATTGCTGAAGCAGCGGCAGCCCTGCGATCGCCGCGTCGCTCAGGGGGGACTCGCCGTCCTCGGGCAGCAAGGACGGGAGCGCGACCGCAATGAGCGTTTCCTCCGCCAGGGGAACGACATCCGTTCCCGGCCCCGCCAGTTCGGTTCGCTGGATCGCGGCGTCGAACGGTTCGCGTTCGAAATCCACGGGTGCGAGGCGCGCGGCCAGGTCGATGGAGAGGCCGGGCGACAGGCGATGAAACCCGGCGAGGCGCGGGATGAGCCAGCTTGTGCCGAAGGTCGGCAGCACGGCGAGACGCAGCACGCGCATCTTGTCGCCGAAGGACATCACCGTCAGGGCGCTGGCATTGAGGTCCGTGAGGATGCGCTCCGTGTCGCGCAGCATGGCCCGGCCCGCATCCGAGATCACCAGCCGCCCGCGCACGCGATGAAAGAGTTCGACACCGAGCCGCGCCTCCAGCGAGGCGAGCGAGCGGCTGACGGCGCTTTGCGTCAGCCCCAGCTGGAGCGCCCCCGCGGTGACCGAGCCGCTGTTCGCGCAGGCGCCGAAAGCTTGCAGTTCCGACAGGGTCGGCGTGAACGATCGTCTCATGAGGGCGTCCTGCTCGCTCGCATCTTGATGAAGGTAGGCTGCGCGAACAAGCCGAGGGCCGACGGTCGCCCATTCCTTCGCCTCATGGATTCACCAGTCGAACTCATTGGAGTGCACCGGGCGGGGGATCTAGGGTCGCGCCCATCGTCGCGCTTCGGCGCGGTCCGTCGAGGAAATCCCACCATGTCGCTCAAGCCCAAGGACGCGCCCGGTCTCGGCCGGTTCTCGTGGGACGATCCGTTCCGGCTGGACGAGCAACTGACCGACGAGGAGCGCATGCTGCGCGACGCGGCTCGTGCTTTCGCGCAGGAAAAGCTGCGGCCGCGCGTCATCGAGGCCTATCGCGAGGAGACGACCGATCCTGCCATCTTCCGCGAGATGGGCGAGATGGGTCTGCTGGGCGCCACCATCCCCCAGGAATATGGCGGTCTCGGTGCGTCCTACGTCGCCTACGGGCTGATCGCACGCGAGGTGGAGCGGGTGGATTCGGGCTATCGCTCGATGATGTCTGTTCAGTCCTCCCTCGTCATGTATCCGATCTACGCCTATGGGTCGGAGGCGCAGCGCCGCAAATACCTGCCGAGGCTCTCCAGCGGCGAATGGATCGGCTGCTTCGGCCTGACCGAGCCCGATGCCGGCTCCGATCCGGCGGGCATGCGCACCATCGCCCGCAGGACGCAGGGCGGCTATGTCCTGAACGGCGCCAAGACTTGGATTTCCAATTCACCGATCGCCGATGTCTTCGTGGTCTGGGCGAAGTCCGAGGCGCATGGCGGTAAGATTCGCGGCTTCGTTCTTGACAAGGGCCTGACGGGACTCACTGCGCCCAAGATCGGCGGCAAGCTTTCGCTACGCACCTCGATCACCGGCGAGATCATCATGGACGATGTCGAGGTGTCCGACGACGCGTTGCTGCCGGATGTGGAAGGGTTGAAGGGCCCGTTCGGCTGCCTCAACCGCGCGCGCTACGGGATTTCCTGGGGGGTTCTGGGGGCGGCGGAATTTTGCTTCCACGCCGCGCGGCAATATGGGCTCGACCGCCAGCAGTTCGGCCGCCCTCTGGCACAGACCCAGCTCTTTCAGCTGCGCCTCGCCGACATGATGACCGAGATCACCCTCGGCCTTCAGGCGAGCCTGCGGGTCGGGCGCTTGATGGACGAGGCGAATGCCGCGCCCGAAATGATCTCGCTCGTCAAGCGCAACAATTGCGGCAAGGCGCTGGAGATCGCCCGTCGTGCGCGCGACATGCATGGCGGCAACGGCATCTCGGAAGAGTTCCAGGTGATCCGTCACATGGTCAATCTCGAGACCGTCAACACCTACGAGGGCACGCACGACGTCCACGCGCTGATCCTCGGCCGGGCCGTGACGGACCTCCAGGCCTTCTTCTAGGGCGATGGCAAGGATGGAGCCTGCACAGGAGTCGAGTCCGCCTCCGCTCGCGGGTCTCAAGGTGGTGGAACTCGCCCGGATCCTGGCCGGCCCGTGGATCGGGCAGACGCTGGCTGACCTCGGCGCCGATGTCGTCAAGGTCGAGGCGCCGGGCGGGGACGATACGCGCCGCTGGGGGCCGCCCTTCGTGGACCGCGACCTGGCGGACGGAACGCACGACCGGACGGCCGCCTATTTCCACGCCACCAATCGCGGCAAGCGCTCGATCACCTGCGATTTCGAACAGGCGTCCGACCTGTCCCGGCTCCTGGACCTCGTGCGCGAGGCGGATGTCCTGATCGAGAACTTCAAGGTCGGCGGCCTCAGGAAATACGGGCTCGACTACGAGACGCTCTCGGCGCTCAATCCGCGCCTTGTCTATTGTTCCATCACCGGCTTCGGACAGGACGGGCCCTCCGCGCCGCTGCCGGGCTACGACTTCCTGATCCAGGGTCTCTGCGGCATCATGGATCTGACGGGCGAGCCGGACGGAGAGCCACAGAAAATCGGCGTCGCCTGGATCGACATTCTGACCGGGCTATACGGCACGATCGGCATCCAGGCGGCGCTTGCCGAGCGTGCGCGCTCCGGTCGGGGCCAGCATGTCGATCTGTCGCTTCTGGATTGTGGCGTCGCCGCGCTCGCCAATCAGGCGACGAATTATCTGGCAGGCGGCACCCCGCCCCGGCGCATGGGCAACGCCCATCCCAACATCGTGCCCTACCAAGTCTTCAAGGCAGCCGATGGCCACGTCATCGTCGCCTGCGGCAACGACCGACAGTTCGCCGCCTTTGCCGCTCTTCTCGACCTCGGCGGGCTCGGGGCGGACCCGCGCTACGCCACCAACCCGGCCCGCGTGGAAAACCGCGTGTCCCTCTGTACCCTCTTGGCCGAACGTACCGCGCTCATGACGCGCGACGCGCTGATCACGGCCATGCAGGCGTCCGGCGTACCCGGAGGGCCGATCAACGACGTGGCTGGCGCGATCGCTCATCCGCAGATCGCGCATCGCGGTCTTCTCATCGCGCCCGAGGGCGTTCCCGGCCTTCGTACCCCCATCGCCTTCTCACGCAGCCCTCTCGTCACCGAGCGCGCCTCGCCCGCTCTCGGGCAGGACGATCGTCGTCCAGGGGCCGACGAAGGGCGCTGATCCGGCCGTTCCCTCCGACAATCGACACTCAACCGAAAGGCCGTCCGGCATGAAGATCCTGGTCTGCGTGAAGCGGGTTGTTGACTACAACGTGAAGATCCGGGTGAAGCCCGACGGAACCGGCATTGATCTCGCCAACGTCAAGATGAGCATGAATCCGTTCGACGAGATCGCCGTGGAAGAGGCGATCCGTCTGAAGGAGAAGGGCTGCGCGAGCGAGATCGTGGCCATATCGATCGGTCCCGCGCAGGCCGCCGACACGCTCCGCACGGCGCTGGCGATGGGCGCCGACCGCGGCATCCTGGTGAAGGTCGAGAGCGTGGTGGAGCCGCTCGCGGTGGCCAAGATCCTGAAGGGCGTGGTGGAGGCCGAGGCGCCCGACCTCGTCATCCTCGGCAAGCAGGCGATCGACGACGACGCCAACCAGACCGGGCAGATGCTGGCGGGGCTGCTCGGCTGGAGCCAGGGCACCTTCGCCTCGAAGCTGGAGCTCGGCGAGGGGCGGGCGAGCGTGAGCCGCGAGGTCGACGGCGGCCTTCAGACGGTGGACCTGAAGCTCCCGGCGATCATCACCACGGACCTGCGCCTCAACGAGCCGCGCTACGCCTCGCTACCCAACATCATGAAGGCCAAGAAGAAGCCGCTCGACGAGAAGACCGCCGCCGATTTCCATGTCGATACCAGCCCGCGCATCGAGGTGCTGAAGACCGCCGAGCCGAAGGGCCGCGAGCCCGGCATCCGCGTCGGATCGGTGGACGAGCTCGTCTCGGCGCTGAAAGGCGCCGGCCTCGTCTGAGGGCCTTGCCCGCCGCGGGCGCATCGGGCGCGCCGCCTTTGACCTCTTCTTCGCGAGGACGACCAGCATGACGACGCTCCTGATCGCAGATCACGACAACACCACGCTCTCGGGCGAGACCGCCAAGGCGCTCACCGCCGCCCGCGCGCTCGGCGGCGAGGTGCACGTCCTCGTCGCCGGCGAGGCGGCGGGCGCCGTGGCCGAGGCCGCTGCCGGGCTCGCCGGCGTCGCGAAGGTCCGCCTCGCCCAGTCGCCCGAACTCGCCCATCGCCTCGCCGAGCCGACTGCCGCGCTCATCGTGTCGCTCGCCGGCGAGTACGAGGCGATCGTGGGACCCTCGACGGCGATGATCAAGAACCTCCTGCCGCGCGTCGCCGCGCTTCTCGACGTGATGCAGGTCTCCGACGTCACGGCCGTGGTATCGCCCGACACGTTCGAGCGACCGATCTATGCCGGCAATGCCGTGCAGACCGTGCGCTCTACCGACAAGGTCAAGGTGCTGACGATCCGCACCACCGCCTTCGCCGCAGCTGCCGAGGACGGATCGGCCCCGGTCGAGCCGGTGACGGCGGGCGCAGGCGATCTCGGTCTGTCGCGCTTTGCCGGCCAGGAGGTGGCCCAGTCCGAGCGGCCCGATCTCTCGGGCGCCAGGATCGTCGTCTCCGGCGGCCGGGCGCTGGGCTCGAAGGAAAAGTTCGAGGCGGTGCTGCTGCCGCTCGCCGACAAGCTGGGCGCGGCGGTCGGCGCCTCACGCGCGGCGGTGGACGCGGGCTACGCGCCGAACGATTGGCAGGTCGGCCAGACCGGCAAGGTGGTGGCGCCCGACCTCTACGTCGCCGTGGGCATTTCCGGGGCGATCCAGCACCTGGCGGGCATGAAGGATTCAAAGGTGATCGTCGCCATCAACAAGGACGGCGACGCCCCGATCCTCCAGGTCGCCGACTACGGACTCGTCGGCGATCTCTTTGCCATCCTGCCCGAGCTGACGAGCAAGCTATGATCGGGCTGACCCGACGAGGGTTTCGGACCCGGCCAGATGAGAGCCGGGATCGAGGCGGGATTGGAACTCGCTCAAGACCGAAGCGTCGAGGCCGGGATGGTCGGGACGAGCCCGAGCCGGTCCTTCCAGTCGATGCGGACACCGAGGGCGTCGCGCAGGCCGAGACAGGCGTGGCGCCGCGGGAACGTATCGGTTCGATGGACACCGAGACGGCTTTCGCGTCAGGTGTTCGTCCGACGCCCGAGAGCGGCACCTGCCAAGCCGGGTCCGTCGAAAGATGGTCGCGTTGGTCCGCGCCGGCCGGCGCTCTCGACGGGGGCGGTCGGCGATGCCGACCGCAGCGCCATGACCGAAAGCGTCATCCCGATCCCGAATGCGCGTTGCTCGGCCGCCATCGCTTCCGCTCACAGGTTAGGGCTCGGACGGCCTGCTTCGGCGACCGGCCTGCTTCGGCGACATCGAGGGCTTCCATGACCCGCTGCGCCGGTATCCGGCCCTCGGATGCCGCCCGCCAGTCGGTACGAGCCGGCGTCCCGCTCGGACCCGTCACCCGAGATCCGCCTGAGCCCAGCCGAACCGTCTACACATCCCACACGATCGCCGGCCGACATGATGGCGGAAACGGCTGCGGTCTTCGACCGATAACGGTCCCGCCTACCGGCCTGTACGCTGCCGGCGTCGAGGAGACGTGCTTGCTTTCGCTGTCGATGCCGTAGGCTCAATGCCTTTCCAAGCTGTCGGCGCACCAATGCCCCGTAACGCACACTGCACAATTTCCTGTAAGATCAGCGTGTTGTCATCCACGTCAACTTCCCGTTTGCCGCCGGATATGATGTCGAGCTTTGTAGACAGCGGGTCGCAGAGCGCGAGCATATGAATGGCGGCACCCCGCGCAAACTCGTAACGCCAGATCAACTCCGAGCGTGCCAAGCCCGGCATCGCTCGCGCCAGGGCATCTATGAAGCTCTGGGCCCCATAATCGAAGTGGAGCGAAACGAAGACGGAGATCGGGTGGGTCGGCGTCGCCTTGAGATGCTGCATCATGCGGATCACCGTGCGGCCGCCGTCCGGCCCGCGCGGTGCTTCCACGAGAGGCTGGATCAGCGCGGCCAGAATCGCGTCCAGCGTCGGCGGCTCGGGCGCACAGCGGTCCAGAACCAGCGACAAGGCGTCTGATCGGGCCGTGCGCACGGGATTGAACACCTCCAGCATGACTTCCTGAAGCAGCCCTTCCTTAGATCCGAAGTAGTAGCTTACCGCCGCGACATTCACGCCAGTCGCGGCGGTTACATCCCGCACGGTAATCGCCGACAGGCCCTTCAGAGACACAAGCTGAATCGCTGCATCGAGTATACGGCGTCTTGCATCGGCCGAGGATGCGGTCGAAGTCATGGCGGTCGACAAAGGCTCTGGTCCTTCCGGCGAGATGGAGTGCACGGTTTCAGGCTGTGAACTTAATCGTCGCGTCTGTTTGTTGAAAAAATCGCTTTGTAAGAGTATCTAATATTCAGAAACATGACATCGATGCGTGTATTTTTTGCTTTTGGAACATCTTGATGGCGGGTCGCTCCGGGCCTGATGGTGTGGATGGCCCCCGCCACGATATCGCTGTGCCGCGATGAGGTTGTTGGATCTCATCGACAGGAGGTGTTCATGGCACAGGTTCGTACCATCGGCCTCGATCTGGCGAAGAACGTCTTCCCGGTCCACGGCATCGATCCACAAGGCGAGGTCCTCCTGCGTCGGCGACTGCGCCGGGCTGAAGTCCTCCCCTTCTTCGCCAAGCTCGCACCTTCGATCCGCCCCCATCGAAGTGTCTAATCGCTAAGGCGGGCGCGTCGCAAACGCGATCGGGCCAGTGTTCACCTTGCGTTGACCATATGCCCTGCCTGGCGCCTTCCGAACCGGAAGCCGCCCATGATCCTGTCCGCCATTGTGGCCAAGCTCAAGCGGCGTGCCGGGCCAGGCGTGCCGGGCCAAGTTCAATCGCCGGCACTATGAGGCCGGCCTGATCATGCGGGCCGTTTCCCAGGGTCTGTCGTCACGTGAGTCACACGAGGGCTGCGGCGAAGCAGAGCGGGCACCCAAGAAGCTGAGTGCGGCCTTCTCTCAGCGAGGGACGATGGCGCGCCACGCCTTGGGGCGGGCCCAGAGGCGCTCGACCGGGTTGCGGTTCTCGGAGATCGGATCGAGGTACGCGACGGTTCTTTAGCGTTGGTTTGGCATGGCCAGGCCGCTTCTCCCCGGCGATCTCCGGGATGAGATCGCTCCGCAGCTGCCACCGTTTCGTCACCGACGCGCGGCTTCCGCCTGAGCGGAGCCAACCGGCACGACGACGGTGTGATGATGGCAGTCCCCCTCGATACCATTCCGCCTTTTCGGAGTGGTCGGCGCGGGCGATTGCGACGCGCATCGCACGCAACGCCATCGAGAGCTGCGCGAAGCTCGGTCGTCACCGTTGGGCCGTGGAGCGCATCCACGCCTGCTTCAACCGGATCCGTCGTTTGCCAGTCCGCTACGAACGACGCGGAGACCTCTACGCGGCCTTCCCGCGCTTCACGGCCAGCCTCATCACCCTCGACCAGATCAAACGGTTCTGTGAGGCGCTCTGACTCGGGCTTCCTTTAAACCGACTTGTAAAACACATGTTTAAAAATCTATCAATGCCGGCCTCAGGATACCTATTCGGCAAGACGCTGTGGCGGCGCGCGTTTCTCAACTAAACAGTTATAGCTACCTAAAAACAGATCATTAGAGCATATAACTTGTGCTTAAAGCAAAAAATTCAAATATAAATGGTTCGGCGGCTTGTGATATGACGGACCTAGATGTTAAACAAACGTTTGAAAAGAGCGCCGAGCGGTCAGCAGCGGAAGACTGTCCCGCCCGCGTCGAGCGTAGGCGATGATCGTCCCTTTCTGTGACGAGAGAAGATGGCGAGCACAGGATAGTATTTTTACGGAGAGGTTGCTTCGCAAAACCGATCAATCTTGGTCCGTATATACGTATTTTTACTTGAATAAAATAAGTAGTTCTGCTGCACGAGCAGGCATGATTACGGCGGTCAACTGAAGCATCGGGGGCACCAATGACCTATATGAAGCTTTCTATTCTCGCATCGGTGGCCGGATTTGCTTGGATGTCGGGAGCCAATGCTGCAGATTTTCAGATGAAGTCCACAAAGCCTGTGGAATATGTTCGTGTCTGCAATGCGTATGGAGCGGGTTTTTTTTACATCCCCGGTACCGAAACCTGCATCCGCCTGTCGGGGCGGGCGCGATTTGAGTATGCAACCCAAAGTTCCTATAGCAGATCAGGAGGTGTCGGCGATTATAGTTCCTATCGTAGTCTTCTCCGCATCAATATCGATGCGAGAACGCAGACCGATTACGGCGTCCTGCGCGCATTCCTGCGCCTCGAGGCCGCCAGTCGTACGGGAGGGGCACTCCATTCGGCTACGGCGAATCGCATCGGCAACGCCTTTACTGCCACGGGCGTCGATGGAGTCGGTCGACTCCAAAACTATATCGCGACCGATAAGGCATTCATTCAGTTCGCGGGCATCACGGCCGGCCGTGCTTCGTCATTCTTCGACTTTTACGCCCATGACTTCGAGCTGATCGGTGCGACCGCCGGATCCGACATGGGTTCAACGAATCTGCTCGCCTACACGGCATCCCTCGGCAATGGCTTCTCGACGACGCTATCCCTGGAGGATCCCACGTTCCGCCGTACACCGGTCTATGCCGCGCAGGGCATCGTCACGGCATCCTCGGGCAGCCAAGTCGTCCTGACTCCGGTCTTTGCTGGCTACACTACGAATGGCGATCCTTCCGGCGCTGGCTTTGTCGATGTCGTCCAACGCAACCGGATGCCCGATTTCGTCGGGACCTTGCGCTACGACTCTACCTGGGGGTCGGTCCAACTCTCCGGTGCCGTTCACGAGGTGAACACGGGCGGACCGAGTTTGACGAATTTCGCGGGCACCAATCTCGGCACGGCCGTGAGTGCGACCAATATCCGGGCCGTCACAGCCCCGCGGAGCATCTATGGTTGGGCGGTCCAGGGCGGCGTGAAGGTTAATCTTCCTTTCGCTGCTGTCGGCGATGCCTTTTACCTTCAGGTTGGATACGCCGATGGCGCGCAACTGTATTCTGGCTACTCAAATTTCTCGGGCTCTTATTCAAGCACCCCCATCGCGGTGCAGGGATCGGCGTTCAATCTGACGTTCAACGATGCCGTCTTGAATCCCTTCACCAGCAAGCTCGAATCATCGACGAGCTTCACGGCGGTCGCATCGATCCTTCATTACTGGACGCCGGAGTGGCGTTCGGCCCTCTATGGGTCCTATGGCGAGTTGACCTATGCAAAGGGGTCTCGCGCGGCACAGGGGGCGTTCTCCGACTTCCTGGGCACAGGGCCGGGTGCCGTCGGGACGCGATACTACCAAACCAGTGCGATCTTGCGAGATTCCTACCAGTTCATTGCCGGAACGAGCCTGATCTGGTCTCCGGTCAAAGACCTCGATATCGGCATTGAAGGTCTTTATACCGTGTTTGGTCCGAAAAACGGGCGTATACTCGATACGAGCAAGTTTCCGCTGCAGAACATGAGTTACGTGAACAATGTTTCGAACCAGATTTCGACCAGATCCAGCCAAGACGCCATTCATGTCAGGGCGCGCATCCAGCGCGATTTCTGAGGGCTGTCATCAGCCAGCCGTCAGTTGTGCGGCCTGTTGACGAAGGCGACGCGCCTCGGGCTGTCGGGCCACGATCCGTTGCAGCGCTTCATCGCCGGCCCCGCCTGGGATGAAGCGCCGCTCTGGACGGAACTGGCCCGCCAGGCGGATCCGATGCCTGCCTGGTGATCGACGACACGGCCCTGCCGAAGAAGGGCACGCGCTCGGCCGGGGTGGCGCTTCAATACTGCGGTGCGTTGGGCAAGCTGGACTTGCACCGGTTTAATGGAGAGCGGTTTGGTGGGCGATGCCCCTTTCGAACAGGATGGGGCTGGTGAAGCCAAGCGCCGAGTGACGGCGACGGGGATTGTAGAAGTCATCGATGTAACGGGCCAGCGCGTCGATGGCTTCGGATCGTGTCTGGAACGCGGTGCGCCAAACCAGTTCGCTCTTCAGCGTCTTGAAGAACGTCTCGACCATCGCGTTGTCATAGCAGTTGCCCTTTCCGGACATCGAGATCACGATGCCATTTCTTCGTAATTCCGCTTGGTACTCATTTGTACAATACTGACTGCCGCGGTCGGAGTGATGCATCAAACCTGACGGCGGCTGCCGGACGACGAGGGCGCGTCGCAGCGCGGTCAGCGCGAGTTCCTTGTGAAGCCGGTCGCCCGCCGCCCAGCCCACGACCCGCCGAGAGTACAGGTCGAGGACCACCGCCAGGTACAGCCAGCCCTCCCGCGTCCAGACGTAGGAGATGTCCGCGCCCCATTTCCGATCCGGTCCTGCCGCCGTGAAGTTTTGATCGAGGTGGTTGGGCGCGACCGGGAAGGCGTGGCCGCTGTCCGTCGTGCGCTGGAAGCGGCGCGGCTGGCGGGCCTTGAGCCCATTCTACCGCATCAGCCGGGCCACGCGCCGCCGGCCTGCCGCCAAGCCCTTCTCGCGCAACTCGTGCGTCATACGGGGACTGCCATACGCCTCGTGCGAGAGCGTGAAGGCGGAGCGGACATGGGCGAGCAGCACGAGGTCCTCGCGCTGGCGCGTCGAGGCCGGGCGGTTCTTCCAGGCGAAATAGCCGCTCGGACTGACCTCGAGGACCTTGCACAGGCGCGCGACCGGGAAGTCCTTCTTCGCCGCGTCGACGAGGCGGAACCTCATCGACTTCCCTCCTTAGCAAAAAAAGCCGTGGCCCGCTTCAGGATCTCCCGTTCCTGGCGCAACGCCTCGTTCTCACGCCGCAGGCGCCTGAGCTCGGCGGCCATGTCCTCCTGCCGGTCGGCCGGCGGGTGGTCCATCTCCCGCTCAGGCCGGCCGTCGATCCAGTTGCGCAGCGTCGAGAGCCCCACGCCGAGATCGGCGGCGATCTCCCGGCGGGGCCGCCCACTCCTCTGGGCCAACCGCACCGCCTCGGCGCGAAACTCGGGGGTAAAGGTCTGCTTCCGGTCTGCCATCGGAACCCTCCTCATTCAGGAAAAGAGCTCTTCACTTTCGCGGTGCAGGTCCATCGGCTGGCTGAGCCACTGGGGTGGATTTCTGCGCGAGCGCGCCGGGCGCCTCGACGTCGCCGCAGGCCGCCTCGCCTGCCTCATGGCCGCCAACGCTCTCAACAATCCAGCATAAGCTCGCGTCCTCAAACAGGCTCTACGGTGCCGACATTTGCTGACATGCTGAGATAACTGAAAAAATAATTGGCGCGCCCGAAAGGAGGGCGGGGATGCCTCGAATTTCTCAATCAAAACAGTGCGATGCAACCGCCTTCGTAAAAACTATTGTATGACCTAATGGCTCTAGCGCCAACGCCGAGACCTCAGCAAGCCCTCTGGTCCGCGATGGGCGAAAATCCTTTGCGTTTGTCAGCAGCGACAACGAATCAGGACAAAGCGATCATCAGGTAGGCCGCAGGCCACCTTCATTAATTAGCGCGGCTTAGAGAGAGGTAGCAGGAGCCACACGTGTGCAGTCCGCATGGCTCCGCGTTTGCACAGTCAGGAAACCGCTGTAAGCACGTCGGTGGCGTAACTCCGCTGCAAGCGTTCGAAGATCTGACGCATCGTCATTTGGTTGTGCTCTAGAGCTTCTGCTGCTTGTGCCCGCCAGACAAGGTCGCCCGGTTCAACGAACGTGACTCGGAGGTGTCGAACTGCGGCCAACGCCTGCTGAGCCCAATCAACGAACTCCGCGGTGGTCCAGAAGCCCACGCTTCGTGCGTGAGGAACCGCGCCACGTTTGATCTTCGTGATTGGCCCTACGATTGCAGAGATAATTTCGCATGCAGTGGTCTCGGGAACATTGTCGCGCATCCAGCGGGGATGCGATTCTGCTTGTCTGGCTTTGGTAACTGGCAGCGCGGTCTCTGCATCGGCATCTACATAGTCTTCAAAGACCAAGGCGCGACGCCCAGAAATCCACCAGGGGTCGGGGGAGCCGTCCGTCTCAACTTTGCCTGCAGCGAACCCAATGAATTCACCTAAGGCTTTCTGTGCATTTTCAAAGGTGGCCGCAGAGCGGAGGCCAGTCATGATCTCCTTTTCCTTGATCGAGAATCGCCCATCGTGAGAGGTGCCAAGATCTTCTAATACAGCCTCTAGCTGCTCAATTTGTTCCTCCAGGCCGATATCTGCGGATGCAGCACCCACCTCATCTTTCGGCTGAAAGCGTGAGAGTGATACGAGCCACGGGATTAGGGGAGCAGCACCTTTGGCCGCATTGAAGTGCGCTCGCGCTTTAACTTCAAGCGAACTGACGCCCGATTGGAATCCGAGCCATGCAGCACTGCCCGCTAGGTAGTGCCAGAGGGCGCGATAACCCCGCAATTCGGAAGATGTGAGGCATCCCAGCACTCGCTCTGCTGCTGCGAGGGCACCCTCATAATCGCTTTGCCAAAGGCGCGTCTGCCAGGTTATTTCGTGGCCTACAGATTGCCGCAAGTGCTCAACGCCAGGAAACTGCTCCTGCTTGACCACCGCACGATGAGCAACGATTTCTTGGTCGGCAGCTTCCCACTCGGCGCCATGCTTAAGAAAGACGTCAAGATAACCCGTGAAGTCTTCCAGTGCTACGCTTTTGGATTGCTCAATGCCAAAGTGAAGCTCAGCTTGCAGTTCTGGATGCAAGAATTTGCGCCGTTGAGCGCTGACAAGATAATCTGGGATCTCGTCACCTGAGACGACTACGGCTGAAAAATCCTCAAGCGATCGCGTGCAACGCCCAATCGCTTGCAGAACCCGCGTTTGAACTCGCTCATTAAGCAGGATGCTTGCGCCCATGCGAGACATGAGGAAGCGCTCTTGAATATTGGTTGCCTTGGGGAGGCCCTCGATAAACACAAGGCGACACTCGTCTCCGGGAAAGTCGATGCCGTCATAGCGGTTTGCAACAGCTGCAACAGCCTCTTTGGCTGCTACAAAGGGTTTCTTGGAAATTTCAATATCCTCGGCACTAAACACTGGAAAGCCGAGGCTGCTCGAAACGTCATCTACGATCTCGCTTCGAGCGAATTCGCTTGGTACTAAGACAAGACTGCGACCGCTTCTTCTCATCAGCGTGCGGCGTAAAATCTTTTCTTTAGCTTCCGTCAGTGACATGCCGGGGAACATAAAAAATCGGCGCCCGACCCCCTGCCTGTCCCATCCTTCCGGAATGGGGAGACGCTTGATTGAGGGTCGCCCAGTAAGTCGCTCAAGGTCTCCGCCTGCACTCAATGTCGCCGACATGAAGATGCGCTGCTTCGGATTTGAGAAGCCTTCGTGGGTCCAAGCCGGTGGGATCAAGGGCCTAATCAGAATTTCATTCGGCGACATATACAATTGGCAGGCGGCGAGCTGATCGCGTATGAGGCTCCAAGGGTTTGCGAGTTCAGGCGCTTCAGCGTGGGCGTCTAAGATCTCCCGTAGCTGATCCGCGATCTCTATCAACGTGGGGGTTGGGAGCTTATCGACCCAGTTTCTATCAAAGGCACCTTCCGTACGTCCGGAGAGGCGTGTGTGATTGGCTAAGCCGAGGTATTCAGCGAGCAATCCTCGTATCGAAGCATGCAAAGCAGCGTGCTTGCTTCTTTCGATTTTTAGCGACCACAGTGCGGAGATGTAATTCTCGGCCGCGTGAGCGTCATCAACAACGATGATATTAGCTTCGGCAAAGAAAGTGTTTGTGTTAAACAGGCTGCTGTATGTGGTAACTGAAACCTTCTCGTTGCTTAAGTACGCCGCCCGCGCTGCTGGATCATATTTGCGGGCACTGCCGGTAAATCCCTGCACGGACAAGCCGTACTTCTCATCCGCCTGCTCAACCACCTGGTTTACAAGCTGCCTTGTTGGGCACAGGTAGACGATGCGGTCGCCGTACTTCCGCCTTCGCCACTCTCCGATAAGCAAGCCGACTAGCGTCTTACCGCTGCCGGTTGGAAGTTGGAGCGCCACGTCAGGCACATCCAACGCACTAGCTGAGTAGGCCGCGAGCATGGCTTGCTGGTGTGGAAGAATATCCGGAAATTTGCGACGCGGGAGGGTTCGGAAAAGTTTGTCGGGGGAGTCGGGCGCAGCTGGTGCTTGAGTCAGCTTCTTGAACGGCATGAATTTTTCGACCCCGACTAGGCTGCGAACCGAGCGCACTCACCTAGAAGAGCGTTACCGTACAATCAACCTACCTGAAGTCTGACCAGAAGGTTTCGTATGGTGGGCGTGTGACCGTCGAATCATGTGAGCAGGCCTTCGAGGAACGAGTGTGCGCAATGTCTCGCGTCACTTTGGGGCGCCTCCTTGGCAACACCTGGCTTCCGGTAACCCGACTACCCAAGGGGTCACGCACTTCTGACGCCATACGGAACACGCAACGGCAGGATTTCCCCCCGTATGGGTCTGCTGGGTGGGCCTCAGGCCGAACGTGAGGGCGAGGTCCTACCTGGGTCTATCTCGGCAGCTCTAGCTCGCCCCGCTCAGTTCGCCTCGCGACAGCTCAATGTCAGCCCTCGAAGGCTCGTAAGCACACCAGTGGCAGTAGCCTTTGTCCGCGACCTTCGGTGCATTCCGCTGCGAGCACTGCGGGCAGATCAGTACCGACAGCTTGGAGCCTAAGAGGCGAGCGAGCCCACGGCCTTTGAAAGTGACTGTTACCGGTTCGATCTGCCAGCGATTGCTGCCTCGGCTCATCCGCTCTCCTCATCCTGAGGTATGTCAGACCAAACGGACAGCAGGCCTCCTAGTTCACTTCCGCGTGATCGAATGCATATCATCACACGTCGATGGACGTTGATGGGTATTGACACACACCTATCGAGGACTCAGCTTATGGCGACCGCCACCGAGGCCCGCCGCCATGACCACCTACGTTGCCTACTGCCGTGTGAGCACCGACAAGCAGGGCCGGTCCGGGCTAGGCCTTGAGGCTCAGCAGGCCGCCATCCAGTCCCACCTCCGCCCGGGAGACACCCTGCTCCAGCCGCCCTACGTCGAGGTAGAGAGCGGCAAGCGAGCCGACAGGCCGCAGCTTCAGGCCGCCATTGAGCGCTGCCGCAGGACAGGCGCCACGCTCCTCATCGCCAAGCTGGATCGACTGGCCCGCAACGTGGCGTTCATCTCGAACCTCATGGAAGGGGGCGTCGAGTTTGAGGCGGTGGACTTCCCGAAAGCCAACCGGCTCACGGTGCACATCCTCGCCGCGGTGGCCGAGCACGAGGCCAAGATGATCTCCGAGCGCACCAAGGCGGCCCTAGCGGCGGCCAAGCGGCGGGGCACGAAGCTGGGAGGGGATCGGGGATATCGCCCATCCGCGCCGCCATCGCCGGAGGACGTGGCTCGGGCTACGGCTATGAGGCAGCGCAAGGCAGACCATGCGGCCTTCGCGGTGCTGCCCGTGCTGGAGGGGCTTCAGGCCAGCGGCGTGGTGAGCCTCAACGCCCTCGCCAAGCGGCTCAATGAGCTGGGCCACCAGACGCCGCGCAAGGGTGCCTGGACGGCTACGGCGGTGAAGCGGGTCTTGGCGCGGGTGGCCTGAAGTTGCCGCAACGCTGGGCCGCCCGGAGGACCGCTCCGCCATCCGTGCGCCTACAGCGTGTTCCGCTTCAGGGAGGTAGTCATCCGGCCACCCACCTCCTCCTGTCCCATCGAGGCCATCGCTCAAGCCTACCTCGTGACCACCGCGGGCAACGAGGGGCAGGCGCTTCGCATCGCCATCACGGATGCCCTGGCGGACCTCATGGAAGGCGACAGGCGAGCCCGAGCACAGAGCCGACTCATCTCGCGGGGCTACGTGCGTGGTGGTCTGGACGATGCCGCCGAGGAAGCCTGATGCTGTCCCGAACCTCGCGGCTTACCCGTTTGTCGTGGTCCGCGTGGCCTGCACCATGTGCCCGCACCGGACGGGCAGCTATCGACTAGCGAGGCTCGCCGCACGCTTCGGCCCAGAGACGCCGCTGGAGGAAGTCTTGAAGCTCATCGCCCTGGACTGCCCGCATCGGGACCACCCTGGGCGGCGGAAGGGGAACCAGTACGTGCCCCGCTGCCATGCCCACTTCCCGGACCTAGAGCGGGCTCCCACGCCGCCAGACCTGCCGCCGGGCTTGATGGGCCTGCGCGTGATCCAGGGTGGGAGGCGGTGAGGGGCAACCCCGCGCCCAACCGATTCGGCTTCCGCCTAGCCTGGATTGGGCGGCGCCGCGTCATCTGTTCGATGGATTAAGCGCCAAACGGATTCGGGTATTCACCGTCGCTGCACCCCGGGTTTACGAAAGGGTTGGTTGGATGGAACAGAGTCGCGAATCCTTGAAGACGGCACATGACAACCTCACCAAAGCGATGTCTGAATTTGCTAGACTAGTCCTATCATCGGATGCTGGCCGCGCCTCTCTTCCCGATGACCTAAAAAGCCTGTCAATCGCCATTACTCAGCCGGGCCAAATGAAGGTGTTTCGCAAAAACGGCTGGTGTTACATCTATGACGATGCACAGGGCGTTTGCCGACAGTGCACGGCTGAAGAAGACCAGGGGACCATCGATCTTCCTCATTAGCTAGCTTTTGTGTCTGGGCAGCGGGACCATGATCGCTAGTTCGGGCGCCATGGTGTTCCTTAGAGGCAGCAGCTCAATAATCTTCGCCCTCGGTTGGCTTCGCGCTGGCCGGGGGCTTTGCGCTTGAGGTGACCGCTTCGCGGCGCTCTAACTCGGAGACCACAGCCTCCCGAATGAACTCGGCCATCCTCCGCTCACCTACCAGTGTGGCGATGCGTTCGAAGACGGCCTCAGGCAGCCTTACCGTTGTCTTGCGAACCTGGAGGGGCGGGCGTCCCATGGCAGAGGTCTCCGATTGGGCGGCCGGCAGTGCGCAGAACTAAAGGATGGCGCTTATTGACAGCCTAAAGGATGGCGGTTACCTCAGGGCTCGTTAAGGAGCCGTCACCGGCCAAGCCATTTACCTCTGCCGTACCCCTATCCCCGGAGCCGACCAATGGACGAGCATCAAGCTCCGCCCAGTGAGCCGTCACGCCCTATCCCCTTTACCATCGCCCACCTCAAGCTCTGGCAGAGGATCAACGCCGAGGTCCATCGCATCGCCCTGGCGGCCTCTCAGCTCGACATCGCACCCGCAGCCCTGCACCGAGCAGCCCGTCTGCCCTTCGTGCAGCACCAGCCTGGAGCCGACCCTATCGGCGGGATGGTCGAGTTCGCCACTCCTCAGTCCGTCACCTCCGACAATGGCGCGGACGGCTGGCTGATGGTCCACCTCGCGGCCTGCTTCAGCCAGACCTCAGGCTCACACGAGGACCGCATGGCGTGGGTCCTGGGGCAGGAGCCGCTCTGGCGCCGCATCGCCTCCGATCCCTTGGGGGCCACCGAGTGGGCCGCCCCGGAGATAGCCGACCCGTGGTCTGCCCTAGCCGCGGCCCTGGAGTGGGCACGCTTCCTGGACGTTGGGTTCGGCATGGGGTCTCGCCTCCCGGTGGTGCTCCAGGCCGGGCACCTGGAGGGCCTGATGCCGGGCTTCACGCTCCCCGCGCCGCTCAGCACCGCCGATCACGATGCCCTCTCCTGGGCCTGCCGTGAGGCCAGGGAGGCGGGGATAGAGGTAGCAGATGGCCGGAGCGGGGTCTTCGGGGTGCACGCGGCCAATGCCTGGACGGTGGCGCACTACCTGAAGACGGGCATCGAGCTGGCACGGGGCGCTGGGTAGCGGCAGGTTCATCGCCCGACCTCCAACCTAGCAGGTGCCCCCATGCGATCCGTTCCGCCCGCACTAGCCGCTGCCTTCGAGGGCAAGCTCACCATCACGGCACCCGAGCTGTGCCAGCTTCTCCCGTTAGACCCCGACACGCTTCGCCAGCACATCCGCCGCGGGCACATCAGCTTCGTCCAGATGGGCTTCGGGGAGAAGGCGCCGAGACGGGCCTTCACGTTGGAGAACGTGGTGGCTTTCCTGGATGGCCAAGGCCGAACGGAACAACTGCCGGAAAGCAAGCCAATGCGCCGCCGGCCGGTCGCGGCCACTGACAGGGTGGCAGCGGACTTTCTCGAAACGCTAGCCGCAATGAGCACCACTGAGCAGCGCCGGCCCGTGGTCGGGGGCTTCCTGGCCCGACGAGCACAACGGATCGCCCAGGAGCAGGGAGGCGGCACTACCGAGATTGGAGCTAGCAAGAGGGCGCAGCGGCCATGACGCCCATCCCTCCCGCCCTTGCCGCCGCCTACGCAGAGCGAGTGACCCTGACGGCGCCCGAGCTGTGCAGGCTGCTGCCACTGGACAGCAAGACGCTTCGTGGGCACATCCGCCGCGGCCACATCGAGTTCGTAGAGCTTGGCTCCGGCTATACGTCCCCGCGGCGGGCTTTCACGCTGGCGCAGGTGATGCAGTTCCTCCAGGGCCAGAGTTTCCGCGCGACACCGCATGCGGGCCCTCAGGGACAGCGTACGGTCGGCGCGAACTCCGGCGAGGCGGAAGGCGGTTTTCTAGCTCGTCTGGCCCGAGAGCGAAGCGGGCAGCAGCAGTCTCTAAGAGCCACCGCTGCCAAACAGTCCCCAAGTCCTCACTCCCTCCGGCAGCACCAAGCCGCCGAACGCAAGCAGCGCGTGGCCGAGCGCACTGCCAGCAGAGCGAAGTCGCCAACCTGATCCCATCCCGTAACCGAACCAGGAGCCAATCATGGGCCAGAGCACACAGCCGTCCTTCAACGCCGCCACTCTGATGCAGGCCGCCATCACCGAGCACCGCCGCCTCCTGGATGCCATCGAGGCCTCCCCGCCGTTCGATGGCGACTGTGAGGAGATGGTGACGCTAGACGTTGCCGAGTTGCGTGCTCTGGAGGCTATCGTAGCCACGCCCTGCTTCAACCGAGCAGACGCTCTGGCAGTCTTGCAGCACTTCCGGCCCTACGTGGCCGCCCAGGGCAGCGCCTTCGGCGGGATGCTACGAGACATGGGCGAGGTCACCTGCACGGTGGCGGAGACGATCCTGCGGGCACTTGCGGTGGCCCTTGGCGAGGACGAGGCAGCGGATGGTCTTCCCGGCGTGGTCCTACCCCGGGCGCCGAGTAGGGCGCCTATCCACGCCTGAAGGGTTGAGCCTTGTCGCCAGGATGGCCGTTGCGTCTCCCAGGAGAGTCGCTGGCGGCCATCGGTGCTTTTTGGCTCCCTGCGGAGGGCTCGCGGCCGGCGAGTCCTGGCGGGGCGCCTGGAGCCGCAAAACAATAGGCAGCCATATGTGAGAGGCAACTCCGCCCCCGCCACCGGTACGCCTGGATGTACCAGCTCACGCACCTCACGCGGGACAAGGACAGCCTGCACCATGACGACCGCGTGGATGGGCTTGCGGGGGTCGTGGGGGCCTTCGCGGATGTCTTAGGCGTAGACCCCCAGCTCATGGCCGCGAGGAACTCCCAGGAGCGCTACGACGAGGAGTGGGAGAAGCTGTTCGGGGATGACGATGGGGAGGACTCTCAAGGGCTCCCGCGGTTTGGCGGGGGGAGCAAGAGGGCGGCCGGGCTGAAGCCTCAAAGCCGGTAACGGCCGGAAGGCGCTGAAAGTGGGCCTAATGTTTTCAATGACTTAGACCCCCTATTACTAGGCGTATATGAGGGGGCGCCTCCAGGTTACCTATAGGCATAGACCTCCACTCCCCCACCACCCCTATGACCTTGGGCTCCTAGTTCACCCTACCCTTAAGTCTGGCATCACCTGTCCACCTTGAGCACCACACCCAGTTCGGCTCCTGGTTCATCCCCTAGTTCCGCCCCAGGCCCACACCCCAGGTCACCCGGGATAGGGAGCACACCCACCCCCTCATCACCCTTGGCCCGCAACATGGCCACCCGAGGCCTGCACTAGGAGACCGCAGTCCTAGGCTGGTTGGGCCAGGGGTTGGGCATCGGGTGGCGTAGGGCCTACCCCAGGTGACCCCGGCGGAGTGGGAGGCGGTACAGTTCAAGGCATCGAAGTGCATGAAGTGACGCAGGGTCCCCGCGACGGGGCTCAAAACATCATCGTGTGAAGGATCGCTATTGCGCATCAGCGAGATGGACGATGGTGCGACAGAATGGCGAGTTAATAGGTAGCGTATATGAGAAGTGATAGCTCAAAGCCCCTCTGCCGGGCCCTATAGAGACCCATCCCTCGGCACCCACTCCCAGGGGGTCTGAGGAGGGTAGGTCTCACCCAACCCAGGCAGCGCCACCCCCTCGGCACCTTAGACTGACAGCATTCCTACCCTTGTGTGATACCATCGGTTGGCTCCAACTTGGATTGCCCTCCTGATGCCCGACCTCTCAGCCCCCACTTGAGGCCCGCATCATGCCCACCCCCACCAGCACCCACGCCAAGCCCCGGAAGCCAGGAACCGCCCGGTCCTTCTACACCTCGGAGCCCCGGGCCACCGCAGGCAAGCCCAAGGATCGCAGAGTTCGCCTGAACTTCGGCCCACCCCTTCCAGACAGCGTAGAGTCCCTCGTCGCCTACTTCGATGAGGCGGTGGCCTATCTCCAACCTCCGTACACCTCCCCAGCCCCTAGCCCAGTCCTCCTGCTCACCGGAGCGGCGTGGGGGTCTATCTCCTATGCCCGGTGGCTGGACCCTGACGGACCCGACGCCCCGCCCGATGGCGGCCCGGCAGTGGCGTTCAGCCTTGCCCATGGCAGCCACCGCTTCATCGTCCCCGCGGGTTTCTTCCTCCTCCGGGTCCTCACCCTGTTCGAGCGCGAGCGGTACGAGGCGCCCCCTATCCACGGTGTCGAGGTCCTGGCGTCCGGCTTCGAGTTCACCCGGCTCATGGCGAATGCAGACCCCGATGAGGAGGTGCGGCTTAGGAGCGTCTACGCAGACCTCCGCCCCTGGGCCTTAGAGCTTGTTCCCGGCTGCCCGCGCCATGACAGGCAGCGGGAGGATGCCATCAGGTTCGCCCTCGACGGGCACCGCCAGTGCGCTTCACCAAGCATCAGCCGAGAGGACTACTCAGCCCTGCTGAAGGGCGCCTTCCGCCTGTTCGATGCCGAGCATGGGGCACACCTCCTTCGGCCGCTTGGTGGCGGGGGTGCCAAGCCGATGGTGGCGGGAGGGGTCTAATGCCGCGAGGCCAGTTCCTCTCCGGCTCGCCTAGTTCGGCCCCAAGTTCGAATTAGGCATAACTCTGAGAAGACATAGCGCCACCGCCGGGTAGACACCCTGCCCACGAGGTCCGGCCCCTAGTTCATCGCCTAGTTCGAAATAGATATAACTATGAGAAGACGTAGCGCCGGACCACGGGTTCATCTCTCGCCCCTCTGCCTCGACATGTGGTTCGGCCCCAGGTTCGGCCCCCAGTTCGAAATAGGCATAGATACGGTAGGCCCTAGCGCCCGCCTCCAAGTCACCACACCCAGCCCCCGCCCATGTGATGCCATCGGTACTTCCCTACTTGGTGCCCCACTTCGAGCCCGGCATCGCGCCTACTTCGGCCCCTAGTTCGATGCCCCCAGCCCGCCGGTAGCAGTCCCAGGTCGGGCTCCCGGTTCACACCAGACCATCCCCTTTCGGCCACCCCTCAAGCCCACCGAGGCGGAGGAGGCCAACACCCATCACAGCCCGCCATCACCCATCCCCTGCCCAGCCTTCGGTCACCAGCACCGAGGGGCCGCCACCCCATGCCCGCATTGCGCCCGGCATCAGGTCCCCCGGCAGAGGAGGAGGCGGAGCTGTGTGCCCCCGACTGGCCCCCAGGCCGGTCACCCTCACCCCAACCTCCAGCACGACAGGAAGCCACCCCACATGGCCGACACCAGCACCATTGCCGAGACCACTATCCCGGCCGGCACCAAGCCCGCCCAGGGCCGCAAGTCTCCCTACCCAGCGACCACACCGGAAGCCCTCCGCGCGGTCCTCACGTACTTCAACCAAGCCGTAGCCCACCTCCAGGCACCCGAGGCCAACCCGGCGCCAGATATCGCGGTGCTCCTCGAAGGTCTCCCGCAGGGCTCCCTCACCGCGGCCACTCTTGCGGTCTGGCCCGGCGGGGATGTGATCGGGTTCCGGGTGAAGGAGCGCAACCCGCGCTACGTGGTCTCTGCCGGCTTCCTCATCATCCGAGCCCTCAGCCTGTTCGGCGGGTCTCCCTTCATCGACACCAACCGTAAGGGCGGCCAGGAGCAGCACTACGTCGAGGTCTTGGGACAGGGCTACACGGTCCAGCGCCTCATGGCCGGCGCGGAGCCGGGCGAGCGGGTGCGCCTCATGGGAGACCACCACGACCTCACCCCCGGGTCCCTCGCCATCGAGGCTAACGACCCCCGCTCGATGCGGGACCGCCGAGGTGCCATTCGGATCGCCCTCCAGCTTTACCGGAAGAACGCGGTGAAGTGGGGTCTGGCGGACCTCATCTCCCAGGCGGAGTACGAGGCGCTGCTTCGCGGCTGCTTCAGGCTGTTCGACGCCCTGCACGGCAAGCACTTCATCCGTCCAGTCGGCCGCATCACCGGCTGACATCGAGTTCCCCGCCAGGAGCCTAGCCTCCAAGCGCGGGGTGCGGCGGCCGGGAGGGATCACGTGGGGTGGCGCCCTCCCGGTCTAACCAGCTTCTCCAGCCACCCCGGCCATCACCACCGACACCACCTGAACCCCAGGCGCCCGGCATCGAGCACACCCGCTCTGCCGGGCGCTTCCGCATGTCTGATTTGGAGACCACCCCACATGGCCCGACAGCCCTACCGCCCGATGGACGTTGAAGCCCTTCGTCCCGTGGCGTCACCCGTCGATACCTTCGTGAGGCCGCAGGAGCCTTCACGCGACACTAACCTCCAAGACCTCGCCCGCTCCCTTTCAGGGCTAGGTGGGTCTCTCGCCGGCATGGTCGGCAAGCGAGACGCCCAGGCCGAGGAGGACGATAAGATTAGGGGCGAGGCCGCCTACTGGCAGACCAATGGCACCGGAGCGGCCGAGGCGGTCTCCCGTGGTCTCATCCCCGCCCAGGCCAGCCCCGCCTACATGCGTGCCTATAAGCGCCTCGAAGGCGAGGTGGCCGGTGGGCAGTTGGAGCAGAAGTTCTCCGCCGCCTACGAAACCTGGGAGGGGAAGTCCTCGACAGACCCGAAGGCCTACGATGCGTTCGTGGGTGGGTTCATCAAGGACAACATTACCACCGAAGACCCCGACATCCTTCGAGGCCTCCTCCCGAAGGTGCATCAGGTCGCCACCAACTTCCTCCAGCGCCACATCGGGGATGCCTCCAAGGCCACCCAGTCCGGCTTCACCACCGCCCTCTCGGCCAGAGGGGAGCAGGCGATAGATGCGGCCAACACCGCCGGCCTCGCCTCCCGGAAGGGCACCGACTACGCGGGGGTCTTCGGCCAGTTGGAGACCATCCGGGCCGAGGGCCTGAAGGTCGGAGCCAACCGAGAGCAGGTGGACCAGAAGCTCATCGACACGGTCACCGCCGCCGCCATCGTGAAGCGGGACCCGAAGCTCCTGGACTTCCTGGACCGCAAGGTCCCCGGCACGGACTACACCTGGGGCAACACCCCCTACGGCCGGGACCAGCGGCAGAAGACCATCGACACGCTGGAGACCATGGGCCGCAAGTCCATCGCGGACGACGAGAAGAAGAACCGCGAGGAGAAGGCCGCCACCAAGGACGATGTCACCCGGCGCACCATCCAGGCCATCACCAAGTCGCCCAACGACCCGATCCCGGAGGACCTTCTGGCGGCAGGGGAGAAGGTGGACCCGGACTTTCGTATCAACGCCATCCGGTGGCGCGACACCATCGGGAAGGGCGCCCAGACCTCCGACCCGGAAGACATGCTCGCGATCACCACCGACATCATCAACGGCGGGGGGCTCCAGCGCGTCCAGCGCGGCATCCGGGAACGGGTCTTTAAGAACCCCGAGGACCTCACCCGGGCCTACAAGCTGGCCGAGAGCATGAAGGCGGAAGGACCGAAGCTGGACGAGATGCTCCGGGTTGGCACGGCCAAGACCATCATCGACACCCTGAAGAAGCAGACGGCCACCGAGAAGGACGTCTCCAAGATCCTGTTCGATGACGGCTCGATGTCGCGCGAGGGGCTCCAGTCCACGTCCGACTACAAGCAGGCCCTCATGGAATGGCTCATCGAGAACCCGAGGGCCAACAGCCTGGAGAGGGAGAAGGCCGCGCAGGATATCGGCGCCAAGTTCCTGGACCGCCTCTCGCAGCCTGAGGGGCCGATGTCTACGACCTACTACGACCGGCAGGGCCTCGGCTCTCCCAATACGTTCGGTGCCAGCAGCCCGCCTAAGGTCGATCCCACCGCGCCAACATCGGCTCCTAGCAATGCAACCCAGCCCCCTGCTCCCCGGCCCGGGCCGGTCTTCGCGGACCCCTCAGTGCAAATGCCCAGTGGGCTGCCGGGCATTGAGGAGGCTCCCCCGCCAAAGCCTGCCGCTCCAGAGGGACCCGTAAGGATCAAGGGCACCTACGATGGCGCCGCGGCTTGGTACAAATCGCTGCCGGCGGAGACCAAGGCGGCCATGAAGACAATGGCAGAGAGGCAGGGCATCACAGAGCGGCATATGTCGCAGATACTTCACCAGCGTGCCCTCGATGCCGGGCTGCTCACCTCCGATACCGACCCGACGCCTGTGCAGCGTCCAGTTCCGCCGGCACCCGCCGCCCCTGGCAAGCAGTCTAGCATGAAGGCCCCGGACGGGACGCCCATAGAAACCGCCAGCGCCCAGGAAGGGGACCGGATCGGACGGGCTTTCCAGGAGGCAATCGACGCGCCACCCACGCCCGACACGGTGCGGTTAATCGGAGAGGCGTTCCAGAGGGCGATTGCCGCGACAGGCCAACCCACCGGGCACTACTCGGCGGCCACCCTCACCGCCAACCCGAAGGCCGCCCGCATCCTGGACTTCGTGGCGGGGCCGGAGAGCCGGGGCAACTACAACGCCTACTTCGGCAACGCGGGGTCCACCAAGGACCTCGGCGCCATGTCGCTGGATCAGGTCATGGCGTGGTCTGGCAACCGGGGCACCGCCTCCTCCGCCACCGGGCGCTACCAGTTCATGCAGGGGACCCTCCGCGGTCTGAAGCAGGAGATGGGTCTCTCGGGTTCCGAGAAGTTCAGCCCCGAGTTGCAGGACCGGATGGCCCTCCAGCTCTTGGAGCGCCGGGGCTTCTCAAAGTGGACGGCGGGCCAGCTCAGCACCGAGCAGTTCGCCAATAACCTCGCCTTGGAGTGGGCCGCCCTGCCGAACCTCATCCCTCAGCGGGGGCGAGGCGTCGGACAGAGCGCCTACGAGGGAGACGGGCTCAACAAGGCTCTGGTGACTCCCGGAGCGGTGATGGCGGCGCTTAACAGCTCGGCGGGTGCCGCGGCGGCGTCTCCTCGCACGGGCATCGGCGGGATGGTCTCTAGGCTTCTCGGCCGAAGGTCTCCGCAGCAGACCGCCTCGGCACCGTCGAGCGGCCCGGCTGGTCCCGGCGAGGTCTACGCCAGCATCCCGGACGTGGACGGTTCAGGCCGCCCCGGGCAGCGGGCCAAGTTCCTCGAATGGAACCCGGACCCAGTTGGCAACAACGAGCGCAACCTCCAGTCCATCAACCCTTCCCTCGCCTCCGTGATCCGCAAGGCCCAGGCGGATAACCCGGCGCTCCGCTTCGTAGTGGCGTCAGGGCACCGTGATGAGGAACTCCAAGCGAAGGCGGTGAAGTGGGGGTGGTCCAAGACCAACGACAGCAACCACGAGCACGGCGATGCGGCCGATGTCTGGGTGCTCAACGACAAGGGGCAGGTGGTCTTCGACCAGAAGCTCCAGGAGCAGGCCGCCGCTGCCATCAAGAAGGCCGCCGGGGAGCTGGGCACTGGCGTGAACTGGGGCGGCGACTTCCGCACTTTTAAGGACCGGCCGCACTTCGAGCTGGCCAAGACGAGGAAGGCGTGATCCGTTAGAAAGAGGTCTGAGCCGATGAGTGATGAGAAGGACGTAGCCGCCGGCATCGTGCGGGCCTTCGAGGGAGCCGCGGCAGGCGCCGAGCCCAAGACCCCGCCGCCTGGAGACCGCCCGGATGCCGTGAGGTTGATGGACGATGCCTTCAGGCGGGCAGAGGCAGCGTTAGGGACCAACGTGCTGCCGTTCGTGCGGAGGCTAGCGGATCACAGGAAGGTCTAGCGGCAACGAGTGACAAGGCGGCGGGTGACACCCTGAGCGATGCTCCCGCCGCCATCTAGCCTGACTTAGTTCCAACCACTCCGGGGATTTGCCCACAGCCGAAACAGCGCCGCCTCGATCTGCTCAGGGGCGACGCTCCAGGAATGGCTGAGGGCACCGGCCTCTGAAATGAAGCTGCCGTAGCTAGCGGTGCCTCGATGGTAGAACGTCGAGCCCTTTCCGAGTGACGCCCGGGTTCGCGCGAACTCCTCGCCTTGGCTGTGCTTGATGGCGAGGATGACGTTGCTATCGTAAATCAGCGCTCCTCCCTCCAGCAGAGGTAGGCGTGCGAAGTATGCTATTTTACTGGTGGTCGCGAAGCCGATTCCAGGCTGCACGGCGTTCAAGCGAGCCAAGGCTTCACAAGCTGGAACCTTTGCCTTGGCATCGCGAATGCATTCGATGACCTCGGCGTAGCGCTCAGCTTGGCGGAAGGCCTCAGCGAACGGCTGCCAGCGCCCGCGTAGCCCGCCTTTGGGAAATCCCCAGATGATTGCAGCAGCAGCTCCGGCAGCGGTGTCGCAATTCGCAATGTCGAAGACGTGCTTCCGCGTCAGCTTTGAACCACATAGAGTTCGGAAAGCGTCCAGGGACCGGATGGCAGCCCCGGAAGGGGTGTCAGCGGCGGCAAGGAATAAGCGGTGCTTCTCCCACACCGCAGCGTTATGGGCAGCGCCGAAGGCATCAATGGCGGTCAGCGGCAGCAGGTTATCGCGAGCAAGCATCGGAGGCCTCCTACGCTCAAGCTCTCGGGAAACACTGCGTCGGTCAAGAGCAGCGCGACGAAGTGGTCTCAGAAAGCCAAGGCAGATTGGCGAGCTTCATCGAGACGGATCACTCCTAGAAGCTGCCACGTCTGTGGACGCTTTGCTTGGTTCCCAATGGCGAACACCATGCCCTTGCGCGGATACTCTTCGTTGAAGACCCCGTCCATCCACCGGAGCGCGTTGGCCTCGTTGGTCCGCCTGCGCTCATGCCAGAACATGGCGTGGGCCTCCCAGTCGCCATTCTGGTAGTCGTGCTTCCCGGACGCGTCCTCGAAGCGGAAGCGGAACTCGAATGGGGAAGGGTCTAGCGCCGCCAACTCCTCATCGAACATCCCGATTTGCCGTGCCGCCCGAACGTAGGCCTCCCGGTCCTCCTCAATGTCGGCGGTGGTCTTGGGGCGTGCGATGAATCGGGTATTACGGGGGCGAATAAGCGCGAGTGATTGGCCCAGGCTTGCTGCCTCTGCGCCTGATCCTAGGATAAGGGGCTCCAATAGGCTTGACCGGTCCCGCTCTGGGAGCTTGCCGGCGATGGCGATGGTTTCCTCATGAACGTGGCAACTCTCAACCCTGCGGTCGGTCTTCGGCACACCATGCTTGAAGCTCACCCAGTCCCATCGCCCGAAGCTGTGCTCGCCTTTCAGGTGCCGGAACCGCACCGGGAACATCCGCTTCCAGACCCCTTCGGCGGTGACGCCGGCACAGCAGACGGTCTCCCCGTATGCTTTGCTCGGCTGAGGCAGTGCCTTGACTAGGATGGCAACCTTTGCGGCGTCTTGCATTTCAGCGGCGACCCATCCCCGTACAGGTCTATAATCTTAATGCGCTGAGCGGGAATTGCACGCGCCACGATGGTCCGGTGGCACTCGCTTGGCTCCCGCTCGAAGCACATCAAGCAAGTCTTCCGGCCGAATGCCAGCTCGGCAAGGGTCGTAAGTGCGGCTTGTGCGTCGTCGGTTGCGAGATGTCTGCCATAGATCGCGCGGAACTCATCGTACTTCCCGGCCCTGGCCGCGAGGCGGCCGGGCTTGGGATCACCAAGACCGCCAAGATGAACGTACTCGATGCCTGCCTCCGCGAGCCGGGCACGGAGCCCATTCTTGGAGAACCCGGGCTTGCGTGAGACCGTCACAGCCCGCACGTCCGCGAGCACGTCAACACCAGCGCCAACAAGGGTGGTAATGAACCGCTCGATGTCTGTCCCCTCGTACCCGATGGTGAAGATGGTGCTCACAGGACCCCCTCGGTGCTCGCGCACCCGATAGGCTAGGCTTGAGTACTCGTCCACCCTGGATACCTTGGCATCCATCTCAGGCTCCGCACCGCTTCTGGCGCCTCTATGCGGACCATCTCTTCCGCCAGCGCCTTGAGCCCGAAGCCGCTCCCGTAGTCCCGTCCAACGCTTCCCCCGCTGCTGTGCCCTGTGAGGGCATCGTGCGCTTCTTCTGGCACTTTCGCATTGCGTGCGAGCCGCTTGAAGCTGTGGCGGAACGAGTGGAAGACCTTCAAACGGTCCTCAATCCCAGCCTTTTCGCGGAGGTAACGGTTGAACCACTTGGAGTACGGCCCGTTCTGCCGGCCCTCTTGGTCTGCCTCGACGTTGGGCCACAGCGATGTCTCAGGCCCGCTGCCCGCCTCGATGAGCGACTGGCGGTAGCGGAGCAGCCCGATGTTTTCCAAGGCGGGATGCACGGGCACCTTTCGGCGTGAGGAGGCGGTTTTGATGCTGCGCCCGCCAGCCGTGCCGATGTCGAAATACCAGACCCCTGTCTCGGCATCCCGTGTGAGGTCCGCGATCCGAAGCTGGGCTAGCTCCCCCTGCCGGGCACCCGAGAGCAGCGCGATAAGTGGAAGCCAGAAGGCCGCTTCCCCGCCCCCTCCCCTGGGCCGCTCGCCAGCCAGATAGACCCCCGTGCTGAAGATGGCAGCAAGGTCGGCTTGGCTGAAGGGTTGGCGCTTCTCCTCCGCCCTCGCGTCCACCACCAGCTTGGTGCCTTTGCCGAAAGGATTGCGGAACGCCGGCAGGGCGTCGAGCTTACCCGCTGCCTCCGCGTGGCTGACGATGGCGGCGAGGATGTTGAGGACCTTGTTGACGGTCGCGGCGTGCTGCGGCGGGTAGGGCTTGAGGTCCGCCTTGAGCAGCTCCCGCATGGGCAGCCGCTTGAGTCTGTCGGGCATTCGCGTCGGGACGGTCGCCAGCGCGTCGCGAAACTCTCGGGCTTTCTCGCGCGTGAGGTCTCCCAGGCGGATGTCGCCGTGCCATTCCGTTAGGCGCCGCACGGCGTAGGCCGCTTCCAAGAGGGTCCGCTGGCCGGGCTTCTTGCTGCCTCGCGCTCCGCTCCCAGTTTTCCAACTCGCGTATGCCTCCGAGAGCTTCGGGCCCCGGTTGGCGCTTGAAGCAGGGGTGGCGACGATCTCTCCTCGCTGACGCTCCAGCATCAGGGCGTATGCCTTCACGTGTGCCTGTAGCACCGCAAGGCCTGCCTCATGGTAGGCGTCCGAGGCGGGGTCTATCGGTATGTTTTTCCGGCGGAGGTACTCGCGGCACTCGACAGCCACGACACTGGTGTCTGAGCGGGAGAGGGCCCGGCGGTAGTCCTCCAGGAGCAGCTCGATGCCCCCTCCCATGGCATGGTGGTAGTCCTCCGGGATGCCCCTGCGGTCAAAGGAGACGGAGGCCAGATCGCGCCATTGCCTCCGCTCCTCCCGGGTCTGGTGCTGCTTGCGGGGGTCTCCGTCAGACCTCTCCGCCGCATCTGCGGCCAGGAGGTCAGCCAGCACGTCTCCCGCAATCTCACCGGGCGGGGGCATCAGAGAGGGCCGCAGGTCCGCCGTAACCACTTCGCCGCGCTGGGCCCGCTCGGCTGCCTCGAAGTCCGCCATGCAGTCGCGCAGCAGGCGTGACCCGGATCGTTTGGCAGTGGCTGGGTCTTTGGTGCGGAGGCTTTGCTTCCAGTTAGCCTTGCCCGTCCAAGGGGCCGGCATGAATGGCTGGAGGCCCGCCGGAATCACGCGGCGGAAGTAGTACGTCCCAAGCCTATCGCGAAGCAGGTACGACATCAGCGCCATGACCGTTTGCACCACCGGATTGTATGACCGGCGTCTGCGTAAGGCACTGATTTAAGCGAGAATTATTCCCGAACAATGGCTTAGGAATATAATGGCGCGCCCGAAAGGATTCGAACCTCTGACCCCCAGATTCGTAGTCTGGTGCTCTATCCAGCTGAGCTACGGGCGCCTGCGACCGGTGGGCGGGTTGGTGCCGCCCCGGTGTGAGCGGGTGTTTAGAGGCTCCCTTTTGCGCTGGCAACCCTGGCCGGACAGATTTTTCGCACGGACGGGACGGCCGCTCCCTCTGCGCGGCGCCTGGCGAGGCCGCAACGGCGCGTCCGGTCGCGATCCGGGGATACCGTGCGGCGGGACCAGGTGTTTCCACGTGCCTGAGCGATGCGGGTCGCCAAGCGCAGCGTATGCGTCGATAAAACTCTATGTTTTGCCGGAACCTGACCTTGTCGTTTCATTCGATGATCTGTGTCAGGCCAAGGTGGAACAATTATGACGAGGCTCAAACGTGGCCATTCGGAGGTGAATTCGTTGGTTCTGGCCTGGAACGCTTTCCCGTTCTGCGGGATTGAGAGGGACTTCCGCCAGTCGCAGACTTATCCAAGGAGAACGCCGTGAAACGGTCCCTGACCACCCTCGCCATCCTGACGGTCCTCGGTGCGGGTTCGGCCTTCGCCCAGACCACCGTCACCGGCACGCCCGCCCCGGACGCGAAGTCGAGCGCCACCTCCGGCGGCCAGGAAGCGGTGACCCGGCCCAACACCGACAAGCCCGACGCCACCAAGCCCGCCACCGCCAAGGCCGCGTCCAACGCCAAGCTCGAGGAAGGCGCCAACAGCTTCACCGAGGCCCAGACCCAGCACCGCCTCACCGAGGCCGGCTACAAGGACGTCAAGGGCCTGACCAAGGACGACAAGGGCATCTGGCGCGGCGAAGCGATGCTCGACGGCAAGCCGGTCAAGGTCGGCGTCGACTTCAAGGGCAACGTGGCGGCGCAGTAAGCCCGCCCGCGAAACCCGCCCGCACCCCCTCGCCCGCCCACAGGAGTTTCCCATGGCCCAGCAGACCATCACCGCCCTGTACGACGACTACAACGATGCCAGCGCGGCCGTCTCCAAGCTGGAGGCCGCCGGCGTCGCGCATGCCGACATCAGCATCGTGAGCAGCAACGAGGGCGACCGGCATGCCGGGCGCCTGCGCACCACCACCGACCTTGATGCGCCCGGCCATACCGGTGCGGTCCATGGCGACACCCCCGAGAAGGCGTCGAGCGGCGCCGGCGCGGGTGCCACGGTCGGCACGGTCCTGGGCGGCGCCGCCGGCCTGCTGACCGGCCTCGGCCTCCTGGCGATCCCGGGCGTCGGCCCGGTGGTGGCGGCCGGTTGGCTCGTGGCCACGCTCACGGGCGCGGGCATCGGCGCCGCGGCCGGCGGCCTCGCCGGCGGCCTCACGGGCGCGGGTCTCAGCGAGTCCGACGCCCACACCTACAGCGAGGGCGTGCGCCGCGGCGGCACTCTGGTGACGGTCCGGGCCGACCAGGCCCATGCCGCGCGGGTGATGGACATCCTCGAGGAGCACGGCTCGATCGACGTCGACGAGCGCGCGCAGAACTGGCGGGCCGAGGGCTGGACCGCCCCGCAGGCCGCCGCCGCCACTTCGCCGGATGCGATCCCGGGCAACGCCCTGGGCGGCACCGTCGAGGGTCGCAACCGCGTGCGTGCCTATCCGACCACCCCGGTCTGAGCGGCGGATTGCGGCCGCCTGCTTCGCGCAGGCGGTCCGAAACACACGAAGAACCCCGGTGCCCTCGGCGCCGGGGTTCTTCGTGTGCGGGATGGCGCTTCGGAGCGTGGGCGCGACGGCGCGCCTCGGGCTATCGGGCCCCGATCTCTCGACGATCTGCGCATGATAAGGAAAGGGTGGGTCCCGGAGCCGAAGCTCCGGGTTCTGTTTCGACGGTTACCCTACCGCAAGATGCTTACGCCGCGAGGCGGGCATCCATGACAACGTTATCGTTGGCATTTAGAGTTTTGGCCAAATGCTCGAAACAGGGGTTGCCTGCGTCGAACCGGTCGAGTCCTTACCGACAGCCGCATCGTCCCTCACCGAAGTGAAAGCGAACTCGCGATCCCTTTACCGCCCAGTCGATCCTATTTCGCCCCCATCAGAAGACCACCTGCCGCAGCGACTCGCCGGGGCGCGATGAGCTTGTGGTGGAGGCGCCGGAGTACTGCCCTCCGGGTCCTGAAACGTTATTACGAACCGGTCATCAACCGCAGTCCCGATATAGGCGAGATCGCCCCGCGGGTCCAGCCGGCGCGCTATCCCGCCGCACCGGTCCCGCGATCCGTCGCCTGCGCGAACCAGGTGGCGTAGGAGGTGGTGCGGGCCATGTGCCGGTTGAGGTCGGGCGCGCCGTCCTCCCACCAGACGGGGCCGCGCTCGCCGAGGCCTCGCTTGGCCGCGTCGACGGCGCGACGGGCCGCCGCGACGGCGTCCGGGTCTCCGGCCGCCCTGCCGGCCTTCACCGCCCGGCGCGCGTCCATCAGGGCGGCGACGAGGGCTTCGCGCTGGGCCGGCGCGAGGTCGGGCCGGGTCCGGCGCCAGAGCCGCCCGCGGACGACAAGGTAGCGTCCGTCCGGGGTCACCAGGGGCGCGGCGGCCGTCTCCCGTGGCGCGGCCCTACCCCGTGGCGCGGCCGCGGCGATGGGCCTGCTCCTCGATCAGGGCCTCGACGGCCGCGATGGTGTTCTCGAGATCGGCGACGCGGCGCAGCACGCTGTCGGGCGGCAGCATCTCGATCTTCGCGGCTTCGGTGATGAGGGTCCTCTGAGCGTCCTTGAGACGGTTGAGGAGGGATTCCAAGTCTGACATCTCTCGGCTTTAGCGGATGCCGGGGCCGGCCCGCAATGCACATCGCGGCGAGGGACGGAAGATATCCTTGGCTGTTGTCCTGTCGCGCGCCGAAATCCGACGCGCGACAGGGTTCAGACTTCGAAGATCCTGACTCCGTCTTGGCGGTCCCGGCTCAGTTCGGGTGGAAGACCACCTTCACGCAGCCGTCCTTCTTGTCGCGGAAAGTCTTGTAGAGGTCGGGACCGTCGGCGAGGTTGCTGGAACGGTGCGTGATCAGCGAGGTCATGTCGAACTTGCCTTGCTGGATCAGCGCCGTCAGCGTCTCGAGGTAGCGCTTCACGTGGGTCTGCCCGCTCTTCAGGGTCAGGCCCTTCTGCACGATAGAGCCCATGTTGACCGGCACCGGGCCGCCATAGACGCCCGGCACCGAGACGATGCCGCAGGGGCGCACGGCCTTGATCGCCTCGGCGAGCACGTAGGGCCGCTCGGTCGAGGTCAGCTTCTCCTGCAGGGTGCTGAGCACCCCGGCGATGCCGTGGCCGGCGGTGGCCTCCATGCCGACGCAGTCGATGACGCCGTCGGCGCCCTCGCCCTTGCTGATCTCCTTGATGCGCTCGAAGACGTCCTCCTTCATGAAGTCGATGACGTCGGTCGCGCCGTATCTCCAGGCCAGCGCGATGCGCTCCGGCACGGTCTCGATGGCGATGATGCGCTCGGCGCCCATGATCCTGGCCGACTGGATCGCGAACAGGCCGACGGGCCCGGCACCCCAGACCGCGATGATCTCGCCGCCCTTGATGTCGCAATGCTCGGCGCCCTGCCAGCCGGTGGGCAGGATGTCGGTGAGGAACAGGACCGACTCGTCGTCCATGCCGTCCGGCACCTTCATCGGAGCGACGTCGGCCATGGGCACGCGGACATACTCGGCCTGGCCCCCCGCATAGCCGCCGGTGAGGTGCGAATATCCGAACAGGCCCGCGGTGGTGTAGCCGAACTGGGCGGCCGCCATCTCGGCGTTGCGGTTGGAGCGCTGGCAGACCGACCAGTTGCCGAGGCGGCACTGGCGGCACTCCCCGCAATTGATGTTGAAGGGGACGACGATGCGGTCGCCCTTCCGGAACTTGGTGAAGCCCGCGCCGACCTCGACGACCTCGCCCATGAACTCATGGCCGAGCACGTCGCCGGATTCCATGGTGGGCATCTGCCCGTCCATCAGGTGCAGGTCCGAGCCGCAGATCGCGCAGGACGTCACCTTGATGATGACGTCGCGCGCATCCTCGATCGTCGGATCGGGGACCGTGTCGCAGCGGATGTCGCCCTTGCCGTGCCAGCACAGTGCCTTCATGGCGGATCTCCGCCCGCCCGGGGCCGGAATCCGGCGCGCGGCAGGCCTGATTGTGAGGGAAGCGGTGGCCGTGAGCCGGCCGTCCCGACGAGAAGGCGGCCGCACCGGGCCTTGTTCCCTCCGGACCTTGTTCCCTCCGGGTCTTGTTCTCTCCGGGTCTTGTTCTCTCAAGGATCCGGTCCCTGGATCGATCCGGCGGGTGGAACGGGGACGGGCCTTGCCCCGTTGGCCCCGCGGTCCGCGCCGGGCATCCGCGCCGGATCCGCCTGTCCTGCGAAGGCCGCATGCTGCTCCTCGTCCTGTTCCTCCTGCTCTTCGCGACCCTGGTGCTGATGGTCGTCCGGCGGCGCTACATCGGCCGCCTCACCTCCTTGGCGACGCTGCTGGCGGTCGCCATGCTGATGATCTGGATGCAGGACAACGGGCTCCTCCCCGGGACCCAGGGCCGGTTCAGCGACAGCCGCCCCCATACCAGCCTCGATCCGCCCCTGCCCGCGCCTCCCATGCCCGCTCCCCCGCGCGCGCCATGACGGACCGGGCCGTCGCGGCACCGCCCCCGTTTCTCTTCTTCTCTTCGGGTCTTCTCTTCGACCCCTGTTTCTCTTCGGCCCCTGTGTCGCTGGATCGCGTCGGTTGCCATGGACCGTTCGGGCCGATCGTGCGTTCACAGCACGGCCCGAGCCCATGTCTTGCTCGGGAGGCCGCGTCTTGGGGCCTCGGGTCCCGTGCGGACCGCCCGGGCCGCGATGAGCCGGGCGGGATCGGGGCCGGCGACGAACGAGGGGTATGGGGGCGATGGCGAAAATCCTGCTGGTGGAAGATCACGAGGAGATCTGGGACTTCCTGTCCCGCCGGCTGAAGCGGCGCGGCTACGACGTGATCCTCGCCCATGACGGCGAGTCCGGCGTGCAGCAGGCGCGCACCGGGCGGCCCGACGTCATCCTCCTCGACATGAACCTGCCGATCCTCGACGGCTGGTCGGCGGCCCGCGTGCTCAAATCCGGCAGCGACACCAAGGGCATCCCGATCATCGCGCTGACCGCGCACGCCATGTCGGGCGATCGCGACAAGGCGATCCAGGCCGGCTGTAACGACTACCATCCGAAGCCGGTGGATTTCTCCAAGCTGCTGACCCAGATCAACGCCGCCGTCGGACCCCAGGCGCCCGCCGTCGCCTGAGGCGCCGTTTAGGTCGGCGCCTCCCCTGTCGGCGCCCTCGGGAGGCCCGGGCACCGGGCGCCCGCGTCGCTCACCTCAACGAGACCCATCCCATCCATGAGCGACGATCCCATCACCGCCCGCCTCCTCCGGCAGGCGATGCCGGTCTTCACGACCCTGGCCTCCTGCCTCCTCGTGATCACCATCGCGGCGGCCCTGTATCTCGGCCGCGACATCTTCGTGCCGGTGACCCTGGCGATCCTGCTCAGCTTCGTCCTGGTGCCGGGGGTGCGCCTCCTGCGGCGCATCCGGGTGCCGCGGGCGCTGGCCGTCCTCGCCGTGGTGCTCACGGCCTTCGGGGCTCTGCTCGGGATCTCGCTGCTCATCGCCAACGAGGCGGCGCAGCTCGCCTCGGACCTGCCGCGCTACCAGGTGACGATGCGCGAGAAGATCGCCTCCCTGAAGGAGGCGACCGCCGGCAGCGGCACCCTCTCCCGCATGGTCGACATGGTGCAGGACCTCGGCGCCGAGCTGCAGCCGGACCCGAACGCCGCCGCCCCCGAGGGCAGCGCGGGCAGCCCCGCCCATCCCCTCCACGTGCAGATCGCCTCGGCCAAGGCGGGGCTGCTCGGCACCCTCGGCGCCGTCGCCGGGCCGATCCTGCATCCCCTCGCCACCACGGGCCTGATCCTGATCTTCACGATCTTCATCCTGCTGCAGCGGGAGGACCTGCGGAACCGGGCGATCCGGCTGGCGGGCTCCGGGGATCTGCGCCGGACCACAGCGGCCATCGACGACGCGGTGGCCCGCCTCAGCCGCTTCTTCCTCGCCCAGCTCGTCCTGAACATCGCCTTCGGCGTCGTGATCGGCTTCGGCCTGTGGTGGATCGGCGTGCCGAACCCGATCCTGTTCGGGGTGCTGGCCGCGATCATGCGCTTCGTGCCCTATATCGGCGCGGCGATCAGCGCTCTCCTGCCCCTCATCGTGGCCGCCGCCGTCGATCCGGGCTGGAGCATGGTCATCGCCACCGCGATCCTGTTCGTGGTGGTGGAGCCCATCGCCGGCCACGTGGTCGAGCCGCTGCTCTACGGCCATTCCACCGGCCTCTCGCCCATCGCGGTGATCCTGGCCGCCACGCTCTGGGCCTTCCTGTGGGGGCCGATCGGCCTCGTGCTGGCAACGCCCATCACCGTCTGCCTCGTGGTGCTGGGGCGTCACATCGAGCGGCTCTGGTACCTCGACGTCCTCCTGGGCGACCGCCCGGCCCTGGCGCCGCCGGAGATCTTCTACCAGCGCATGCTGGCGGGCGATCCCGAGGAGGCGATCGACCAGGGCCGGATGTTCCTGAAGGCCCGCGCCCTCGTCACCTACTACGACGAGGTCGTGCTCGCCGGCCTGCTGATGGCGCAGGAGGATCTCTCGCGCGGCACCCTCGACCGGACCCGTCAGGACGAGGTCGGCGCCGCCCTGCGCGCCGTGGTCGCCCGCCTCGGCACCGTGCCTGTGGGCCGCAGGGGCGGGTCCTCCGCCTCGGCCGGCAATTCGGAGACCTCGGCGGCCATCGCGGCCATCGGGCCCGACCGGCAGGTCGCCGCGGTGGTTCTGCGCCCCGACGAGCTCCCGGCCCGCTGGCGGGCGCCCCGGCCGGTGCTCTGCGTCTCGAGCCGCGGCCCCTTCGACGAGGCGGCGACGCTGATGCTCGGGCAGATCCTCGGCCGCCACGGGCTCGGGGCCCAGGTGATGTCGATGGCGCAGCTGCGCCGGGGCGAGACGCCGGACGACCTCTCGGGCATCGCCCTGGTGTGCTTCTCCTACCTGGAGCCCGTCAGCCTGTCGCAGATCCGCCTGAACGTGCGCCAGGCGCGCCGGGCGATTCCCGGCGTCCGGGTCTTGGTCGGCTTCTGGCGCGAGCGCGATCCCGCCTCCCTCGACCGCCTGCGCCGCACCCTCTCCGCCGACGTGCTGGTGACCACCCTGAACGGCGCCCTCGACGCGGCCCTGACCTTCGCCAGGCGGGCGTGAGACCGGTCCGGACCGCGGGGGGCATTTGACATCCCCCTGGGCTTGACCCACTTCTCCCCCGCGCCGACCCCCTCTCCGGACGGATGGCGACGCCCCCCGCACAATCTGCGCACGGTCGTTGCCGCGGGTCAGGCCCTGACGAGAGGCTCGTATCAGCACATGAAAGTCGTCGTCGTCGAGTCGCCGGCCAAGGCCAAGACGATCAACAAGTATCTCGGCCGCGACTACGAGGTTCTCGCCTCGTTCGGCCATATCCGTGACCTTCCGGCCAAGGACGGCTCCGTCGATCCGGAGGCGGACTTCCACATGCTGTGGGAGCTCGACGACCGCGGATCGAAGCGCGTCTCCGACATCGTCAAGGCGCTCAAGGGCGCCGACGGCCTGATTCTCGCGACCGACCCGGATCGCGAGGGCGAGGCGATCTCCTGGCACGTGGTCGAGGCGCTCACCGCGCGGCGCGCCCTCAAGGGCATGCCGGTGGAGCGCGTGACCTTCAACGCGATCACCAAGGCGGCGGTGGAGACCGCCATGCGCCAGCCCCGGCAGATCGACCAGGCCCTGGTCGACGCCTACCTGGCCCGCCGGGCGCTCGACTACCTCGTGGGCTTCAACCTCTCGCCGGTGCTCTGGCGCAAGCTGCCCGGCGCCCGCTCGGCCGGCCGCGTGCAATCGGTGGCGCTGCGTCTCGTCTGCGAGCGCGAGCGCGAGATCGAGGTCTTCAAGCCCCGCGAGTACTGGTCGCTGGTGGCGACGTTGATCACGGAGAACGGTGCCAGCTTCGAGGCCCGGCTCACCGGCGCCGACGGCAAGCGCATCCAGCGCCTGGACGTCGGCTCGGGCGACGAGGCGGCGGCGTTCAAGCGCGATCTCGAACTCGCCACCTTCTCGGTCGGCAGCGTCGAGGCGAAGCCCGCCAAGCGCCACCCCGCCCCGCCCTTCACCACCTCGACCCTGCAGCAGGAGGCCTCCCGCAAGCTCGGCATGGCGCCGGCCCAGACCATGCGCGCCGCCCAGAAGCTCTACGAGGGCGTGGAGATCGACGGCGAGACGGTGGGCCTGATCACCTACATGCGGACCGACGGCGTCGACATGGCGCCGGAGGCCATCGAGGACGTGCGCCGGGTCGTGGCCAAGGAGTACGGCGAGCGCTACCTGCCGGGGAGCCCACGCAAGTACAGCGTCAAGGCCAAGAACGCGCAGGAAGCGCACGAGGCCGTGCGCCCCACCGACATGAGCCGGCTGCCGAAGACGGTGGCCCGCACCGTCGATGCCGAGCAGGCCAGGCTCTACGAGCTGATCTGGACCCGCACGGTGGCGAGCCAGATGGAATCGGCCGAGCTCGAGCGCACGACGGTGGACGTCGTCGCCCAGGTCGGCCCGCGCAAGCTGGAGCTGCGCGCCACCGGCCAGGTGGTGAAGTTCGACGGCTTCCTCACCCTCTACCAGGAGGGCAAGGACGACGAGGAGGACGAGGACGGCCGGCGCCTGCCGCCGATGAAGGCGGGCGACCCCTTGAAGCGCGAGCGCATCGCCTCGACCCAGCACTTCACCGAGCCGCCGCCGCGCTATTCCGAGGCGAGCCTCGTCAAGCGCATGGAGGAGCTCGGCATCGGCCGCCCCTCCACCTACGCCGCCGTGCTGCAGACCCTGCGCGACCGCGAATACGTGCGCATCGACAAGAAGCGCCTGGTCGCCGAGGACAAGGGCCGCCTCGTCACCGGCTTCCTCGAGAGCTTCTTCAAGCGCTACGTCGAGTACGACTTCACCGCCGACCTCGAGACGCAGCTCGACCGGGTCTCGAACGCCGAGATCGACTGGCGCGAGGTGCTGCGCGACTTCTGGCGCGAGTTCTCCGCGGCCATCGCCGGCACCAAGGAACTGCGCGTCGCGGAGGTGCTCGATGCCCTCAACGACCTCCTGGGCGCCCACATCTTCCCCGAGAAGGCCGACGGCTCGAACCCGCGCACCTGTCCGACCTGCGGCTCCGGCCAGCTCTCCCTGAAGCTCGGCAAGTTCGGCGCCTTCGTGGGCTGCTCGAACTATCCGGAGTGCAAGTACACCCGCCAGCTCGCCGCCTCGGGCGTCGAGGGCGACGGCGAGGGCTCGTCCGAGAATGGCGGCCAGCCCGGCACGCGGGTCCTCGGCAACGACCCCGTCTCCGGCCTGCCCGTGACGGTGCGCGACGGGCGCTTCGGCCCCTTCGTGCAACTCGGCGAGGCCTCCACCGAGAAGGAGGCGCCCAAGCCCAAGCGCTCCTCGATCCCGAAGGGCACCAGCCCGTCCTCGGTCGACCTGGAGATGGCCCTGAAGCTGCTCTCCCTGCCGCGCGAGGTCGCCCGGCACCCCGAGACCGGCGAGCCGATCCTGGCCAATCTCGGCCGCTTCGGACCCTACGTGCAGCACGGCAAGATGTACGCGAATCTGGGCCGCGACGACGACGTGCTGGAGATCGGCGCCAACCGGGCCATCGACCTCATCGTCGCAAAGGAGCAGGGCGGCGGCCGGCGTGGGCCGGCGGCCGATCCGGGCCGGCCGCTGGGCGAGCACCCCGAGACGGGCAAGCCCATCGTGGTGAAGTCGGGCAAGTACGGTCCCTACGTCACCGACGGCACCACCAACGCCACGCTGCCCAAGACCATGGCCGCCGAGGCGGTCGACCTGCCCCAGGCGCTGGAACTGATCGCGGCCCGGGAAGCCGCGGGCGGCGGCAAGAAGAAGGCTCCGGCGAAGCGGGCGGCGGGTGCCAAGGCCCCCGCCAAGAAGGCGCCGGCTAAGAAGGCGGCCGCCAAGAAGGCTCCGGCCAAGGCGAGTGCGGCCGAGGGACGTGCGGCGGATGCCGATGAGGTCGCGGCCGAGCCCGTGGCCAAGTCCGCTCCCAAGTCCGCTCCCAAGTCTGCCTCGAAGTCCGCTCCCGAGAAGCCGGCGCAGAGTGCCGACACGCCCACCGCGGCGGCTCGCAAGAAGGCCTGAGGCGCAAGACGGCCTGAAGCGCCCGCGCAAGTCGACATCCCCTTCGTCCCCCGACCGCCGCGGTTTCATCCGAAAACCACGACGGTCGGGGGACTGCGATCCGCTCGACGGCGGCAGGCCGACAAGTTCCCCGGACGTGAGATCCTGCCGGCCTCGGCGTTCCGTCCCGACGAATCCCGAATACGTGATCGGTCCCGCGCTCGAAATCCGGGCGCTGCGGATCGGCGCGCGCCACGTTGTTAGCGATTGCTTACGGGGTCGTGCCGAACATTGCGGGCATGCGATTCTTGTCGAGACAACGGGCCGCCCGGCCCCCCGCGACTCCCGCGCACGCCCCGCCCCTCGCGGAGCCTCGGGCGGGGGCCGATCCGTCGCCGCAGGCCGGCCACGGCGATGTGCTGGACGCGATCGAGAGCGACGTCCTCAAGGCGATCGGCAATGTCGGCGATTCCATCGCGGTCACGCGCACGGAGATCGTGGACATGCAGGCGGGGCTGGCCGCCATCCGCGCCCGCATGAGTCACCTCGCCGCGGCGGCGGAGGCGGCGAGCGCGGCGAGCGCTGGCTTCACCGGGCGGACCGAGGGCCTGTCCACGGTCTCGACGCGCATCACCGACGCGATGGACCAGGCCTCGGGGCATCTCGACCAAGCGGGCAGCCGGGGCGCCGAGGCCCGGGCCCTGATCGGCGCCCTGGCGACGGCCGGCAACGAGATCGCCAGCATCGTCGACACCATCTCGACGGTGGCGCGCCAGACCAACCTGCTGGCGCTGAACGCCACCATCGAGGCGGCCCGGGCCGGCGAGGCGGGCCGCGGCTTCGTCGTCGTGGCAGCCGAGGTGAAGGCCCTCGCGGTGGAGACCGCCCGGGCGGCCGACGATGTCCGCAGCCGGATCGCGCGGCTGCGCGAGGGGGCGACCGCCTCCAGCGCGGCTATCGGCGCGGCGGCGGAGGCGATCGAGGCGGTCCGGCCCGCCTTCGGCACCGTGCGGGGCATCGTCGACCAGCAGGTCGGGATCGTCACCCACGTGGTCTCGGAGGCCACGCGCACGGCGGGCCTGATCGCGGACGTGAGCGCCGGCGCCGGCGAGACCAGCGCGGCCACTGTCGCCCTCGATCGACGGGCCGAGGCCATGGAGAGCGCGGCCGGCCAGGCCGCCGAGGAGGCCGCCGGCCTCGGGCGCCGCTTCGTCGCCGTGATCCGCCAGAACGAGATCGGAGACCGGCGCCGGGCCGATCGCTACCCGGCCGACCTGACGGTGGAGATCCGCGGTGGCGCGCGCACCCGCACCATCGACCTCAGTGCCGGCGGCGCCCTGCTGGGCCGGCCCGAGGCCGGGCCGGAGATCGCCGCCGGCCAGAGCCTCGACCTCGACATCGCCTCGATCGGCGCCGTCCGGGCGCGGGTGGCGGCGGTGAGCCCCATGGGTCTGCACTGCGCCTTCGACGGGTTCGATGCCGGAACGGACGCGAGGCTCGCCGACCGGCTCGGGGCGATCCAGGCGGAGTACGCCCCCCTGGTCGCCCGGGCCCAGGGCCTCGCCGGCCGCATCGGCGGCCTGATGCAGGCCGAGATCGCCGCCGGGCGCCTCTCCCCCGCCCTCCTGTTCGACACCGACTACGTGGCGGTGCTCGACACCAACCCGCGCCAGTTCACGACCCGCTCGGTCGAGGCCCTGGAGCGCCTGCTGCGCCCGGTGCTGGAGGCGCCGCTCGCCGAGGACCCGGCGATGATGTTCTGCATCGTGGCCGACCGGAACGGCTACGTGCCGGTGCACAACCGCGCGGTGTCGCAGCCGCAGCGGCCCGGCGACCCCGTCTGGAACAACGCCCACAGCCGCAACCGGCGCATCTTCGACGACCGCACCGGCATCACCGCGGCGCGCTCCACCCGCCCGGCCACCGTCCAGGTCTATCGCCGCGAGGTCGGCGACCGCATCGTCATGGTGCGCGAGGTCGACGCGCCCATCCGCGTCCAGGGCCGGCACTGGGGCGCCTGCCGGACGGCCTACCGCTTCTGACACCGAGGGCGCTGTCACACCGGTGCCATGCGTGCCGGCTAGCGGAAGAGTTTGCCACCCGCCTTCACGGACCCGACGCATGACCGAACCGACGCGAACCCGCTCGCAGGCCGCGGAGGCGGCGGAGGATCGCGGGTCGAACGGCAGCGCCAACCCGACCTTCGGCGACATCGTCGCGGCGCGCTTCGACCGGCGCGACCTCCTGCGCGGGCTGCTCGGCGTCGGCGCCATCGCGGCGGTGGTGACGCCCCGCGCCCTGGCCGCCGGGGCGGCGCAGGCCGCCGAAGCCCCCGACACCCGCTTCCCCTTCGCCGAGATCGAGGCCGGATCGGACGCGCACCATCACGTCGCCGCCGGGCACGACGCCGAGATCCTGATCCGCTGGGGCGACCCGGTGCTGCCCGGCGCGCCGGCCTTCGACCCGCGCAACCAGACGGCGGCCGCGCAGAGCCAGCAGTTCGGCTACAACAACGACTTCGTGGGCTACTTTCCTATGCCGGGGGCGGCCGACCCGGCGGCGCACGGCCTCCTCGTGGTCAACCACGAATACACCAACGAGGAGCTGATGTTCCCGGGCCTCGGCCGCCAGGACATCAAGGCCGTCGCCTTCAAGGGCATGACCCGGGAACTCGTCGACATCGAGATGGCGGCCCATGGCGGCTCGGTCATCGAGATCCGCCGGCAGGACGGCAAATGGGCGGTGGTGCCGGATTCGCGCTACGCCCGCCGCCTTACGGCCGCGACGCCGATGGTCCTGACCGGCCCGGCCGCCGGCACCGACCGGGTGCGGACCGCGGCCGATCCCGGCGGCCGGGCGGTCCTCGGGATGATCAACAATTGCGCCGGCGGCACGACCCCCTGGGGGACCTGGCTGACCTGCGAGGAGAACATCAACTACTACTTCTCGGGCGCCTTGGCCGAGAGCTCGCCGGAGGCCGCCAACCACAAGCGGTTCAACCTGCCGGCCAGCGCCTATGCCTGGGGCCGCTTCCACGAGCGCTTCGACGTCTCGAAGGAGCCCAACGAGCCCAACCGCTTCGGCTGGGTGGTGGAGATCGACCCGTTCGACCCGACCTCGACCCCGAAGAAGCGCACGGCGCTGGGGCGCTTCAAGCACGAGGGCGCGGCGGGCATCGTCGCCAAGGGCGGCCAGTACGTGATCTACCAGGGCGACGACGAGCGCTTCGACTACGTCTACAAGTTCGTCACCGAGGGCCGGGCCGACAGCGGCGACCGCGACCTCCTCGATTCCGGCACCCTGCACGTGGCCCGCTTCGACGCCGACGGGCGCGGCACCTGGCTGCCGCTGGTGTTCGGCCAGGGGCCGCTGACGCCCGGGAACGGCTTCCACGGCCAGGCCGACGTGGTGATCGGCGCCCGGCTCGCCGCCGACCGCCTCGGGGCCACCAAGATGGACCGGCCCGAGGACGTCGAGGCCAATCCGAAGACCGGCAAGGTCTACGTGATGCTGACCAACAACGGGAAGCGCAAGGCCGACCAGGTCGACGCCGCCAACCCGCGCGCCGACAACCGCTTCGGCCACATCGTCGAGCTCACCCCCGACGACGGCGACCATGCCGCCCCCGGCTTCACCTGGGAGATCCTGGTCCGCTGCGGCGATCCGAGCGTCGCGGCGGTGGGCGCCACCTTCTCGTCGGCCACCACGGCGAACGGCTGGTTCGGCATGCCGGACAATTGCTCGGTCGACGGCCTCGGCCGGCTCTGGGTCGCCACGGACGGCAACGCGCCCTCGCGCACCGGCCGCAACGACGGCATCTGGGCGGTGGAGACGGAAGGGCCGGGCCGCGGCACCGGCAAGCACTTCTTCCGCGTGCCCGACGGCGCCGAGATGTGCGGCCCCTATTTCACGCCGGACGACACCACCTTCTTCGTCGCCGTCCAGCATCCCGGCGAGGCCGACGAGGAGGACCCGAAGGCGGTGCCCGCCACCTTCGAGGCGCCCGCCACGCGCTGGCCCGACTTCGACCCGTCGATGCCGCCCCGGCCCGCCGTGCTGACGATCACCCGCCGCGGCGGCGGCCGCGTCGGGACCTGAGGCGGGGCGCGGGAGGGACGCGCGTTCCGCAACGATCCACCGATCACGCCACCGTCAGGCCTTCTTAACCACATCCATACCATGTCATGGGGTGGTACGCCCTGTGCGGCGGGGGCTTCCGGCCCCTGCTCCACCAGGCGGGAACCCCTTTCTGTTTCCGGTTTGTTCCGGTATGGTGAGAGGATGAAGGCGAATGCTGCACGGTCTCCCTCTGCGATCCGGCCCGCGAAGCCCGCGGCCTCACCATCACCCGCGCGAGGCGCTCCGGTGAGCGACCCCGCACGCGATCTATTCGCCGGCGGCAAGGCGCCCGCGCCGAAGGCCGCCGAGCGCCGCAAGCTCGAGGCCGCCGTGGCGCCGCTCGCGCCGCCGCCCGTCTCGGCGGAGGCCGGCTACGACGCCTCCACCATCGAGGTGCTGGAGGGGCTGGAGCCGGTGCGCCGCCGCCCCGGCATGTATATCGGCGGCACCGACGAGCGCGCCCTGCACCACCTCTTCGCCGAGGTGATCGACAATTCCATGGACGAGGCCGTGGCCGGCCATGCCAGCTTCATTGAGGTGGAGCTGGAGGAGAGCGGCCACCTCATCGTCACCGACAACGGCCGCGGCATCCCCGTCGACCCGCATCCGAAATACCCGAACAAGTCCGCGCTCGAGGTCATCATGACCGTCCTGCACGCGGGCGGTAAGTTCGACTCCAAGGTCTACGAGACCTCGGGCGGCCTGCACGGTGTCGGCATCTCGGTGGTCAACGCCCTCTCGGACGAACTCGAGGTCGAGGTCGCCCGCAGCCAGACCCTCTACCGCCAGACCTTTTCGCGCGGCCACGTGCAGGGGCCGCTGGAGACCGTGGGCCGGGTGCAGAACCGGCGCGGCACCCGCGTGCGCTTCCACCCCGACGCCGAGATCTTCGGGGCGCTGAAGTTCGACCCCCGCCGCCTGTTCAAGATGGCGCGCTCCAAGGCCTACCTGTTCGGCGGGGTCGAGATCCGCTGGCGCTGCGCGCCCGCCCTGCTCGAAGGCCTCGACGACGTGCCGGCCGAGACCGTGCACCGCTTCCCCGGCGGCCTGCGCGACTATCTCGCCCGCGACCTCGAGGGCAAGGAGCTCGTCACCGACGCGATCTTCTCGGGCAAGATCACCAAGCCCGGCGGACACGGCTCCCTCGAATGGGCCGTCGCCTGGATGGTGACCGACGACGGCGTCTCGGCCTCCTACTGCAACACCATCCCGACGGCCGAGGGCGGCACCCACGAGAGCGGCCTGCGCGTCGCCCTGCTGCGAGCCCTGCGCGAGCATGCCGAGCGCGTCGGCCAGGCCAAGCGCATGACGGCGGTGACCACCGACGACGTCATGGCGACCTGCGCCTCGATGCTCTCGGTGTTCATCCGCGAGCCCGAGTTCCAGGGCCAGACCAAGGACAAGCTCGCCACCGTCGAGGCCTCGCGCATCGTCGAGACCGCGATCCGCGACGCCTTCGACCATTGGCTCGCCGCCTCCCCGGGCCAGGCCAACAAGCTCCTCGACTGGGTGATCGACCGGGCCGAGGAGCGCCTGCGCCGGCGCCAGGAGAAGGAGGTCGCCCGCAAGTCCGCCACCCGCAAGCTGCGCCTGCCGGGCAAGCTCGCCGATTGCTCCAAGGCGGGCATGGCCGGCTCGGAGATCTTCATCGTCGAGGGCGATTCGGCCGGCGGCTCGGCCAAGCAGGCGCGCGACCGCGCCACCCAGGCGATCCTGCCCTTACGCGGCAAGATCCTCAACGTCGCCTCGGCGAGCCGGGACAAGCTCGGCGCCAACCAGCTGATCTCGGACCTGACCCAGGCGCTCGGCTGCGGCACCGGCACGGGCTACCGCTCGGAGGACCTCCGCTACGAGAAGGTGATCATCATGACGGACGCCGACGTCGACGGCGCCCACATCGCCTCGCTGCTGATCACGTTCTTCTACCGGCAGATGCCCAAGCTCATCGACCGCGGGCACCTCTACCTGGCGATCCCGCCGCTCTACCGGATCAGCCAGGGCGCCAAGACGGCCTATGCCCGCGACGACGACCACAAGGCGCAGCTGATCCGGACGGTCTTCAAGAACGGCAAGGTCGAGATCGGCCGCTTCAAGGGCCTCGGCGAGATGATGCCGGCGCAGCTGAAGGAGACCACCATGGACCCCAAGAAGCGCACGCTCCTGCGGGTCGAGGTGCTGGACGAGGCCCGCGACTCCACCGGGGACGCGGTCGAGCGGCTGATGGGCAACAAGCCCGAGGCCCGCTTCACCTTCATCTCCGAGCGCGCCGCCTTCGCCGACGGGGCCGAGCTCGACATCTGAGAACGCGCTCGCCCGCGCCTTCGGCATTCCGGAGAAGCGGGCGATCGACGGGCGCTCGGACAGGACCCCAGACGCGAGAAAGCCCGGCCGCGAGGCCGGGCTTTCTCGTTGGCCCGAGCCCGCGCGACCGGATCGGTCGCGCGGGCGGCCGTTCGGATCCTAGTAGGAGCCGAACTTGTAGTTCAGGCCGGCGCGGACGACGGCGAACTCGGTGTCGCGGACCTGGCGGCCGCCGCTGACGAGCACGACACCCGGGCTGGTGACGCTGACTTCCTGGCCGGCGTTGTTGACCGCGAAGACGCCGTTGTTGCGGTTGCCGCGGTCGAGGTTCACGTACAGGCCTTCGACCTTCAGCGTGACGGCCGAGGACTTGAAGAAGTTCAGGAACGAGTCGGTGGGGAGCGCGTACTCGATACCGCCGCCGGCAGCCCAGCCGGTCTGGAAGTCGTCGCGGCTGCTGTTGGTCAGACCGAAGTCACGGCCGCCGCCCGAACCGTAGGCGAAGCCGCCGGTGCCGTACACGAGGGTGCGGTCGAAGGCGTAGCCGAGGCGGCCGCGCACGGTGCCGAAGTAGTCGAGGCCCGAGACGCCGGCCGGGTTGAAGACCTGCTGGGCGGCCAGCGGGCCGGTGGCGGAGAAGCGGTTCCGCTCACGACCGAAGTCGACGTACTGGGCGTCGGCCTCGACACCGATGACTACGCCCGAACCCGGGGTGAACTGGTAGTTGTAGCCGACCTGACCACCGCCGACGAAGCCGTCGTTGCTCTGGCCGTTGCTGAACGCGATGGCAGCGGTGGTGCCCGGCAGGACCAGGGTGCTGGCGCCGTTCACGCCGATGACGGTCGGCTGGCTGTTGCTGGAGGCGTCGAAGCCGTAGCCGGCGTTGAAACCAGCGTAGAAGCCGGTCCAGGTGAACACCGGCACCGGCACGAACACCGGGGGAGCCGCGCGGCGCGGAAGATCGGCGGCCGAAGCGACGGCAGTCAGGCCGGCGAGCACGGTGGAGGCGAGAAGCAGTCTTTTCATGGGTTTAACCTGGTCCTGGTTGGCGAGAGCCGGCGCGCTTGTAGTCCCTGGCCGACGCGAGGTCTGTCGCTTTCCTGCAACAAGGCCACCTATTAGGCCCCCAGATGTCAAAGAAGGGTAAAGGTTAGCGATCGGTCATTTCGAGCTTTGTGCGTCGGTGCCATCACGCACATCCTCAAGAGACAAGTGATCCCGGCATTGGGCCTCACCTGTTGAAATCAAGACCTGCCGCAAGACTTTCTTCAGATCCCAATTGCCTGCAGGATCGTGCCGGATTGCGGGTCGATCTCACGTTTTATTGCCGTCCGGCGCGGGGCGGCGCCGTCTCGAAGCGCCCTTGGCGCAAGTCCTCCTTAACCATGACGGGCGAGACTTCGGGACGCGCGGCCAGGGTCCGCGCCGCCAGACGGACGATCGCGCCCATGCTCCTGCCTAGCCCCCCTCTCGACCTGCCCGCGGACGCGCTCGCCCGCGAGGCGAGGATGGAGTTCGGGCGCGGGGCGGCGGAACCGCCGCGCCCGGCGACCCTGCTGCCCTGGGCGATCAAGGTCGGCCTGGTCGTCGCGGTGTGCGCCTTCGGCGCCACCCATTACCTGTCCCGCGCCGTGGAGCGCGGTCCGGATCGCCAGCGCGAGGCGCGGATCCCGGCCACCGATCCCGAGACCACGGGCGCCATCGGCCCCGCGGCGTCCCGCACGCGCCTCGATCCCTGCACGGCGCTCGACCTCAGGCGCTGAGCACGCGCACCGAGGAGGGCGCCGCCCGCCCCGCGCGCCTCGAGGGCTCGTCCGCGCTGCCGGCCCCGAAGCCCGGGGTCTCAGGCGGCCCGGGCGGGCGCGGCGAGACCGCCGAAACGGCGGGTCCGGCCGGAGAACGCCCGGAGCGCGGCGGCGAGGTCCTCCGGACCGAAATCGGGCCAGTGCGTGGACGTGAAGTGCAGCTCGGCATAGGCGCTCTCCCACAACAGGAAGTCCGAGAGGCGCTGCTCGCCGCTGGTGCGGATCACGAGGTCGACGTCCGGGATCGGCTCGCCGCTGACCGCCCGCCCGAAGGCGGCGGCCGATGGCGTGCCGGTTTCCACCGACGTGCCCGCCAGCGCGCCCGCCGCCGCCAGGATCGCGGCGCGGCCGGAATAGTCGATCGCGATGCGCAGGTGCAGGCCGGTGCCGGCCGAAGTCAGGTGCTCCGCCCGGCCCATGGCCTCGGCGAGGCCCTCGGGCAGGCGATCCCGCCGGCCGATCACGCTGAGGCGTATCCCCGCCCGCGCCAGGCGCGCGGCCTCGGTCTGGAGATAGTGCCGCAGCAATCCCATCATGCCGGTGACCTCGTCCGGCGGCCGGCGCCAGTTGTCGCTGGAGAAGGCGTAGAGCGTCAGGGTGCCGATGCCGGCCCCGGCCGCCGCCGCGACGACCCGCCGGGTCGCCGCGACACCGGCCCTGTGGCCGGCCACTCGCGGAGACCCGCGCTCGGTCGCCCAGCGGCCGTTGCCGTCCATGATGATGCCGACATGAATTCGGTCCTGCAGAGTGCTTTGCATTGTAAAGTTTCCTGGCAAATGGAGGATGGATCTTGGGCGTCGGAGAGTGGCGAGGCCTGCGGACGGATCAGGCCGGCTGCGGCTGGGCCGCGGCTTCGGGGGCGCGCTCGGCCGCCTCGGCGGCGTCGCGCACCACGCGCTCCAGCACCGCGAGATAGTCGAGGAAACGGCTGCGCCCGGCGGCGGTCAGGCCGCAGGTGGTCTGGGGCCGGTTGCCGTCGTAGCCCTTGCGGATCTCGACGAGGCCGGCCTCCTGCAGAACCTGGAGGTGGCGGCTGAGATTGCCGTCGGTGAGCCCGCAGAGCCGCTTGAGGTCGCCGAAGGCGAGGCCCTTGGGATGGGCGATCAGGGAGGTGAGGAGGCCGAGGCGAGCCTTCTCGTGGATGACCCGGTCCAGCCCCTCATAGGCGAAGGGGGCAGCCTCAGGCCGCGACATCGGTGGCCTCCGTGCTCTGGCGGACGACCAGCGCCATCAGCCCCTGCCCGACGGCGAAGGGCAGCCCCATCGCCCAGGGCGACAGGGCATGGCTCTCGGCCGTCAGCACCAGCACCGCGAGGCCGGCCACGAGGTACCAGGCGCCCACCAGGGCGACCGCCCGCGGCATGACCCGGGCGCCGGCGAAGATCCCCAGGCTCACCAGCACTTGCCACAGGCCGGGCAGCATCCACAGGTTCTCGGGCGAGACCCGCGCCAGCACCAGGGCGAGGAGCGCGCCGGCGGCACCGGCCGGCAGGAACTGCTCCACCGCGTCCCGGATCATCCCGTCGGCGAAGCCACCGCTGTGCCGGCGGGAACGGGCGCACATCTCCCACCCGATCAGCCCGAGGGAGCCGAAGGCGGTGGCGATCCAGCCGCCGAAGTAGAGCAGCGGCGCTGCCGTCGGGTCGTCGAGGAGGAGGGTCTGTGCCGTGGCGGTGGCGAGCGCGAGCCCGGCGGTGGCCGCGAAGGCCGCCGCCCCGTACCCCCGGAAGGCGCTGCCGCGGCCCAGCTGCGCGCGGATGGCAACGATGTCGGCCAGGGCCTTGTCGAGATCCGTCATCGGGAATACCTCACTCTGCATCGCAGAGTATATGGGCCTGCAAAGCCGATGCAAGCGGATTCTTTGCATCGCAAAGCGAGGGGCGTCAGGTACGGGCCAGAAGATTCGCGAGCGCCGGCGGCAGGCCGAGACTCGCGAGCGGCGGAGCTTCCTCCGCCGGGCGCCCTCCCCCGGCCGCGGCGGCCAGCACCGCGCGGGTGCCGGCCTCGACCGAGCACAGCACCGGGGCCGGCACGGCGGGCTGGATCCGCGCCGCGAGCCCGGCCAGGGCGGCCCCGCCGAGGATCACCGCCTCGGCGCCATCCTCCCGGACGCAGGCGGTGCAGGCCGCGGCGAGGAGGCCGAGGGCCGCCTCCGGGTCGGCGGCGATCTCGGCTCCCGTGGGCGCGACGGTGCGCACGCCGGTCAGGCGCTCGCCGAGGCCGAGGCCGGCGACGAACTCCGTCAGCATCGGCCCCCACAGGACGCCGCCCGTGACGATGCCGAAGGGCCGGGCGCCCGCGCTCGCGGCCCGGCAGGCGGCCTCGGCCATCCCGACCACCGGGACCGGCGAGACCTCGCGCAGGGCGGCGAGGCCGGGATCGCCGAAGCAGGCGAGGTAGACCGCGTCGCAGCCGTGCCCGTGTTCGGCGAAGGCGTCGAGGGCGGCGTGCCCGGCGATCGCCGCCGCCGCGCGGCTGGAGATGTAGCGGGCCCCGAACCGTCCGGTGGCGGGCACCAGGGCGATGCCGTCTCCGGCGATGGCCCGGACATGGGCGGCCACGAGGTCGGTGACGGAGGCGGTGGTGTTGGGGTTGATGAGCAGGATGCGCAATTCGGTCCTCGGTCCAGGGCGGGGATCGTACCCGCCGAGGCAAGGGGCCGGCCAAGGGGCCAGCCAAGGGGTTCGGCCGGGATCCGGGTCATGGTGCGCGGGCGAACGGGCCTGCGGATAAGCCGTCCTGACCGGGTTCCCCTCGATTGACAAGGCCGTGCAAGGCCCTAAGTGTCCCCGCAACGCGGGTGCGCGGCGGGTCGTGTGTCGAAGCCGCCCCTGATGCCAGCCGTCGCCGTGTCGATGTCCTCCGCGCCGGTTGGTCCATTCCCGCGCGCAACGGTTCTCATAGAATATGTCTTTTGCCGACCTCGGATTGAGCGACAAGGTCCTCCAGGCCGTCACGGCGGCCGGTTATTCCGAGCCCACGCCGATCCAGGCCCAGGCCATCCCTCACGTGCTCGCGCGCCGCGACGTCCTCGGGATCGCCCAGACCGGCACCGGCAAGACGGCGGCCTTCACGCTGCCGATGCTGACGCTCCTGGAGAACGGCCGGGCCCGCGCCCGCATGCCGCGCACGCTGATCCTGGAGCCGACCCGCGAGCTCGCCGCCCAGGTGGTGGAGAATTTCGACCGCTACGGCATCAACCACAAGCTCAACGTCGCGCTCATCATCGGCGGCGTCTCCTTCGCGGAGCAGGACGCCAAGCTGATGCGCGGCACCGACGTGCTGATCGCGACGCCGGGCCGGCTCCTCGACCATTTCGAGCGCGGCAAGCTGCTGCTCACCGGCGTCGAGCTGCTCGTCATCGACGAGGCCGACCGCATGCTCGACATGGGCTTCATTCCCGACATCGAGCGCATCGTGAAGATGGTGCCCTTCACCCGCCAGACCCTGTTCTTCTCCGCCACCATGCCGCCGGAGATCGAGCGGCTGGCCGACATGTTCCTGCACACGCCGCAGCGGATCGAGGTGGCTCGGCCCGCCTCCACCGCCGCGACCATCGTGCAGAAGCTCGTGGCCACCAGCTCCGAGGGGCACGAGAAGCGCGACCTTCTGCGCCGCCTCATCCGCGGCGAGGCCGAGCTGAACAACGGCATCATCTTCTGCAACCGCAAGCGCGACGTGGCCCTGCTCCAGAAGTCCCTGGCCAGCCACGGCTTCAACGTGGCGGCCCTGCACGGCGACATGGACCAGCGCGCCCGCACCATCGCGCTGGACGGCTTCCGCTCGGGCGAGGTGCCGCTCCTAGTGGCCAGCGACGTGGCGGCGCGCGGCCTCGACATTCCGGCGGTGAGCCACGTGTTCAACTTCGACGTGCCGCACCATCCGGAAGACTATGTGCACCGCATCGGCCGGACCGGCCGCGCCGGCCGGGCCGGACACGCCTTCACCCTGGTCAGCCGCGCCGACGAGCGCTCGCTGAACGCCATCGAGGCCCTGATCGGCCAGCCGATTCCCTGGGCCGAGGGCGACCTCGCCTCGGTGCCGGATTCCGCGCCTTCCGCGGACGGCGAGTCGACCCGCACCCGCTACCGCGGCAAGACGGGCCGGCAGGTCCGGGGCGGCGAGGGCCGCGGCAAGCCGGAAGGCCGCAGATCCGAAGGCCGCGCCGCGTCGGGCGGCCGTCCGGAGCGGACCAGGGCCGAGAGCGCCAAGGCGAATCCGGCGATGTCGAATCCGGCCGTGTCGGATCCTGCCCAGTCGGAATTGCTCGGCTCGGACGATGCCTTGAGAGCGGATGCCGGCAGCGGGCCGGAGGCGGCGGAGGACCGTGCGCCGAAGCGGGCGAGTCGCCGGGATGGGCGCGGCACGCGCTCCTCGTCCCGCCGCGGCGTGTCCGAGCGCGCGGCGCCGGATACGGAGGTCGTGCAGGATCTCGCCCCGGCCCCCGCGCCGCAGGCCTCGCACCGGGCGCCCCGTCCCGAGCGCACCGCCGAGCGGTCCCGCGAGGAGCGCCGCCCGCCACGCCGCCGCGGCGACGAGGACGAGGGCGAGACGCCGGTCGGCCTCGGCTCGCACGTGCCGGCCTTCCTGCTGCGTCCGGTGGTCGTCAAGCCCTCGAAGTAAACCGGTCCGTCGAGGCGCGCGTCCGCGCCGAGCTTAACCGCATCTCCACGATCGTTTCTGCATGATGCGGCGACGCGAGGACGCTCCGCTCCGGAATCGGGCCGGAGGGATGGGACGGTTGGACGAACGATGGACGGCAGTCATGGCGACCGTGAACGGAGCTTTGCGCTGGCCGAGCGCGCCAACGCGTTGATCCGCGATTACGGCCCGTCGGCCGAGCCGCGCGCCTACGCCGTCTGGTACGCCTACGTCGCCGGCACGCAGCCGCGGATGAACGACGCCCTCAAGCGCCTGACGGCGACCTCGGGGCGCTTGACCGAGGCGGACGTCGACGGCCTCTACGAGACCTATCTCGATCCCTCGCGCCTCTCGGCCGCCACCGAACGTGCGAGCAGCAGCGTGCTGTCGGAGATCGCGGGGGTAATGGAGGTGCTGGACCTCTCCCTCGGCACCACCGCTCAGTACGACGCATCGCTGCGGGATCTGACGCGGGACCTCGACGGCGCCGTTCCGAACGCGGCCGGCCTGCACTCGATCGTCGCCGCCCTGGTGGCGACCACCCGCGAGGTCACCGCCAACAACCGCACCCTCGAGGCGCGGATGCGCGAGAGCCGGAGCGAGATCGAGACCCTGCGCGAGACCCTGGAGGCGACGCGCCTGGAGAGCCTGACCGATCCGCTCACCGGCTTGTCGAACCGCAAGCACTTCGAGGACAGCCTGTGCCGGCTGGTACAGGGAGCTTCCGCGGCAGCGCCGGCCTGCCTGATCGTCATCGACGTCGATTCGTTCAAGCGCTTCAACGACGTCTACGGCCATATCACCGGCGACCAGGTGCTGCGCCTCGTGGCCATTGTCATGCGCGAGCACGTCAAGGCCCACGCGGTCCTCGCCCGCTTCGGCGGCGAGGAATTCGCCATGCTCCTGCCCGCCACTTCCCGCGCGGCGGCCTACGCCCTCGCCGAGACGGTGCGGACCAGCGTGATGGCGCGCGAATTGGTGAAGCGCTCGACCGGCGAGTCGCTCGGCAAGATCACGATTTCCCTCGGGGTGGCGGTGCACCGCCCGGGCGACACGGCGGTGTCGCTGCTCGAGCGCGCCGACCAGTGCATGTTCAGGGCCAAGCGCGACGGCCGCAACCGCACGGTCGACGACGCCGACATGGACCTGTCGAGCGTCGCCTGACGCCGCGTCCGCCCCGCGCGTCAGGCGCTGGCGTGGACCGCCTCAGGGTTCACCGGAGTGATCGCGACGGATTCGCCGCAGCCGCAGGCCGAGGTCTGGTTCGGGTTGTTGAACACGAACTGGGACGAGAGCTTGTTGGTCTGGAAGTCCATCTGCGTCCCGAGCAGGAACAGCAGCGCCTTCGGATCGACGAAGACGGTGACGCCGCGATCCTCGACCTTGTCCTCGCCCGGTTTCTGCGCCTCGGCGTATTCCATGGTGTAGGACATGCCGGCGCAGCCGCCGTTCTTCACGCCGACCCGGACGCCCGCGATGGGCTGGTCCGCATCGGCGATGATCGCCTTGATCCGGTCTGCGGCCGCGTCGGTCAGCGACAGGACCTTGAACTTCGATGCCATGATGTCTCTCCGACAGCCGGGTTCAAGGCCCGGGCGGGTGAGGGTGCTAGAACCCGGTTAAGATAAGGATCGCGGGGCCCGGGGTCCATGGCCGTCCGTGCACGGTCCGGTGGCCCGGCTCGACCGGCGAATCGGACAGGTTCGGGAGACCGCGACCATCGAAGGGCCGGTGGCCGTCATCATCGTCCGGGTATCGGCGCCACGCCGGGGATGGCCGACATATCCGATGGCCTCGCCTTCCTGCAGCGCCGGGACCTCGCCAGCGAGGGCTGATCCCGCGCGCCGCTACCACATGTCCAGCGCGACGCGGGCCTCGTCCGACATCCGGCTCTGGTCCCACGGCGGGTCGAACACCATCGTGACGGCGCAGGATTGCACGCCCGGCACCGCCGCCACCGCGGTCTCGACCCAGCCCGGCATCTCGCCGGCCACGGGACAGCCCGGTGCCGTGAGGGTCATGTCGATGGCGACCGTGCGGTCGTCGGCGATGTCGACCTTGTAGATCAGGCCGAGCTCGTAGATGTCGGCTGGGATCTCGGGATCGTAGACGCTTTTGAGGGCGACCACGATGTCGTCGGTCAGGCGGTCGAGTTCCTCGGGCGGGATCGCCGAGTCGCTCGCGATGGTGGGGGTGTTGGCCCCGCCGGTGATGGCTGCGTCGCTCATGGTCTGGTCCTCAGGCGAACATCATCTCGGCCTTGGCAAGCGCCTCGGCGAGGGCATCGACTTCCTCGGTGGTGTTATACAGTCCGAACGAGGCGCGACAGGTGGAGGTCGCGCCGAAGCGCGTGAGGAGGGGCATGGCGCAGTGCGTCCCCGCTCGGATCGCCACGCCGTAGCGGTCGATCACGGTGGCGATGTCGTGGGCATGGGCCCCCTTCATCTCGAAGGCGATGACGCCGCCCTTGTCCCGGGCCGTGCCGATCATCCGCAGGGAATTCATGGCGCCGAGGCGCTCCTGGGCGTAGGCGAGCAGGGACGCCTCATGGGCGGCGATCTTCTCGCGGCCCAGCGTCATCATGAACTCGAGCGCCGCGCCGAGGCCCACCGCCTCGACGATCGCCGGCGTGCCCGCCTCGAAGCGGTGCGGCGGATCGTTGTAGGTGACGCTGTCCTGGCTGACCGTGCGGATCATCTCGCCGCCGCCCTGGTAGGGAGGCAGGCGCTCCAGCCAATCCTTCTTGCCGTAGAGGACGCCGATGCCGGTGGGGCCGTAGACCTTGTGGCCCGTGAAGACGAAGAAGTCGCAATCGAGCGCCTTCACGTCGATGGGCTGGTGCACCGCGCTCTGGGCGCCGTCGAGGAGCACCGGCACGCCGTGCGCGTGGGCGATCCGCACGATCTCGGCGGCCGGCGTCACCGTGCCGAGCACGTTCGACATGTGGGTGATCGCCACCATCTTGGTGCGGGGCGTGAAGAGTTTCTCGTACGCGTCGACGAGGAAGTTGCCCTGGTCGTCCACCGGCGCCCACTTGATCACGGCCCCGCGCCGCTCGCGCAGGAAGTGCCAGGGCACGATGTTGGAATGGTGCTCCATGATCGAGAGGATAATCTCGTCCCCCTCCCCGATCAGGCCGGCGTGAGCCATGGACGAGGCCACGAGGTTGTAGGCCTCGGTGGCGTTGCGGGTGAAGATGATCTCGTCGGTGGACTCGGCGTTCAGGAACTGCCGCGTGGTCTCGCGCGCGCCCTCGAACCCTTCCGTGGCGGCATTCGCCATGAAGTGCAGGCCGCGATGGACGTTGGCGTAGCCCGTCTCCATGCAGTTCACCATGGCGTCGATCACGGCGCGCGGCTTCTGCGACGAGGCCGCGTTGTCGAGATAGACCAAGGGTTTGCCGTAGACCTTCTGCGACAGGATCGGGAACTCGGCCCGGATCGCCTGGACGTCGTAGGGAGTGTTCGGGACGGGTGCGTTCATGCGTGGACCTGTTTCGTGTCCGATCCGCCCCCTTCGCGGGGCGGGCGCCTCGCGGAGCGAGGCGAGAAGAGGTTGCTCGCGAAGTCGGCCGGATGAAGCGAGCGCCTTGTCTCGATGTGGCGCGGCCCTTCTCCCGGTCGCTCCGCGACCACCCTCCCCCGCGGAGGGGGAGGGTTTTGTCAGGCCCGCGCCGCGAGCCACGCCTCGATGGTACCGACCAGCGCCTCGCGGGCACCCTCGTGGCTGACCGACTCGATGGCCGCGCCGAGGAAGGCCTGGACCAGGAGGCTCTCGGCCTGGGCCTTCGGCAGCCCGCGCTGCATCAGGTAGAACAGCAGGTCCTCGTCGAGGGCGCCGCAGGTGGCGCCGTGGCCGCAGGCGACGTCGTCGGCGAAGATCTCCAGCTCGGGCTTGTTCATCATCTGCCCGTCGTCGGACAGGATGAGGCAGGCCGACATCATCTTGCCGTCGGTCTGCTGGGCCGCCTGCTGGACGATGATCTTGCCCTGGAAGACGCCCGTGGCCTCGCCGTCCACCACGGTCTTGAACAGCTCGCGGCTGACGCCGCCGGTGGCGGCATGGTCGGCCAGGAAGGTGGTGTCGGCGAGCTGGCGGCCGTTGAGCATGGCCGCCCCGTTCACCACCGCGCGGCCGTCGGCCCCGGCGAAGTTCAGGTAGACCTGGTGGCGCGAGAGCACGCCACCGACGACCACGTTGACGGTCTCCACCGCCGACGCGGCGCCGAGCTTCACCGAGAGCGTCGACAGGGCCACGGCCTCGCGACCCTCGGCGTTCAGGCGGGCGTGCCGGAAGGTGGCGGTGTCGGCCACCGTCACGTCGAGGGCGTCGTTGGGCTGGTAGGCGACGCCGTCCGGCCCCTCGTGGCTCTCCAGCACCATGACCTCGGCGCCCTCCCCCAGCACCACGAGGGCGCGGGTGGCGGTGGAGAAGGCTTGGGCGCCGGAGGCGACGAAGCGCAGGTGCAGCGGGGTCTCGACCTTGGCGCCGGGCTCGACGGCGATCAGCGCACCATCCGCCAGGAAGGCGGTGTTGAGCTGGTAGATCGGGTTCTCGGAGGCCTGGCGCACCGGCGTCAGCCGGTCGAGGAGCGCATGGCCCTCGGTGAGCGCCCGGGTCAGCGGCGTGACCGTGACCCCGGCCGGAATCCGGCCGAGGTCGGATTCGGCCTCGATCAGGTGGCCGTTGACGAAGGTGAGGCGCACGGCCTCGATCCCGGCAAAGCCCCTGGCGCTCGCCACGGCCGCCTGCGCGACCTCGGCCGAGGGCATCTCGGCCGGATGGGCCGCGTCACGGAAGGCCGAGCGCAGGTCGGTGTACTTGAAGGCCTCGACGCGGCGGGTCGGCAGGCCGACCGCCTCGAAGTAGCGGAACGCCTCCTCGCGGGCGATCGAGACGCCCGTGGGGTACTTCATCTTGGTGGCTTCGAAGAGCTTGGAGAGCCCGGCCTCGGCCGCGCTGCGCAGGGGGGTGATGTCGGCCATGATCAGGCGGCCTCGCCCGTCCGGTACTCGGCGTAGCCGGAAGCCTCGAGCTCGAGGGCGAGCTCCTTGCCGCCCGACTTCACGATGCGGCCCTGCGACATCACGTGGACGACGTCCGGCACGATGTGGTTCAGCAGGCGCTGGTAGTGGGTGATGACGAGGAAGGAGCGCCCCTGGGCGCGGAGCGCGTTGACGCCCTCGGAGACGATGCGCAGGGCATCAATGTCGAGGCCGGAATCGGTCTCGTCGAGGACGCAGAACTTCGGCTCCAGCAGGGCCATCTGCAGGATCTCCATGCGCTTCTTCTCACCGCCGGAGAATCCGACATTGAGGGCGCGCTTGAGCATGTCCTTGTTGATCTCCAGCTTCTCGGCCGCCGCGTTCACCCGGCGGATGAAGTCGGGGGTGGAGAGCTCGCCCTCGCCGCGCGCCCGGCGCTGGGCGTTCAGGGTCGCCTTGAGGAAGGTCATGGTGCCGACGCCCGGGATCTCCAGCGGATACTGGAAGGCCAGGAACACGCCCGACGCCGCGCGCTCGTCGGGGCTCATCTCGAGGATGTTCTCGCCGTCGAGCAGGATCTCACCGTCGAGGACCTCATAATCTTCCTTGCCCGCGATGACATAGGACAGGGTCGATTTGCCCGAGCCGTTCGGGCCCATGATGGCGGCCACTTCGCCGTCGTTCACCGTGAGGTCGAGGCCGTTGAGGATCTGCTTGTCCTCGATGGCGACCACGAGGTTCTTGATTTCGATCATTGTAGGGTCGTCCTAAGTCTCGAAGCGTTGGATCGCGAACCCTCCCCCCTTTGCGGGGGAGGGTGCCTGCGGAGTAGGCGGGAGAGGGGCGACCTCTCCGGGAAGTGCGCTCCCCTCACCCGGCCCGCTTCGCGGGCCATCCTCTCCCGCGAAGGGGAGAGGGCAAGTGCGCGCTGATGTGGTCGAGCCGGCTCAGCCCACCGAGCCCTCGAGGCTGATCGAGATCAGCTTCTGGGCCTCGACGGCGAACTCCATCGGCAGCTGTTGCAGCACGTCGCGGACGAAGCCGTTGACGATGAGCGCGGTCGCCTCCTCGTTGGAGAGGCCGCGCTGCTGGCAGTAGAACATCTGGTCTTCCGAGATCTTCGAGGTGGTGGCCTCGTGCTCGAACTGGGCCGATGAGTTCTTCGACTCGATGTACGGCACGGTGTGCGCGCCGCACTGGTCGCCGATGAGCAGCGAGTCGCAGTTGGTGAAGTTGCGCGCGCCCGTCGCCTTCCGGTGCGCCGAGACGAGGCCCCGGTAGGTGTTCTGCGAGCGCCCGGCCGAGATGCCCTTCGAGATGATCCGGCTGGTGGTGTTCTTGCCCAGATGGATCATCTTGGTGCCGGAATCGACCTGCTGCATGCCGTTCGACACCGCGATCGAGTAGAACTCGCCGCGGGAATTGTCGCCGCGCAGGATGCAGGACGGGTACTTCCAGGTGATGGCCGAGCCGGTCTCGACCTGCGTCCAGGAGATCTTCGAGTTCACGCCCCGGCAATCGCCGCGCTTCGTCACGAAGTTGTAGATGCCGCCCTTGCCCTCGTTGTCGCCCGGGTACCAGTTTTGGACGGTCGAGTACTTGATCTCGGCGTCGTCGAGGGCGACGAGCTCGACCACGGCGGCATGGAGCTGGTTGTCGTCGCGCTTCGGGGCGGTGCAGCCCTCGAGGTACGAGACGTAGCTGCCCTTGTCGGCGATGATCAGCGTGCGCTCGAACTGGCCGGTGTCGCGCTCGTTGATGCGGAAATAGGTCGACAGCTCCATCGGGCAGCGCACGCCCGGCGGGATGTAGACGAACGAGCCGTCGGAGAAGACCGCCGAGTTCAGGGTCGCGAAGAAGTTGTCGGTCACGGGCACGACGGAGCCGAGGTACTTGCGCACCAGATCGGGGTACTCGCGGATGGCCTCCGAGATCGGCATGAAGATCACGCCGGCCTTCGACAGCTCGGCCTTGAAGGTGGTGGCCACCGAGACCGAGTCGAACACCGCGTCGACCGCGACCCGGCGCTCGGGAGCGATGCCCTCCAGCACCTCGACCTCGCGCAGGGGAATGCCGAGCTTTTCGTAGGTCTTCAGAATTTCCGGATCGATCTCGTCGAGCGACATCGCCGCCGGACGCTTCGGGGCGGCGTAGTAGTAGATGTCCTTGTAGTCAACCTTGTCGTAGGAAACCCGCGCCCAGTCGGGCTCCTGCATGGTCTGCCAGCGCTTGTAGGCGTCGAGGCGCCAGGCCAGCATCCACTCGGGCTCGTCCTTCTTGGCCGAGATGAAGCGGATCACGTCCTCGGAGATGCCCTTCTCGGACTTCTCCATCTCGATCGTGGTCTCGAACCCGTACTTGTACTGATCGAGGTCGATCGAGCGGACCCGGTCGATGGTTTCCTGCACTGCAGGCATTATGCGTCTCCTGACATGCCCGGCGTCAAGGACCGGGTGTTGGTCGGATGGCTTGGGACGGCGGTACTCACGCCGCGTGCCCCTGCCGTCGATATAGGGTCTCCACCAGGCGTTCGCAGGCGGCGCGACACCGCGCTGCGTCGCTTTCGGTGCTGTTCCACCCGAGGCTCACGCGCAGGGCCCCCGCGGCCAGCGCAGGGGTGACGCCCATCGCGATGAGCACGGGCGAGCGCGCGACCTTGCCGGAGGCGCAGGCCGAGCCGGAGGAGATCGCGACGCCCGAGAGGTCCAGCCGCATCAGCGCCGTCGGGGCGTCGAGCCCCGGAACGGCGAAGCACAGGGTGTTGGGCAGGCGCGGGGCGCCGGCGCCGAACACGACGAGGTCGGGTGCGCAGGCGCGCAATCCGTCCTCGATGCCGTCGCGCAAGGCCGCGAGGCGGTCCGTCCGCGCGGGATCGGCGAGGTCCGCGGCGACCCCCAGCCCGACGATGCCGGGCAGGTTCTCGGTGCCGCCGCGCAGGCGGGCTTCCTGGCCGCCACCGCGCAGGAAGCCCGCATCCAGGGTCACGCCCTCGGCGAGCACCAGGGCGCCGACGCCCTTGGGCGCGCCGAACTTGTGGCCCGACAGGCTGAGGGCGTCGAGGCCGAGGGCGGCCATGTCCAGGGGGATCTTGCCGATGGCCTGCACGGCGTCCGTATGCACCAGGGCGCGGCCATGCGCCCGGGCAAGCGCGACGATCGCCGCCAGCGGCTGGATCACGCCGGTCTCGTTGTTGGCGGCGTGGATGGAGATCAGCACGTCCGCCCCGGCATGCCGGGCGAGCAGGGCCTCCAGGGCGTCGAGGTCGATCACGCCGGCGGCGCCCACCGGCACGATGTCGACGGCCTCCGCCGGGAAGCGATGGCCCGCCGAGACGCAGGGGTGCTCGGTGGCGCCGATGAGCAGGCGCGTCGGCGCCGGACGGCCGGCGCGGACCAGGGCACCGGACAGGACCGCGTTGGCGGCCTCGGTGCCGCCGCTGGTGAACACCACGCGGCCCGCGCCCGCCCCGACGCGCCGGGCCACCGCGTCCCGGGCGGTCTCCAGGGCGGCCCGGGCCGCCCGGCCCTCCGCGTGGATCGACGAGGGGTTGCCCGGCAAGCCGAGCGCCCGCGCCACGGCAGCCGCCACCTCCGGCCGAACCGGTGAGGTCGCGTTGTGGTCGAGGTAGGCGCGGGGCGAGGTCATCCGGGAAAAACCACTGGCGGCGTCAAGGGCGAAAGCGACAAATCCTTGCTTTTGCCCCCCACGATCATGCTAAGGCGCGGACACGATACGTGTTCCGGTCGCCCATCGTGCGGGGAACGCGCCGGTCCGAAGCTGGCTCGACCGACGCTTATTTAGAATGATTCTAGTTAGCTAGAATTATTCTAAGAGCGCTTTTAGGTTCGTGGCCGGATGAGTCAAGGCACGCCTCACGGCTTTGCTCAGGCGTCGGATGTGCGCGAGTTCCCGCCGAGCCGGCGATCCCCCGCGCGATGCCCGTCCGGGTCATCCGCTCAGGAGTGTTGGTTTCCATGCCCGAAGTCATCTTCACCGGTCCCGCCGGCCGTCTCGAAGGACGCTATCAGGCCCCCAAGAAGAAGGGCGCGCCGATCGCGATCGTGCTTCATCCACACCCCCAGTTCGGGGGCACGATGAACAATCAGATCGTGTACAATCTTTTCTACACCTTCGCCAATCGCGGCTTCGCGGCCCTGCGCTTCAACTTCCGCGGCGTCGGCCGCAGCCAGGGCGCGTTCGACCACGGCACCGGCGAGCTCTCCGATGCGGCCTCGGCCCTCGACTGGGTGCAGTCGGTGAACCCGGAGGCCCGCGCCTGCTGGATCGCCGGCGTCTCGTTCGGCTCGTGGATCGGCATGCAGCTGCTGATGCGCCGCCCCGAGATCGAGGGCTTCATCTCGATCGCCGCGATGGCCAACCGCTACGACTTCACCTTCCTGGCCCCCTGCCCCTCCTCGGGCCTGTTCGTGCACGGCTCCGAGGATCGGGTCGCCCCGGCCCGGGAGGTCATGCCGGTGATCGAGAAGGTGAAAACCCAGAAGGGCGTCATCATCGAGCACCAGATGGTGGAGGGCGCCAACCACTTCTTCGACGGCAAGGTCGACGAGCTGACCCAGACCGTCGACACCTACCTCGACAAGCGCCTCGGCCCGAAGCCCGAGGCGGCGTGAGGCAAGCGCCGCGCCGCGGGCTCGCTGGGCTTCCCGCGACCCTGCGGCGATGGCGGATAACGGATCGCATCGTTCAAGGCCAAGCGTCGGTCCAGGGGTTCAGCAGCGGCACGCGGGTCTTCCGGTAATCCGCGACATCCCGGGTCACGATCGTCAATCCGTGCAGGAGGGCCGTGGCCGCGATGATCAGGTCTGGCTGCGGGAAGGTGTGGCCCGCCTTGCGGCCCTCCTCGACGAGGAGGCGCCAAGTGAACATCACGTCCTCCGTGATCTCCAGAACCCGGTTCTCGAACAGCGGCCGGACCCTCTGGGTCAGCCACGTATTGAGTTCTGCACGCCGGCCGACATCCGCGACGCATTCGATACCGAAACGGATCTCGGCGAGAGTCGCCATGCTGACATAGAGGCGATCGAGGGGCTGCCCGGCCACGAAATCCACCACGCGCCGCTCCGGTTTGGGTCTGCGCAGCTCGGAGAGAATGTTCGTGTCGAGAAGCCAGCCGGTCACAGGGTCACGTCGCGCACGGGCATGACGGTCCGCGGTGGATCGAGGTCGACATCCTGGGAAGGCCCGGCCTGCATCGCGGCGACCAGCACCGTGCCGTCGCGATCGCCCTTGAGCCGTCGGAATTCCTCGGCGGAGATCACCACCACCTCGTCGCGCCCACGCACCGTGACGTGCTGAGGACCCTCGCTGCGGACACGACGTACGAGTTCACTGAAGCGCGCCTTGGCGTCTTGCAACGGCCAGGTTCCCTGTTGAGGCGACGACTCGGGCGACTTCGACGATCTGGTCATACTGACCAGATTAACAGGTCGTCGCCGTCGATCCAGCGACAACTCTCACGCCGGCGCGTGCACCACCGGCACCGCCGGCGCCCCCTCCCACTCCGAATGGGCCGGGATCGACTCGCCCTTCATGACGATGGTGAGCGGGCGCAGGCGGGCGTAGTCGCCGACCTTGGTGTCGTAGAGCACCGTCGAGAAGGCACCGACCGAGACGCCCCGGCCGACCTCGACCCGGCCGACCTTCATGATGCGGTCCTCGTAGAGGTGCGTCTGCAGGGCGGAGGTGCGGTTGATGGTGGCGTAGTCGCCGATGGTGACGCAGTCGAACTCGGTGATGTCGGTGGTGAGCATGCACACCCCCCGGCCGACCTTCACCCCGAGGAGTCGCAGCATCCACGGCAGGAACGGGGTGCCGACGAGGTGCTCCAGCAGGACCTTGCCGGCGAGACCCCAGTAGAGCACCGCGACGGCCTCGGTGCGCATGGCCCACCAGGACCACATCGGCTGCATGCCGGGCTTGTAGGCGCCCATCAGCAGCCACTTCACCGCGATCACCGTGAAGGACTGGATGAAGGCGATGGCGACGGAGACGGCCACGAAGCTGACCGCGAGGCCGGTCCAGTCCTGGGCCAGGATCGCCGGGTAGAAGTAGAAGTCGATCGCCGAGATCGCGAGGGTGATGAACAGCATCGGCGAGAACGAGGTCGAGAACGCCTCGAAGATGCCGCGCCGGAGCTTGGGTCCGATGCCGGGCTCATAGGTCTGGGCGTTCGAGCCGAGATCGACCCGCTGGCGCGAGGGCAGCTTGATCGGCGGCGAGCCGAACCAGGTGTCGCCGGGCGTCATCAGTTCGTTGGCCGGCGGCTTCGACTTGATGCCGATGAGCACGTCCTCGGGGATCACGGCGCCGGGCGGCACCACGGCGTCGTTGCCCACGAAGACGCGCGGGCCGGTCCGGACCTCGTGCATCGTCATCCAGCCGCGCCGGATCTCCTCCTCGCCGAAGACCACCTCGTCGGCGATGAAGTTGCGCGCGCCGATATCGGCCAGATCGTAGCGCCCGGCGAGGTTGGTGGAGATCTCGGCCCCCTGCCCCATCCGGGCGCCCATCAGGCGGTACCAGGCCCGCATGTAGACGGTGGCGAACAGGGAGGAGAGCGTCTCCAGCGTCACCTCCGCCGCCAGGGCCACCGCCCACTTGCGCAGGTAGAAGCCACTGTAGATCGAGTGGGTGCCGGAGGAGACGCGGGGCAGCACCAGCCAGCGGATCGCCGCGATCAGCAGCACGGTGCCCGCCGTCATCAGCATGGCGGTCGGCCAGGTCAGCAGCGGCAGGTACCAGTGGTAGTCGATGTCGGTGATGTCGCCGAGGGAATCGCTGAGCTGGTCGAAGATGTAGAAGGCCGGGAAGATCGGCAGCAGGCCGATGGCGGGGATCGCCGCCAGCAGGAAGGTGTAGAGGGCCGCGAAGGCGAAGCGACGCCCGGGCGAGGCCGTGGCCGGTTCGGGGAGCGCCCCCGGATCGGCCTCGCCGACCTTGCGCCCGGGTGAGCCGTCCCAGATCTCGGCCGCTCCCACCCGCGTCCCGGTGGGGATGGTGGTGAGGTCGCCGATCTCGGCATGGTCGCCGATGACCGTGTCGGGGCCGATGACGCAGGAGGCGCCGATGGAGACGTCGGCGCCGATGCGGACGCGGCCGATGATCAGCGCATCGCCCACCACCTCCGCGTTCGCGATGACGAGGCGTCCGCCCAGCGAGGCGCCGGGGCCGACGCTGAGAAGGTCCGGCGCGCCGATCTCCGCGTCGGAGATCAGCGCGTCCTTGCCGATGTCGGCGCCGAGCAGCCGCAGGTAGAACACGATCGCGGGCGAGCCCTGCAGCCACTTGATGTGGACCAGCGGCGTCAGGCGCTGCGCCAGCCACCAGCGGTAATAGTACACGCCCCAGAGCGGGTAGCGCCCGGGCTTCGTGCGCCCGAGGATTAGCCACTTGGCCGCCACCGCCACCGAGGCCGTCACGGCGTTGATGCCGATATAGACCAGGAGCAGCACGGCGAGCTCGCCGAAGAACCCGAGCCCGCCGCCGGTGAGCAGCAGGTAGGTCACGAAGATGCCGAGCCACTGCGCGGTGGCGAGCGCGATGACGAAGGGCAGGGCCGCGGCTTGCGCAAGGCCGCAGAGGAAGCGCCGCTTCAGGGAGGGCGCCGGGAAGCTGAGATCGCGGATCGCCATCTCGGTGCCGACGCCGCCGGTGCGGGCGATGAGGGTGTCCGCCATGGCCCGCAGGGTGCGCTGGCCGTAGACGTCCTGCAGGGTGATGGCGGCGAGCGCCGGTACTTCGCGGACCGCGCCGACGAAGCGGGCGGCCAGCAGCGAGTGGCCGCCGAGATCGGCGAAGAAGTCGCCCTCGAGGGGGATCGCCTGGTTGCCGAAGATCCTGTTGGCGGCGGCGAGCAGCGCGGCCTCGGTCTCGTTGCGCGGCGGCTCTTGCTCGCCCGTGGTGTCGGCCACCGTGAGGGTGGCGATGCGCAGGGCCTTGCGGTCGACCTTGCCCGAGGTGAGCCGCGGCAGCACCTCCACCGCCTCGAAATGTCCCGGCACCATGTAGGGCGGCATCTGCCCGGCCAGGGTCTGGCGCAGGGCGGCCTTGTCGATCTCGCTGCCGCGCTCGGGCACCAGGAAGGCGACCAGGCGGTCGACCCCGTCGTCCTGGCGCAGCACCACGGCCGCCTGGTTGATGCCGGGCACGACCTGGATGCGCGACTCGATCTCGCCGAGCTCCACCCGGAAGCCGCGGATCTTGACCTGGTCGTCGATGCGGCCGTGGAACAGGATGTTGCCGGCCGCATCCAGGGAGACCGCGTCGCCGGAGCGGTACAGGACCGGGTCGGTCCCGTCCGAGGCGAAGGGGTTGGCGATGAACTTCTCGGCCGTCAGCTCGGGGCGCTTCAGGTAGCCCCTGGCGACGCCCGGGCCGCCGATGAGGAGTTCGCCGGGCTGGCCCGGCCCGAGGAGTTCCAGGGTCTCGCCCGCGACGTAGACGGAGTAATTCGGGATCGGGCCGCCGATGGTCACGGGCACGCCGGGCCGCATCTCGGCGGCGGTGGCCACCACCGTGGCCTCGGTCGGCCCGTAGGTGTTGAAGAGCTGTCGCGCGCCACTCGCCCAGCGGGCGACCAGGGGCTCGGGCAGCGCCTCGCCGCCGAGCAGCACGAGGCGCACCGTGGGCAGGTCCCGCGAGATCATGGCGAGGAGCGTCGGCACCGTGTCGAGGACGGTGACGCCGGCCCGGGCGATGATGTCCGGCAGGCTCTCCACGTCGCCCATCATGGCCGGCGAGGCCACGAACAGCGTCGCGCCCACGAGGTAGGGCACCCAGATCTCCTCCATCGAGAGATCGAACGCGACGGAGGCGCCCTGGAAGACCACGTCGTCGGGCCGCATCCCGTAGAGCGCGTTCCCCGAGCGCAGGAAGTGGCAGATGTTGGCGTGGCTGATGACGATGCCCTTCGGCACGCCGGTCGAGCCCGAGGTGTAGATGAGGTAGGCCGGGTGCTCCGGCGTCAGGCCCGCCGCCCGCAGGTCCGGGAGTGCGGCCTCCGCCGGCGTCGCGGCCGCGAGTCCGGCCACCGTCAGGCTCGGCGTGCCGGCGGGGGCCTGCGGTTCCAGGGCGGGCGAGACGAGGAGCGCCTTGGCCTGGGCATCGTCCAGGCAGACCGCGACCCGGTCGGCCGGGGCCTCGGCGTCGAAGGGCAGCCAGGCCGCGCCCGACAGGGTGATGCCGATCTGGGCGATCAGCAACTCGGGTCCCCGTGCCATCCAGAGGCCGACCACGTCGCCGGGGCCGATGCCGCGGTGGGCGAGGCCGCGGGCGATCGCGCTCGCTTGGGCCTCGACCTCCGCATAGGTGACGGCCGGATGGCTGCCGTCGGGGCCGGTGCGGGCACCGTCCACGAGGGCCGGATGGTCGGGACGCGAACGGGCGCTCTCCCGGAAGATCTCGCTCAGGGTCTCGTCGCGGATGAGGTCGGGGCGGACCTCGCCGCGCAGGACCGCCCGCGGGCCGGCCGCCTCCGCCGAGGGACTCGTCTCCTGAGGCCCGCGCGTTGCCGCCCGGGGCCGGGTCGTCTCGGCGAGACTGGTCATCCGCTGCTCCGCTGCCGGCGCCCGATCGATCGGGCGCCGTCCTTTTGGCCGGGTAGGCGCCCGGATCGCGCCGAAATCACGGCGCGTCTAGCACGTTTGGGCGGCAGGCTTGAACCGGGGTTGAACGCGCAGGACGGCCGAGTCAGGCCCAGCGCCACCCGGCCCGGTCGAGGACGAGGACGCTGCCCTGGCGGATCCCGATGCGGGGCGCGTCGCGGATGCCGAGATGGCCCCGGATCACCAGGATCGCCCGGGCGACGCCGCCATGGGCGACGATCACGGCCGGCCGCGTCAGCGCGGTGATGGCGGGCGTGACCCGTTCCACCAGCATGGCGTAGCTCTCGCCGGTCCCGCCGGGCGGGCGATAGCCCCAGCGGTCGCGGTCGCGGGCCAGGGCCCCGGCGGAGTCCCAGCGCCGGATCTCGGCCCAGGTCGAGCCCTCCCAGGCACCGAAGCTGATCTCCGTCAGGCGGGAATCGAGGCGATAGCCCTCCGGCTCGAGGTCGAGGGCCGTGCGCAGGGTCTCCATCGTCCGTCGGGTCCGGGTCAGCGGGCTCGCGACGAAGTCCATGCCGGCGAGGTCGGCGCCGCCGGTGGCGGCGGCGAGGCGGGCGGCCACGGCGCCCGCCTGACGGAGGCCCTCGGCGTTCAGGTCGATGTCCCGCTGCCCCTGGAGGCGCCCCTCTGCGTTCCAGTCGGTCTGGCCATGGCGGATGAAGTAGATCGGGTTCACGGCCTCATGACCGCCGCTCGCCGGAACGGCCGAGCCGGGCTATCGTTCTCGCACTCACATCCTGGCCCTGCACATCCTGGCCCTGCATCTCGGCGGCCGCCCCAGTCCGCCCTCCACCGAGGAAGCGAGTCTCATCATGTCGAAGCATCACGGCAAGCATCGCCGGGGCCAGAGTTCGGGAGAAACCGAGGTTTCCGCGTCGCAGCGTGACGTTTCGCACCGCAAGGATCCCGCGCACGGCAAGGGGGACAAGAAGGGCAAGTCGCGCCGGGCCGGGCACCGGCCCCACTCCTCCGCGCACTGGGCCCGCGAGGCCGAGATCCGGGTCGGCGCCGCCCTCGATCACGTCGATCCCCGCCCGGCGCCCGCCGCCTCCGGCATCGTCACCGTGCAGCCCCGTAGCCGCTGCGACCTCGGCGCGATCGATCCGGACGCCGATGGCGGCCTCGACAAGGACGAGGCCAAGGCGGCGCTCGTCACCGAGCGCGCCCGCATCGCCGCCCTGCAGGAGCGGCTCTATGCCGAGCACAGGCGCAGCCTGCTCGTCGTGTTCCAGGCCATCGACACCGGCGGCAAGGACGGGACGATCCGGGCGGTGTTCGAGGGTGTGAACCCGCAGGGCTGCCGGGTGTGGTCGTTCAAGGTGCCGAGCGCGGAGGAGAGCGACCACGACTTCCTGTGGCGCTACCACGCCAAGGCGCCGGCGCGCGGCATGATCACCGTGTTCAACCGGAGCCATTACGAGGACGTCCTCGTGGTGCGGGTGAAGGACCTCGTGCCGGAGCCGGTCTGGCGCGCCCGCTACGCTCAGATCAACGACTTCGAGCGGATGCTCGCCGCCGCCGGCACCACCGTGCTCAAGTTCTTCCTCCACATCTCCAAGGACGAGCAGAGGGAGCGCCTGGAGGCCCGGATCGCGAACCCGGACAAGCACTGGAAGTTCGATCCCGCCGACCTCGTGGAGCGCCGGTCCTGGGACGCCTACCAGGCGGCCTTCGCGGATGCCCTGACCGCGTGCTCCACGCCGCAGGCGCCCTGGCACGTGGTTCCGGCCAACCGGAAGTGGTATCGCAACCTCCTGATCGCCCGCACCATCGCCGACACCCTGGAGGCGATGGACCCGCGCTTCCCGCAGGCCCGGGCGGGGATCGCCGGCATGACCGTCCCGGATTGACCCTACGCAAAAATGAAACCAAGGGTTGTTTTCGAGCCTCGCGCGTCCCGCGCGACCGGTGGGAGCGCGCGCATGCTGGCTGTCCGTGACGTCGCCGTATCGGGGTATCGGTCGTTGCGATCGATCCGCTTCCCGGTGGGCGCCCTCTCGGTCTTCATCGGCGCCAACGGCGTCGGCAAGACCAACCTCTACCGGGCGTTGGAATGCCTGCAATCGGCCGCCGCGGACACCCTGATCCGGGATCTCGCCGCCGAGGGCGGAATGGATTCCGTGAGCTGGGCCGGGGAGCGCAAGCGCCACGAACCGGCCCGGATCCGCTGGAGCGTCGAACTCGCCGACGACGCCAGCGGCCTGGCCTACGATTATGCCGTCGAGGTCGGGTTCAAGCCGGTCAAGGTGGCGCCGGGCTTTCCCCTGGAGCCCGACCTGAAGACCGAGCGCCTTCGCCTGATCTCGGCCCGGCGGCCGGCCACCATGCTGGAGCGCGACGGTCCGGCAGGCTTCGTGCGCGACGCGGAGGGGCGCAAGCGCAGCCTCGGGAGCGATCTCCTGCCGTCCGAGACCGTCCTTGGCACCATCCAGGATGCCGGTGCCTATCCGGAACTGCATCAGGTGCGCAGCGCCCTGGCGGCCTGGCGCTTCCACCACGATTTCCGGACCGACGGCGCCTCGGCGCTGCGCCGCCCCTGCCTCGCGGTCACGGCACCGGTTCTCGCCTCCGATGGATCGAACCTCGCTGCCGTGTTCGCCACCCTCGAGCATATTCGCGGCGACACGGTCGACCTCGCGGTCGCCGTGGACGACGCCTTTCCGGGGGCCCGTCTCGACCTGCCGGTGCCGGGGCGCGAGGCGCGGTTCGGAATGGTGTTTCCCGATTATCCGAAGCGGGTTTTCGAGGCGGCCGAGCTCTCCGACGGGACGCTACGGTTCCTGGCCCTGGCCGGCGCCCTGCTCGCCTACAGGCTGCCGCCCTTCATCGCCCTCAACGAGCCCGAGACCAGCCTGCATCCCGACCTGCTGGTCCCCCTCGCCCGCATGATCGTCAAGGCGTCCGAGCGCACGCAGGTCTGGCTGGTGACCCATTCCGAGCGACTGGCCGACGCCATCCTGGCCGAGGGCGGCGCCCGGCCCCACCGGGTGATCAAGCGCGAGGGCGCGACCTGGATCGAGGGCCTGAAGCACTTCGGCGAGTTCGCGGAGGACGATTGAGAAAGGGCGACGCCCGCCCTCAGTCCTTGTCGAGGCTGAGATCCGGGGCTTCCGGGTTCTTCATGCCGACGACGTGGTAGCCTGCATCGACATGGAGGATCTCGCCGGTCATGCCCTTGCTCATGTCCGAGACGAGGTAGGTCGCGGTCTCGCCGACCTCCTCGATGGTCACGGTGCGGCGGAGCGGCGCGTTGTACTCGTTCCACTTCAGGATGTAGCGGAAGTCGCCGATACCGGAGGCGGCCAGCGTCTTGATCGGGCCGGCCGAGATCGCGTTGACGCGGATCTTCGAGGGGCCGAGATCGGCGGCGAGGTAGCGTACGGAGGCCTCGAGCGCGGCCTTGGCCACGCCCATGACGTTGTAGTGCGGCATCCACTTCTCGGCGCCGTAATAGGTCAGCGTGAGGAGCGACCCGCCGTTCGGCATCAGCTTCTCGGCGCGCTGGGCGATGGCCGTGAACGAGTAGCAGGAGATCAGGAGCGACTTGGTGAAGTTCGCCTCGGAGGTCTCGACGTAGCGGCCCGTCAGCTCGTCCTTGTCCGAGAACGCGATGCAGTGGACGACGAAGTCGATGCCCTCGGGAAACACCTCGGCGGCGGCGGCGAAGACCGCGTCGATCGAGGCCGGATCGGTGACGTCGCAATGCCCGACCACGTGGGCGTCGAGTTCCCGCGCCAGGGGCTCGACGCGCTTCTTCAGGGCGTCGCCCTGATAGGTGAAGGCGAGCTTGGCGCCGTGGGCGGCCGCACTCTTGGCGATGCCCCAGGCGATCGAGCGATTGTTGGCGACACCGAGCACCAGGCCGCGCTTGCCGGCGAGGAGACCGCCGACGTGATCGTGAACCGGGTGCGTGTCCGCCATGTGTCACCTGAGCCAGAGCCGTGGCGCGTGCCGACGGGTCCGTCGGGCGACGGATCGGCGTGTTCGCGCCGGGCATCCTTAGCGGAGGCGCGCCTGGGACGGAAGTCCGAGGCCTGACAGCGCCGAAGTGCCGTCGCGCCTCCGGCGAAGGCGCCCGATCGCGCGGCCCCGTCAGCCGGCCTTGGCCGCGCGCCGGGCCTGGGCGAACTGGGTGAGCGCCGGGTCCTCGCCGCTGGGCAGGGTCACGGCCGTCACGGCGAGGAGGTCGCCCCGCGTTCCGTCCTTCTTCGGCAGGCCCTTGCCCCGGAGGCGGAAGGTGCGGCCCGAGCCGGTCATCGGCGGGATCTTCATCTCCACCGCGCCGGTGAGGGTCGGCACCCGGATCGGACCGCCGAGGATCGCGTCCTCCAGGGCCACCTCGACGCTGCCGCGCAGGTCCGCGCCGTCCACGGTGAAGCGGGCATGGGGCAGGATGCGGATGGTCAGCAGCGCATCGCCGGGCGCACCCCGCAGGCCGCCGGAATTGCCGAGGCCTCGCAGGCGGATGGTCTGGCCGTCGACCACGCCCTTGGGCACCACCACGTCCACGTCGCGGCCGCCCGGCAGGGACAGGCGCAGCTTCTCCTCGCTGGCGACCTGCTCCAGGGTCACGCTCAGTTCGGCCGCCACGTCCTCGCCCTTGACGGGGCCGCGCTGCGGGCCACCCGGCCCTGCGCCGGCCGCCCGGAAGGCGTCGCCGAACAGGTGGGAGAAGATGTCTTCGCCGATGCCGCCCCCTCCGGTGGGGCCGCGTCCGCGCGCGGCGCTCTCGAAATCGAAGCCGCCGCCCCCGCCGCCGCGACCGCCTCCGAACCCTCCGAAGCCCTCGAAGCCCGTGGCGCGCGGCTTGCCGTCCGCGTCGATCTCGCCGCGGTCGAACTGCGCGCGCTTGCCCGCATCACCCAGGATCTCGTACGCGCTGTTGGCCTCCGCGAAGCGGTCCTTGGCCTTGGCGTCGTCCTGGTTGCGGTCGGGATGGTAGGCCTTCGCGAGCTTGCGGTAGGCCTTCTTGATGTCGGCTTCGCTGGCGCCCTTGGAGACGCCCAGCACATCGTAGGGATTTCGCATCGGTCTTCAGGATTCTCGGTGCCGCCTGGGACCGGGCACGGGCCCGGTTCCTTCGGATTCGTCTGTCATGTGGACGGCCTGTTGCTTCTCTGCAACGGTCTCGCGCGAGAATTCGCTGCGATTGGCGCGGCGTCAACGCTTCTGTTCGAACTGTGATCCGGCCGGACCTGCGAGAGCCCTCAGGAGGATGCCTTGGCAGCCCGCACCTTGGTCAGGGTCCAGTCCCCGCCGGACGGCTTGCAGCCCGTGCCGCGCACGAAGCGGCTGCCGGCGGGAGAGATCACCGAGGCGAGGAAATCGCGGCAGACGAGGTCGTTGGCGACGTAGGGCAGGCCGGTCGGGTTCACCGAGCCGCGCAGGGTCGTCTCCGGGTTGTCCCACTTCACCGGGCGGCCGTTGCCCTGCGGATCGAGGGCGATGGCCAGGGCCGCGTTGGCGCGGCGCCAGTCCTCGGCGCCGAGGTCGTTGCCGAATCCGAGCGGGCGCCTGTCGATGCTGCCCGTGCTCGTCGGCTCGTCCGGCAGTGCCGCGCTCGCCTTGTCGCCGCGCTTGGCCGCCTCCGCCACGGCGCCGGACGCGGCCGTCTCCTCCGCCTGGAAGGTGATGATCGGCAGCCCGCAGCCGCCGAGGCCGAGCAGCACGCTGAGGCCGATGGCCCGCGTGGCGCGCTGCGGCACGGTCCTCGACCGGCGGCGGACACGAATTTCTGGGACGGCCTGGGCTTTACAGTCGCGCCGACGCATTACACCTGATCTCAAACGACGTGTTGGGCCGAAAACGTTCGTGTCCCACGTCGGTGCCCCCGACCCGGATCTCACCACAGGATTACGCCTTGGAACGGTTAAGGATCGATGATCCCGCTTCCCGCAGCGCGACCGGGGACGCCACGGGGTCCGGCGACGACTTCACCCGTGCCACCGATCCCTGGGCGCTGTTCGCGGCCTGGATGGCCGAGGCCGAGGCCTCGGAACCCAACGATGCCAACGCGATGGCGCTGGCCACGGCCGGCGCTGACGGGCTGCCGGACGTGCGCATCGTGCTGCTGAAGGGCGTCGATGCGCGCGGATTCGTGTTCTACACCAACCTCGACTCCGCCAAGGGCGACGAGCTGCGCGAGAATCCCCAGGCCGCCCTGGTCCTGCATTGGAAGAGCCTGGGCCGTCAGGTCCGCGCCCGCGGCCCGGTGACCCAGGTCACGGCCGAGGAGGCGGATGCCTACTTCGCCAGCCGCGCCCGCAACAGCCGCCTCGGCGCCCATGCGAGCCGCCAGTCGCGCCCGCTGGCCGACCGGGCGACCCTCGAGCGCGAGGTCGAGGCCCTGGCCGAGCGCTACGGGGAGGGCCCGGTGCCGCGCCCGGAGAACTGGACGGGCTTTCGCATCGCGCCGGTCTCGATCGAGTTCTGGCAGAACGGCCCGTTCCGCCTGCACGATCGCGTTCGCTTCACCCGCGACGGCGAGGCTTCCGGCGGCGGGACCTCCGGCGGCGGGGCTTGGCGCGGGGCGCGTCTCTATCCCTGAGGCGGATCGACGGCCCTCCATCCCTGAGGCGGATCGACGGCCCTCCGCCGTCGGCGCGCCGGCACCTTGGTGCGTCGCGGGATGACCCTGGATTTTAGCACCCGCGCCCCTTAGACCTGAGCGTGGCGTGGGGGCTTCTCGGCGGCACGGCGGTCTCGCCGGCCGGACGCCTCCCGATCCTGAAGGAACGGTCTTGGCCTCATCCAACGAACGCCGGCGCGTCATGCTGCTCACGGGGGCGAGCCGTGGGATCGGCCACGCCACCGTCAAACGGTTCTCGGCCGCCGGCTGGCGGGTGATCACCTGCTCGCGCCATCCCTTCCCGGAGAACTGTCCCTGGGAGATGGGTCCGGAGGATCACCTCCAGGTCGATCTGTCCGACCCCAAGGATACGGTGCGGGGCATCGAGGAGGTGGCCGGGCGCCTCGCCGCCGAGGGCGGTCTCCTGCACGCGCTCGTCAACAATGCCGGCATCTCGCCGAAGGGGCCGCAGGGCGAGCGCCTGGGCGCCATCGCCACCGAGTTCGGGGACTGGCAGCGGGTGTTCCAGGTCAACCTGTTCGCACCCCTCCTCCTGGCGCGCGGCCTCTGCGAGGAGCTGACCCGGGCCAAGGGCTCCATCGTCAACGTCACGTCGATCGCGGGCTCGCGCGTCCATCCCTTCGCGGGCGCCGCCTACGGCACCTCCAAGGCGGCCCTGGCCGGCCTGACCCGGGAGATGGCGAGCGATTTCGGGCCCCTCGGCGTCCGCGTGAACGCGATCTCGCCGGGCGAAATCGATACCGCGATCCTGTCGCCGGGCACCGACAAGATCGTCGCCGGCATCCCGCAGCGCCGGCTCGGCACCCCCGACGAAGTCGCCAAGGCGATCTACTTCCTGTGCACCGAGGCCTCGTCCTACGTGAACGGCGCCGAGTTGCACATCAACGGCGGACAGCATGTCTGAACGGGGGACGCGCCGCGCGCTTCTCATCGGGCTCCTGATCGCCGCGACCCCCGCCTGGGCGGAGCCCTCTGTGACGATCCTCGACCTGCCTTTCCGCGCCCGCGCCCTGCGGGGGCCGGGTAGCGAGGTCGCCACCGCGGTGGCGACCTCCGGCCTGCTTCCCCTGGCGCGGGCCCGCAACGCCAATCCCGCCGTGGTCGAGCCGGAGGCGCCGATCGCCGTGGTCTGGGGTGATTCCGGCGGCGCGGCCCTCAGCCTGGTCGACGGACAGGTGGCGACCACCCTGCTCGGCGCCGAGGCGGTGGAGGGACTGGCGGCCGCCGAGACCCCGCGCGGCGCCCTGCCCGGCTCCCGCCGCGCCGTCGCCGGTCCCTTGAGCGTGCACCTGGCGAACCCGGTGCCGGCCCTGGCCGGCGGCCCCGAGCAGGCCGGAAGCCTCGTCCTCCGCGAGCGCCAGCCCGTGGCGATGGGGGGCGATCCGAAGCCCGTGCCGGTGGCCACCACCACCCTCTCCGCCGCGCCCGATACGGCCTTCGCCCTGCGCCGGCCCCGGATCGGCCGGCTGGACGGCAGGCCCATCGTCCTCGCCGTCACGATCGCGCCCGCCGGCGGCGCCGCCCTCGCCCTGTTCGCCAAGGCCGAGCCCGGCGCGGGAACACCGCCCGGCACGGGCTGGACGCTGCTGGCGCGCGGTCCCGAGCAGCCCACGGGTCCGGGCGGCCAGCCCCTGAAGCCGGCCGCGATCGCGGATTTCTCCGGTACCGGCCGGCCGCAGGTCGCGGCGGTGGCGGCCCCCGACGGCGCCGGCCAGCTGCAACTCTGGACCCTGGAGGCCGGCACCCTGCGCCTGGCCCAGGAAGCGCCGGGCTACACCAACGTCTCCCCCGGCGAGGGCGAGGCCGATCTCGCGGCCCTGGTCGAGCCGGAGCGCGAGGGCGCACCCGAGCTCGCCTTGCCGATCGCGGACCGGAGTGCCCTGGCGATCCTCTCCCTCAAGGAGGGCATCCGCGAGCGATGGCGTGCGCCCCTGCCTGGCCTCGCCGCCTTCGGCCTCGCCAGCCTCGGCCGGGGCGCGGCCACCCGCCTGCTCGTCGGCCTCGCCGACGGTCGCATCGCCGTGGTGACGCCGTGAGCGGAACCGAACCGGAGGCGGCCGAGTCGCGCCTGTTCCCGACGCGGCCCTTCGTCGGCACCTCGATCGCGGTCCTGCGCGACGACCGCGTGCTCCTGGCCGCCCGCGCCAACGAGCCGATGCGCGGTGTCTGGACCCTTCCCGGCGGCCTCGTCGAGGCGGGCGAGCCCCTGGCCCAGGCGGCCTTGCGCGAATTGCAGGAGGAGGTCGGGCTGTCGGCCGAGGTGGTGGGCGTTCTCAGCCCCACCGAGATCATCCTCCGCGATCCCGAGGGACGCGTGCGGCATCACTACGTGGTCCATCCTCACGCCGCCCTCTGGCACGGGGGCGAGCCGGAGGCCGGTCCGGAGGCTTTGGGCGTCCGCTGGGCCACGCTGGCCGAGCTCGAGACCCTGGCGACCACGCCCGGCCTCGCCGGAACCGTCCGCGAGGCCTTCGCCCGTGCGGCCCGGCACGGGGAGCCGGCGGCGTGAGGGTTCGTGATGCGGGACTCGCGGTCGTGGCCGGCCTCGCCGTGCTGATGGCCGTGCCGGATGACGGCTTCGCGCAGCAATCCCGCGGCGGCTCGTCCCGGGCCGCCCCGAAGCCGGCCGAGAAGGAGAAGGAGCCGCCGCCCCCGCCCGAGCCGCCGCCCGCGCCCTACGACCGGGATCTGCTCCGTCTCTCGGAGGTCATCGGCTCCCTCGCCTTCCTGCGCGACCTCTGCGCCGCCCCGGATGCCCCCGAATGGCCGGCCCGGATGAAGGCTCTGATGGAGGCCGAGGGCGTGACCCCGGGCCGGCGCGACCGTCTCGCCGGCGCCTACAATCGCGGCTATCGCGGCTACAGCCTGACCTACCGGGTCTGTACCCCCGCCGCGAACGAGGCGGCGGCCCGCTACGTGGCCGAGGGCGAACGCCTGTCGCACGCCCTGGCGAGCCGGTTCGGCGGGTAATGATGCCGTGCGGCCACAGGGTGCGCGCGGCGCGCGAAAACGAAGAATTTGAGCGCCCGCGTTAACCGCTTCGCAATTCCTGGCTTTGCGAACCTGACCGATCGCCCTATCCTCGTGGTTACTCGCCGGGTCGTTCACCGGCGCAAACGATGATGTGGCCCATGCACATGGATACGGTTTCCTCGCCCTTCGAGGCGGATCTCGACGACAAGCGCGTCGCTCTGGGCTACGTCTCGGAAGCCTTCGCCGAGGGCTGTCTCGACGGTCTCGACGGCGACTGCATGGCCCAGGCCGCCCTGTTCGCGGCCTTCCAGGAACTCGTCACGACCTATGGCGAGGAAGCCACCGCCCGCTACGCCGAGGGCTTCCCGGACCGCATCCGCGGCGGCGCCTTCACCACCAGCCCGCAGCATTGACGACACCGCCCGTCGCCCGCTCCGGCGCGACGGTGTGACGACCACGGGGCAGGCGCCGGGCGCCTGCCCTTTTTGCTGCGCGACGGCGATCAGGCCGGCGGCAGGGCCTCCTCGAACAGCACCGCCTCGCCGCGGGACGGCGCAGTCAGGGTCCCCTCCCACATCACGCTGTTGCCGCGCACCAGGGTGCCCACCGGCCAGCCCGTCACGGTGACGCCGTCATAGGGCGTCCAGCCGCATTTCGAGGCGATCCAGGCGTTGCGGATGGTCTCCCGGCGCTTGAGGTCCACCACCGTCACGTCGGCGTCGTAGCCCACCGCGAGCCGGCCCTTCCTGGCGATGCCGAACAGCCGCTTCGGGCCGGCGCTGGTGAGGTCGACGAAGCGGGCCAGCGACAGCCGGCCGGCGGCGACATGGTCGAGCATGACCGGCACCAGGGTCTGTACCCCCGTCATGCCCGAGGGCGAATCCGGGTAGGGCTTGGCCTTCTCCTCAAGCAGGTGCGGCGCGTGGTCGGAGCCGAGGATGTCGGCGACGCCCTGCGAGAGCCCGTGCCAGATGCCGTCGCGGTGGTCGGCGCCGCGCACCGGCGGGTTCATCTGCACCAGGGTGCCGAGGCGGGCATAGGCCTCGTCGCCGTCCAGGGTGAGGTGGTGGGGGGTCACCTCGCAGGTTGCCACGTCCTTGGCACCGGCGAGATAGGCCATCTCCTCCTTCGTCGAGATGTGCAGGATGTGGATGCGCGCGCCGGTGGCCCGGGCGATGCGCACGAGGCGCTGCGTCGCCTTCAGGGCCGCCTCGGGCGAGCGCCAGACCGGATGCGAGGACGGGTCGCCCGGCACGCGCCGGTCCTTCTGCGCCCGCAGCATCGGCTCGTCCTCGGCATGGAAGGCGGCGCGCCGGCGGGTGCGCTTCAGGATCTCGGTGACGCCGGCATCGTCCTCGACCAGCAGCGAGCCGGTGGAGGAGCCGACGAACACCTTGATGCCGGCCGCCCCGGGCAGGCGCTCGAGCTCGGGAACCAAGTGGGCGTTCTCGTGGGTGCCGCCGACCCAGAACGCGAAGTCGCAATGCATCCGGTGGTGCGCCCGGGCGACCTTGTCGGCGAGCGCCTCGGCGCTGGTGGTGAGCGGATTGGTGTTCGGCATCTCGAACACCGTGGTGACGCCGCCCATGACGGCCGCGCGCGAGCCGGATTCGAGGTCCTCCTTGTGGTCGAGCCCCGGCTCGCGGAAATGCACCTGGCTGTCGATGATTCCGGGCAGCAGGTGCAGGCCGGTGCAGTCGCGCCGCTCGGCGGCTTGCGCCTGCGCCAGATCGCCGATCGCCGCGATGCGTCCGGCACGGATGCCGAGATCGGCTCGGGTCGCACCGTCCTGGTTCACCACGGTGCCGCCGGTGAGGAGGAGGTCGAAGGGCTGGTCCATTCCGGATCTCCTGGGGCCGTCCGCGGGTCGGACGCGCATTGAGACGGGGTCGCGGGCGGCTTATGTCAGCCCCGGACGGCGCGCAATGCCGCCGCCGCTCGTGAAGGAGTCGTCATGCCGATCGCCCTGCTGCCGGACCGCGCCGTCGTCACCGTCTCGGGCGAGGATGCGACGAGCTTCCTGCAGGGCGTGGTGACCTGCAACGTCGAGACCCTGGAACCCGGCGAGGCCCGCCTCGGTGCCCTGCTCACGCCCCAGGGCAAGATCCTGTTCGACTTCCTCGTCGCGCGCACGGCCGACGGCTTCCAGCTCGATGCCGCTGCCGAGCAGGCGCCCGGCCTCGCCAAGCGTCTCGGGCTCTACCGCCTGCGCGCCAAGGTGACGATCGCCCTCGACCCGACCCTCGGCGTCGCGGCCGCCTGGGACGGCGCGGAGACCGCCGCGGCGGTGAGCCGCCTGCGCGACGGCCGTCTCGGGACGCTGGGCGAGCGCCTGATCTTCCGGCTCGGCGCCTTCTCGGCGGACGCGACGGAGGCCGACTACCACGCCCACCGCATCGCCCTCGGCATCCCCGAGGGCGGGCGCGACTTCCCCTGGTCCGACGCCTTTCCGCACGAAGCGCTGATGGATCAACTCGGCGGCGTCGATTTCCGCAAGGGCTGCTATGTCGGCCAGGAGGTGGTCTCGCGCATGCAGCATCGCGGCACGGCCCGGACGCGGATCGTCCCGCTGGTGGCGGTCTCGGACCAGGCCCTGGCTCCGGACCAAGTCCTGCAGGGCGGCGCCGAGATCACCGCCGGGCAGCGCGCGCTCGGCACCGTCGGCAGCGTCGCGGGCCGGCGCGCCCTCGGCCTCCTGCGCCTGGACCGCCTCGCCGACGCCCTGGCGTCCGGCGAGCCCCTGCGGGCGGGCGCGGTTCCGGTCGGCGTCGAGAAGCCGGCCTTCGCCACCTTCGCCTTCCCCGGTACGGCCCCGGCCGGTTGAGGGCGCCACGAGATCGACGCGCGGGCCGTCCCCGGCTAAACCCTCGCCGATGCCCACCGATCCCTCCGGCCTGATCCACCATCCCGACGGCTGCGCCCGCTGCTGGTGGGCCGGGCTCGACCCCGTCTACGTCGCCTACCACGACACCGAGTGGGGCGTGCCCGAGCGCGACGGCCGCGCCCTCTACGAGAAGCTGATCCTCGACGGTTTCCAGGCCGGCCTGTCCTGGATCACGATCCTGCGCCGCCGCGAGGGGTTTCGGCGCGCCTTCGCGGACTTCGACCCGGAGGTGATCGCGCGCTTCACGGAAGCGGACGTGGCCCGCCTGATGCAGGATACCGGCATCATCCGAAACCGGGCCAAGATCGTCGGCACCATCGCGGGCGCCCGGGCCTACCTCGCCATCGAGGCGCGTGGGCCGGGCTTCTCGGCCTTCCTCTGGGACTTCGTCGACGGCGCGCCGGTCCAGGGCACGGCGCGGGATCGCCAGGGCATCGCCACCGAAACCGAAATCTCGCGAAAACTGTCCAAGGCCTTGAAGGCGGAGGGTTTCACGTTCTGCGGGCCGACCATCGTCCATGCATTCATGCAGGCGGTGGGCCTCGTCAACGATCACCTCGTCGGCTGCCACCGGCATGCCCCCTGCGCCGCCCTCGGGGATCGGACGATCGGGAGCGCGGCATGAGCGGCGACCGCGGCCGTGCTTGGCAGCGAATGCTGTCGGGACGGCGCCTCGACCTCCTCGACCCGGCCCCGCGCGACGTCGAGATCGCCGACATCGCCCACGGACTCGCCCGCGTCGCCCGCTGGAACGGGCAGACGGCTGGGCCGCACGTCTTCTCCGTGGCCCAGCATGCCCTGCTGGTGGAGGCCATCGGCCGTGCGCAGGCGTCGGATCTGGCCGGCGCCGACTGCCTCGAACTGCTGCTGCACGATGCCCCCGAATACGTCATCGGCGACATCATCTCCCCCTTCAAGGCGGCCATCGGCGATTCCTACAAGGCGGTGGAGCGCCGGCTGCTCACCGCCATCCGCCAGCGCTTCGGCCTTGCCGAGCCGGGCCCGGAACTGTCCGCCCTGGTCAAGCTGGCCGACGGCATCGCCGCCGCTCACGAGGCGACGCGCCTGGCCGGGTTCTCCGAGGCCGAGGCCGATGCGATCTTCGGGGTCCGCGTGCCCCTCGGCCCCGAGGCCGAGGGGCTGCTGGCGCCCTGGCCCACCGGCGTGGCGCAGGCGCGCTTCCTCGCCCGCTTCCAGGCCCTCGCGCAACCGGATCCCGCCTGATGCCGCATCTCCAGGTCTGCCCCCTGTCGCGCTTGCCCGAGACCCTGGACGCCTCGGGCGCGACCCACCTGATGACCCTGATGAAGGTCGGTACCGCCATCGCCCGGCCCGAGGGCATCGCGGAGGGGCGCCACTGCGTGGTCGAGGTCAGCGACATCGTCGCGCCGATAGACGGGCACGTCACGCCGGGCGAGGTCCACGTGGCGCAGATCCTCGACTTTGCCAGGGACTGGGACCAGGCGCGCCCCCTGTTGATCCACTGCTACGCCGGCATCAGCCGCTCGACGGCGGCCGCCTACATCGCCGCTTGCGCCCTGGCGCCGGAGCGCAACGAGGCCGAGATCGCCCGGTCCCTGCGCCTGGCGGCCCCATCCGCGACGCCCAACGCCCTGTTCGTGGCCATCGCCGACCGCCTGCTGGAGCGGGACGGTCGCATGGTCGCGGCGATCACGGCGATCGGGCGCGGCGCCGAGGCCTTCGAGGGCGAACCGTTCCGCCTCGCGTTCGCATCCGACATTCGGGTCGCCGGTTAAGGCACTGACGGACAGTCCTGTTCGGCGCTGTCGGTTCGGCCCGAGGCGTGCGAAGCGAGGCACCGAGACTGTGGCGCAAACGCCGCCCCGGACGACGAAACGACGATCCGCGGGCCGGATCGGGTTGTCGGCTTCCGGGCCGGAGGCTTAGACCGTCCAAATCACGGGGTAGTTTAGAATGAGTGTCACGCGACCCGCCGTTGCGTCGACGTCCGGCACGGACGAGCCGAGCCTCGACCTGCCCTTCGAGAAGGCACTGGAGCAGCTCGAGGACATCGTGCGCCGCCTGGAGAAGGGGGACGTCCCCCTCGACGAGTCGGTGGCGATCTACGAGCGCGGCGAGGCGCTGAAGCGCCATTGCGAGGGCCTGCTTCAGAAGGCCGAGGCACGCATCCAGAAGATCACCCTGGGTCCCGACGGCAGGGCGGCGGGCGTCGCCCCCCTCGACGTCGACTAGGGAGCGGCCCCGCTCCCGAACGAAATAATCCATCGGCGCCAAATCATTGCGCGCATGTTTTCCCTCCGGGCGTGAGGTTGGTTCGGTGTCACGGCAAGAAACCTCGCGAGACAAGGGCTCGCAAGACAAGGTCGCGCAGGACAAGGCTTCGCCGGGCTCGGC
>NZ_CEEDBN010000017.1:0-118154 GCF_979253015.1 Methylobacterium sp. AC433 | reverse complement strand
CTGCTCCATCAGCACGGCCTTGCCGGCGCTGTCATAGCTCGTGTGGGACGAGGCGTAGTCCTTGCCGGTGACGCCGCCGAGATAGACATCGTAGGACTTGTCGGAGTGCTGGACGGTCTTGTTGGTGAGCGTGCCGGCGGCGTCGTAGGTCTCGGTGGTGGTGTCGAGCCCGACGACCTTCTTCATCATCAGGCTGCCGTCGGCGCGGAACTGCTCCATCAGCACGGCCTTGCCGGCGCTGTCATAGCTCGTGTGGGACGAGGCGTAGTCCTTGCCGGTGACGCCGCTGACGTAGACGTCGTAGGACTTGTCGGAGTGCTGGACGGTCTTGTTGATCAGCGTGCCGGCCGCGTCGTAAGTCTTCGTGACCTTGTCGCCGTCGACGATGGTCGTCGATGTGGTTGGCGTCGGGACAGGCGCCGGGGCCTGGACCAGCGGCGGTGCGATCGGTGGCGCGATGATCGGAGCGGTCTCGACGATGACCGGGGGTGGCACGATCGTGACCGGCTTGTCGGAGTTCAGACCGACCGAACTCGCTGCTACTAAGGAGGCGCCGAGATCACCTGTGAGATTCTTCAGCGTCTCGACAATTGAGACGCCTCCGGACGGTGCGACCGTGTTGTACTTTTCGCCAGAATTCAGCGCCATCGACCAGTTGTTGTAGAGGTGGGTCGCCTTGGAGGGCGCATAGAAGACGTTATCGTAATGATAGCTGCCGACTTGTTTAAAGAAAGAGTCGCCGTTATTCAAATACATCACGTTGTTGTGGAAGGAAAGCTCACCTTTCTGAGAGGGAGCGTCCAGGAAAACGCTAGCCATCTGCTTTGCGGTGTTGTTCTGTTCGATGATGGTATTTTGGCTCGCGTCGACGTTCTTGAACGTGCTGGCGAAGTTGCCACCGCCGTTGTGCAGGACAAGGAAGCCGGCGTTGTTCAGGCTGACGTTGTTCGTGATGGAGATGTTCGTCAGGACACTCTTGGTCCCTCCGGCCTCGATGAAGCCGACGCTGTTCTCGATCCAGTTGTTGTGGATCTTGATGTTGTTCATCGTGCCGAACAGCTCGATGCCGCCGCCATCGTGGCCGTAGTCGAAGCTCGGCGCCTTGGCGTTGACGATCTTGGTGTACGAGACCTCGTTGTTGCTGTTGCCGATCATCACGCCGACCGCGCCGTAATCGTCGTCGTACACGTTGGCCGTGTTCTTGATCATCTTCAGATCGTGAAAGTAGCTGCGCGTGACGAGGTTGTCGGTGCCGTTGAGCATCACGCCCTCGCCGACCTGGCTCGCCTCCACGTTCCGGATCGTGATGTGGCTGGCCGACTTGGTGACGTTGACGCCCGCCTGCGCGGCGCCCGTGATCGTCAGCCCGTCGATGACGACGTACTTGGCGTTGGCCACGTTGATGGCGTCGGAGTAACCCGCCGCGCTGTTGGCGATCGTGGCGGCCGGCCCCGTGCCGTAGGTGGTGAAGGTGATCGGGGCCTTCTCGGTGCCGGAGGCGGTGATGGTGAGCGCGCCCGTGCCCGCCGCCGAGGCATTGTAGGCGGTGCCGGCCTTGAAGGCGACGGTGTCACCGGCCTGAAGCTTGAGCTTGTTGACCGCCTCGAGGCTGGTGAGGGGCGCGTCGGCCGACAGGCCGCTCCTGTTCGAGCCGCCGGTGAAGGAGGAGTCGACGTAGTAGATCGTCATCGTGCTTTTCGCTCTCAGGCAAAAACATCTGCGATGACGCTCGTATAGATGATACAAATTGCGTTATATTCATTGAATACGATAAAATTCGAGCTTTCATTTCCGAATTTGTTAATGATACTGCCGATCAAGCCGTCGCCATCGCGCGACGGCTTGATCGGCCGGCATGAATGGGGCGGGACCGACGTGGCGCGGAATGCCTCGGCGTCACGCCTCGTCGGACCGCCGCTTCTGGCGCAGGGTCTCCCAGTGGGCGAGGCGCTCGGTGTAGCGGCTCTCCATGCCTCGGTCCGTGGGTTCGTAGAAGTGCTGCCGACCGAGGGTTTCCGGCCAGTAATCCTGGCCTGAGAACGCATCTGGCTCGTCATGGTCGTAGCGGTATCCCTCGCCGTAGCCGATCTTGCGCATCAGCTTGGTCGAGCCGTTGAGGATGGTTCGTGGCGGCGGCAGCGAGCCGTGCTCCTTGGCGACGCGCGTGGCGGCCTTGTAGGCGGCGTAGACCGCGTTCGATTTCGGCGCGCAGGCGAGGTAGACCGTGACCTGGGCGAGTGCCAACTCGCCCTCCGGCGAACCGAGGAAGTCGAAGGCGTCCTTGGCGGCGGTGGCGACGACCAGGGCCTGCGGGTCGGCCAGACCGATATCCTCCACTGCCATGCGCACCAGGCGGCGGGCGATGAACAGCCGATCCTCGCCCCCGTCGAGCATCCGGCAGAGATAGTAGAGCGCCGCGTCCGGGTCGGAGCCGCGCACGGTCTTGTGCAGGGCGCTGATGAGATTGTAGTGCCCCTCCTGGGACTTGTCGTAGATCGGCGCCCGGCGCTGGATGATCGCCTGCAACTGCTCCGCGTCGAAGACCTCGTCCGTCTTGGCGGAGCGCCAGACCTCCTCGGCGAGGGTCAGCGCGGCGCGCCCGTCCCCGTCGGCCATGCGGACGAGCACGCCCCGGGCCTCCGCGTCGAGCGGCAGCGGCGTCTCCGTCAGCGTCTCCGCCCGCACCAGCAGCTTGGCGATGGCCGCATCGTCGAGCGCCCGGAAGAGCAGCACGCGGGCGCGCGACAGGAGTGCGGCATTCAGCTCGAAAGACGGGTTCTCGGTGGTGGCGCCGACCAGCGTCACCGTTCCGTCCTCCATGACGGGCAGGAAGGCGTCGAGCTGCGCCCGGTTGAACCGATGGATCTCGTCGACGAAGAGCAGGGTACCCCGCCCCATGGCCCGGCGCCCGCGTGCCGCGTCGAACACCTTCCGTAGCTCGGCGATACCGGAGAAGATCGCCGAGATCTGTTCGAAATGCAGGTCCGTCTCGTGGGCCAGCAGGCGTGCCACGGTTGTCTTGCCGGTGCCCGGTGGCCCCCAGAACACCAGGGATCCGAAGGAGCGGGCGTTGAGAAGGCGGGTCAGGGCCCCGTCCGGGCCCGTCAGCTGTTCCTGGCCGACGACCTCGGCCAGGGTCTTGGGGCGCAGGGCATCGGCGAGGGGGCGGGGGGCGGCCCGGGCGAGGCCGGCGGAGGCGAACAGGTCTGACATCGGCGCATCAAAGACGTGGGTGACCGCCGCCCGCAACCGGGAAAATCGCGGCCTCCCCCGCCCGCCGCGTCCGCGCCCAGGCCGTCAGCCCCCGAACATCGAGGTCATCACCTCGCCGCCGCGGTTGATCGAGACCTCCCACATGCTGAGGCTGTTGCGGGTGATCCGCTCCAGATCCTTCGTCGTAGCGATGGGCATGCCGTTGATCGCGACGATCATGTCGCCCTTCTGCAGGCCGGCCCGCGAGGCGATCGAGCCCTCGTCGACGCCGGCGACCGCGACCCCGTCGGCGGGAAAATCGGCCTGAAGCTCCTCCGCCACGGCGGGCGAGGTGTTCACGAGGGTTGCGCCGAGGAACGGCGAGCGGGTGCGCACCTTGAGGGTGTCGCGCGGGCGCGTCTCGGGCGCGGGGCTGAGCTTGACCGCCACGGTCGAGCGGCCGGTGCCGCGCAGGATGCCGAACTGGGTCTGGCCGGTCAGGCCCTTCAGGGCGAAACGGTAGCCGAAGGCTTCCGGGTCGTCGACGGTCTTGCCGTCCACCGTGAGGATGAGGTCGCCGCGCTTCAGCCCGGCCTCCTCCGCCGGGCTCTTGGCCTGGAGGCTCGCCACCAGCACGCCGGTGGGGTGATCGAGCCCCATGCTCTCGGCGATGTCGGGGGTCACGCTCTGGACGCGCGCCCCGAGCCAGGGCCGGCGCACGGCGGTCGCCCCACCCTTGGCGGTCTCGACCACCGCGCGGACCATGCTGGCCGGAATGGCGAAGCCGATGCCGTGGCTGCCGCCGGACTGCGAGTAGATCGCGGTGTTGATGCCGACCAGTTGGCCCTGCAGGTTCACCAGCGCACCACCGGAATTGCCGGGATTGATCGCCGCATCGGTCTGGATGAAGAACTGGTAGTCGGACGAGCCGACCTGGGTCCGCGCGAGCGCCGAGACGATGCCCTGGGTCACCGTCTGGCCCACGCCGAACGGATTGCCGATCGCCATCACGAAGTCGCCCACCTCGAGGGACTCGGAATCACCGAAGGCCATCGGGATCAGGCCGCCGGACGGGCTCTTGATCTTGACCACGGCAAGGTCGGTGCGGGGATCGCGCAGCACGATGCTGGCCTCGAATTCGCGCCGGTCCGCGAGCGCGATGCGGACCTCGTTCATGTTCTCGATGACGTGGTTGTTGGTGATGACGAGGCCGGATTCGTCCACGATCACGCCGGAGCCCAGGGACTTCTGCGCTCGCTCACCCGGCGCGCCGCCGCGCCCGCGACCGCCGCCATTGTCCCCGAAGAAGCGCCGCATGAATTCGTCCATGGCACTGCGGCTCTGGCCCCGCGTGTCCACGTGCGAGGCGTAGACGTTCACCACCGACGGGGCCGCGCGCTTCACCACCGGGGCGAAGGAGAGCTGCACCTGGCCCTTGGCGAGGGGGACCACCTTCTCGGGCGCCGCTTTCTCGGCGACGTCCGGCGACTTCATCATCTGCGCCGTGGCAGGCACCGCGGCGAGGGGTACGGTGAGCAGCGGGACGAGCAGAAGGGACGTGCGCAGCATGGAAACTCCTGGAACCAGGGCGTGGCGGCTTTGCCCCGATCTGGGACGATGCCGCGACGGATTCCGGGATATCTAGACGGGTCGGGCCGCCGGCGCGAGGGGCGCCGGCACCGGGGGTCTCAGCGCCGGGCGATCGCGCCGGTGAAGCGGCTGGCGCGCTTGGCGAGGGCCGCGAAGCAGCTCAGCGAGGCGTCGGCGGCCCGCTGCATCTCGCTGACCTGGAGGCGGATCGCATCGGCCGGGGTCTTGGCTCCCGAAAGCGCCTGCCAATGGGCCACTGCCGCGGCACTCTCGCCGCGCAGGTAGGTCAGCACCGTGGTGTTCACCTCGCCGAGTTCACCCATCACCTCGGTGATCCGCGGCGCTGTCGCCAGTGCGTTGAGCTTGCCGAAGGAGGCTGCAACACCCGTGGCTGCGGGCGCGATCGCCGGCAGCGCCACCGCAGTCGTCTCGGGCAGAGCCTGGACGATGGTCTCCACGGTCTCGGTCGCGACCTCGACTGTCTCCTTCGCAGCCTCGACCGGCGCCGCGGCCTCCTCCGGCACCACGGTGAGGTCCTCGACGAGATCGGAGGCTTCGGGTGCGGCGGACACGGATTCGTCCGAGCCCGTCTCGCCGTCACCACCGCCGGCCGCCGTCAGCGCCTCCGACGAGACACCTTCGAGAAGCGCCTCGTGGACGTTCGGCGCGTGCTCCGGCCCGGACGGGAGATCCTGCTCGCCGCCCTCGACGGTATGCATGGTGTCAGCGTTCATCGGTCCAGCCTCCTGGATGCCTTCGAGTTCCGGCGGCGTTCCGGCCCGGTCCTGCGCTCTGGGTGGCGTTCTGCGCCGTCTTGCCATGACTGTGTCTCCTCGCCGTTTCGGACTCGAGAATAGCCCGAAATGGTGGATCGGTCTGCGGGGCGTCGCCGTTCCGGCGGTGCTCCGGGATGCGGAGGGCCGGCACTGCCCTCCGGGTTCGAGCGCCGGCCGACCTCAGGCGGACGGGCGCAGGGTGTTCTGGGCCAGCGTGCCGAGATCCTTGGCTTGCGCCTGCAGGTTGGCGATCTGGTTGCGGACGAATTCGCCTTGCAGTTCCATCGCCTCGCGGAGGTCGCGCGTACGGACCAGCTTCTGGGCGAAGTCGAAGGTCGCCACAGCGTTGTCCTGAACTTGATCCAAAGTCTTGGCGACGACCGTCTGCATCGAGGCTTGCACCGAGCCCGACGTGGACTGCATCTGCTCGGCCGTCTTGATGGCGGTGCCGATGAAAGTGCTGACGGCGGTGCGGGCCTGATCGACACTCTTCTCGGCGAACGCGCGCATCTCGGCGGGGATCTCGAAGGTCTGGCTGGTCATCTCGATGCTCTCCAATGCGCAACGAGTCGTTCGATGCGCCGCAAAAGTTTTATGTTGCGACGCAACATGGACGTCAAGTCTGCTGACGCGGAAAGATGCAGAATTTTGCCAATTCCCGGAGGCGTCACGCTGCCGAGGCGTTTCCCTTCACGTTTGCCGGGCGGGCGGTCCGGTTTGCAAGAATGCGTTCGTAGACGGCGATCAGCGAAGCGGCATGGGCGCTGAGCGACATGGGAGCTGCCCAGTACCTTTCATGGGCTGCCGCGCCGAGTTTCGCGGTGCGGGCGTCGTCGCGAAACGCCGCTGTCGCCGTCGCCCATGCCTCCGGCTCCGGCAAAACGGAAAAACCGTTCACGCCGTCGACGACCTTCTCGCAGGCTCCGGACCGGGCCGAGGCGATCACCGGAATGCCGTGAGCCAGGGCCTCGTAGACCGTCAGCGGTCCGGTTTCGTACCAGCGCGACGGCGCTGCGATGGCCCGAGCCCGACGGCGCAGGAGCGACCAGACCGCCTCCGGTGCCTGCCAGCCGACGAGTTCGACCCCGACCCGTGCCCGAAGCTCGTCCTCCAGAGGGCCGCTGCCGATGAACAGGGCGGGGAGTCCGGCGGCACGCGCGGCGTCCGCCACGAGATCCGCGCCCTTCTCCCGTGTCAGCCGTCCCACATACGCGAGCGCATCGCCCCGCGCCGGATCGGCCGGTGCCTGCTGTCCGACGCGCACGGGGTTGTCGACCCGGTGATGAGTCAGCGCCAGTCCTTCGAGAAGGGCGCCCATGCGGCTCAGGCTCGCGTCGCATACGTGGATGACGTCGAGCCGATGCGGCTTCAGGGCCGCACGCAGGGAGACCGAGCGGCCGACGCGCACGAGCTTGTGCAGCCGGCTCCTGCCATCGCAGGGGGCTGCGATGCAGGCGGCCGAGAGCGGCTTCAGGGCACAGGGTTCGGCCCGGTCGAAGCGATAGTAGACCCCGTTCGGGCAGGCGAAAAAGTAGTCGTGCAGGGTCGCCACCACCGGCAGGCCGCGCCCGAACAGGGCCGGGAAGATGCTCGGCGACAGGCTGCGCGTCCACTGGTGGAGATGGATCAGGTCCGGCCGCACCGGCAGGGCGTCGAGGGCGGCCCCGAGGCGCGCGGCAGCCTGCCCGTCCCAAAGTCCGTCGAGGGCGGCACGATGGGCCGGACGCTGCCAGATGTCGGTGTTGCCGAGGCCGATCCGGCGGATTCGCGGATGGCCGAGGAGTGGATCGACGGGCCCGTCGATGGCCTGGATGTAGGTGACGTCGAGTCCGGCCTCGGCGAGGCCGCGCGCCGATTCGACTGCCACCTTCTCGGCGCCCCCGCTCGCCACCGCGAATTCCGCCAACACGACGATCTGCATGCTCAGCCCGAAGATGCGGCGATGCCCAAGAAATTCGAAGCGGTTCGCCCAAGGACCGCCGCAAGTGCGTGGATTTACCGGAGATCAACGCACGTTCGGTAAAGATCGCCGAAGACCTCGTCGTTGGCCGGGACTGTCGACCATGCATCTCGTCCTCGTCGTGGATCACGCTTTCATCAATGGCGGACAGGCCAAGGTGGCGCTGGATGCCGGTCTCGGTCTGCGGGCGCGAGGGCACAGCGTCACGGTGTTCGCCGCCGTCGGCCCCGCCGATCCGCGCCTGGAGGCGGCCGGCATCCGCGTGGTCTGCCTCGGACAGGATGACGTCGGCACGACGAAGAACAAGCTCGCCTTCGCCGCGCAGGCGATCTGGAACCGCCCGGCGGCCCGGCGGCTGGCGATGGAGTTGCGCGGCCTCGACCCGCGGGACACCGTGGTCCACGTCCATGCCTTCGCCAAGGCACTCTCGCCCTCGATCGGGCGCAGCCTCGCGGCCTCCGGATTGCCGCTGCTCTACACCATGCACGAGTTCTTCCTCGTGTGCCCGAACGGCGGTTTCTACGAGTATCCGGCCGCCCGGATCTGCCACCGCACGCCGATGTCCCTGGGCTGCCTGAGCACGAACTGCGACGCCCGCAGCTATCCGCGCAAGCTCCTGCGGGTTGTCCGCCACCTCGGCCTCGAGCATGTGGCCGGTCTGAAGGCGCTGTTCCCGCACATCGTTACCCTCAGCGCATTGCAGGAACGGGTCGTCGCCCCGCACCTGCCGGACTCGACCCGTTTTCACCGGGTCGACAACCCCATCTCGGTGGACGAGGCTCCTCTCCATGCCGGGCCGCCCGGCGATTTCCTGTTCGTCGGACGCATCTCCACCGAGAAGGGCGCCCCGATCTTCGCCGAGGCGGCGCGCCGCGCCGGCGTGCGCCCGGTCTTCGTCGGGGACGGGCCGGCCCGCGCGGATCTTGCGGCGCGTTATCCCGAGGCGGTGATGCTCGGCTGGCGCGACGCGGCCGGGGTTCAGGCGCTGATGCGACAGGCCCGGGCCCTGGTCTTTCCCAGTGTCTGGTACGAGGGCCAGCCCCTCACCGTCTACGAAGCTCTCGCCTGCGGTGCGCCCGTGATCGTCAGCGATGCCTGTGCCGGTCGCGAGGCGGTGGAAGATGGCGAGACCGGCTTCTGGTTCCGTTCGGGCGACGCGGATTCGCTCGCCGCCCACCTCGTGCGCCTCTCCGACGACGGCCTCGCCGAGCGCATGAGCCGGGCCGCCTACGAGCGGTACTGGGCCGCGCCCCTCACGCCCGATGCGCATCTCGACCGGCTGACGCAGGTCTACGACTTCGTTCTGCGCGAGGCGCGGACGGCGGGTGCCCGCACTGACCGGACCACGACCCGCGCCCAACTTCCGGCTGCGTCCTGAAGGACTGGAGCACGGCGCGTCGATCGGGCATCGAAATTCCTGGTCGCGCGGTTCCTCGCCGCAAGCCTCGGCGCCCGGCCTGATTCCGTCCGATGCTTCGGCTGATGGAAACCGGGCGCGCCCCCGACGTTGTCCCGGACGACGTGCCGACAAAGGCGCTGGCCCGGAACCGAAGGAGTGCCCTGAATGGCCGAACAGCAGAAGACCGCGGAGACCGACACCATCTCCACGACGGGCCAAGCGGCCCCGAAAGGGTCGGACAAGCACCGTCCCGAGAACCAGAAGGGGGAACTCGATCAGCGTCTCGACGAAGCGCTGGAGGAGACCTTCCCGTCGAGCGACCCCGTATCGGTGAAGGTCACCAAGTAGCGCAGAGCAGCGCTCCATCCGAGAAACGGGAATGCCGGGGCGATCGGCTCGCCCCGGCATTCTCCCCTGGCGATCCGCGTCGCCGCGGATCGCCGATTCCGATCGTTCAGGCCGCTTCGAGCAGGCGGCGGGCGATGACCTGGGCCTGGATCTCGGCGGCACCTTCGAAGATCGAGAGGATGCGCGCGTCGCAGAGCACGCGACTGACCGCGTATTCCAGCGCGAAGCCGTTGCCGCCGTGGATCTGCAGGGCGTTGTCCGCCGCCGCCCAGGCGACGCGGGCGCCGAGGAGCTTGGCCATGCCGGCCTCGAGGTCGCAGCGCTTGCCCTCGTCCTTCTCGCGGGCCGAGAAGTAGGTGAGCTGGCGGGCGATGTTGATCTCCACCGCCATCATGGCGATCTTGTCGGCCACGCGGGGGAAGTTGATTAGCGCCTTGCCGAACTGCACCCGCTCCTCGGCGTAGCGCAGGCCGAGATCGAGGGCGTTCTGGGCCACGCCGATGGCGCGGGCCGCCGTCTGGATGCGGGCGGATTCGAAGGTCTGCATGAGCTGGGCGAAGCCCTTGCCCTCGACCTCGCCGAGCAGGTTGGCGGCCGGCACCTCGAAATTGTCGAAGGCGAGCTCGTATTCCTTCATGCCGCGGTAGCCGAGCACGTGGATCTCGCCCCCCGAGAGGCCTGCGACCGGGAAGGGCTCGGCATCGGTGCCGCGCGGCTTCTCGGCGATGAGGAGCGAGAGGCCCTTGTGGCCCTTCTCCTCGGGCTTCGTGCGCACGAGGCAGGTCATGATGTCGGCGCGCACGGGGTGCGTGATCCAGGTTTTGTTGCCCGAGATCTTCCAGACGTCGCCGTCCTTGACCGCCTTGGTGCGCAGGCTGGCCAGATCGGAGCCGGTGTTCGGCTCGGTGAACACGGCGGTGGGGAGCGTGTCGCCCGAGGCGATGCCGGGCAGGAAGCGGTGCTTCTGCTCCTCGGTGCCGCCACACAGGATCAGCTCGGCGGCGATCTCCGAGCGGGTGCCGAGCGAACCGACGCCGATATAGGCGCGGGACAATTCCTCGGAGACCACGCACATCGAGATCTTGGGCAGGCCCATGCCGCCGTATTCCTCCGGGATCGTCAGGCCGAAGACGCCGAGCTCGGCCATCTTGGTGACGATCTCCATCGGGATGTAGGCGTTCTGGCTGTGCCACTCGTGCGCATGCGGCACGACCTCGGCGAGGCCGAAACGGCGCATCTCGGAGCGGATCGCCTCCATGTCCTCGTCGAGGCCGGACTTGCCGATGGTGGCCGCGCCGCCGTTGTCGCGGATGCGGGCCACCAGGGCGGCACGATTCTCAGCCGTGTTGCCCTCTGCGATCAGGGTCTCGACGGCCTCCGTGCGGAACTTCGCGATCTCGCGCGCACCCAGGCCGAGGGAGCCGGTGGGTCGCACCATCTCGCCCTGGCTCATCGGGATGCCGGAGAACATCTGGTCGAGGTACTCGCCGAGGCCGATCCGGACGAGGAGGCTCTCGGTCTCGCCGAACTCTCCGCTCTCGGTCAGGCGCTGAGCGTAGGCGCCGAGCTCCCGAACGCCCTCGGCGTAGGTGGCGATCCAGGCGAGGCCGTGGGTGGCGTGCTGCTCCGCCTCCATCTTCTCGGCCGAGATCTTGCCCTCGTCCGACAGGATCGTTGCGCGCACGCGCCGGGTCGCTTCGGCGACGAGGCCCTTGGCGGCCTCGGCGGCGTCGCGGGCGAGGGTCACGAGATCCTGCGGTTCGGTCGAGACGACGGGAGAGGCTGACATGGCAAACTCGCTGGCAAAGGATGGGGGCTTTGCAGTCCATTATAGGCAGGTTTGTCACGCCTGTAGAGGCGTCTCGCCGCACTGCGGCACTATCCCGCCTGAATTCATTATCCGCCAAATCGAAAAACCCTGATTTCTCTTTGCTCTTCGTGGGATGATGAATTTTATTGAGATGTTTCTCAAAGAAAAAGTCTTTCTCCGACGCGGTCGATCAGCCACGGCTGGCCAGGGCGACGCCCAGGGTGGCGATGACCATGCCGCTCATCTGGATCGGCGCGAGTGACTCGCCGAACAGGGCGTAGGCCATCACAGCGGAGACCGGAGGGACCAGGAACAGCAGCGAGGCGACCCCTGCCACCGCGCCGCGTCGGATCAGCAGGAGCAACAACAGGATGCCGCCGACGGAGTTGACGAGGACCGACCAGGCAAGGCCGAGCCACAGGGGCGTCGACGCATCGAAGCCACCCGTCCCGAACAGGAGGGCGACCGGTACGGCGAGGACAGCGGCACCCACGAATTGGATGGCGGCGTTGCTGAGGAGATCCGCGCCGGCCCCGTGTCGCTTCTGCCAGAGGGTACCGCCCGTCATCGCCATCATCGCCAAGAGACACGCCGCCAGGGCCGGAACGGGGATGCCGGAGGGCTCGGACGCACCGACCTTCGGCGCCAGGACGAGCAGCGCGCCAGAAAAGCCGGTGCCGATGCCGAGCCAGCGCCGCCGGCTCACGGGCTCTCCGAGGACGGGTCCTGCCAGGGTCGCGGTCAACAGGGGCTGCAGGCTGCCGACCAGGGCGGCGATGCCCGCCGGCAGGCCGTGCTGCACCGACCAGAAGACGCCGATCACGTAGATCCCCTGCATCAGCAGGCCGGCGAACCCGGCATGGAGCCAGCCGGCCCGGCCGCGCGGCCAGCGAGACCTAAGAGTCAGGGCAAGGCCACCCAGCAGCAGCGCGACCGCGACCACACGGATCGCCACGAAGGTGAAGGCCTCGGCGTGGGGCGCCACGAAGCGTGCCGCGACGAAGCCCGTCGCCCAGATCAGAACGAAGAGGGCGGGGACGAGGAACGGAACGGGCGCGGGCATGACGCGCGCCACGCATCACAGGGTCGCGGAGAATTCAAGTCGGCGGGCCGAGCCCCGCGCACGGCACGTTGCGCGAACCGGCCGCGTTGCGTTTAGAAGACACGCCCGCCCCCTGCCCCGTTCGAGGACGAGCCCGTAACCCGTGAGACCTCTCCGCAAGCCGTTCGAGATCGCAGGCGTCGCCGCCCAGCGCTTCGTCGCCCATGACGGTTGGGCCATCGCCAGCCATATCGCGCTGTCGAGTCTGACCGCGTTGTTCCCGTTCCTCATCCTGCTCGCCGCCCTCGCCGGACTGTTTGGTACCAAGTCCCTGGCCGACGAGGCCAGTGTCCTGATCTTCGATGCCTGGCCCCGCGAGGTCGCGAAACCCATCGTCAACGAGATCCACCGGGTGCTGACCGAGCAGCGTGGCGGCGTGCTCACCCTCGGTGCCTTGCTGGCGCTCTACTTCTCGTCCTCCGGGGTCGAGAGTCTGCGTGTCGGGTTGAACCGCGCCTATGGCCTGCGCGAGGTGCGCCCCTGGTGGCTGACGCGCCTGGAATCCATCGGCTATGTCGTCTGCGGCGCCTTCGCGATGCTCGCCTTCGCTCTCCTGGTGGTGCTGGGTCCACTGATCTGGCGGAAGGTCATCAACGTCGCGCCGGGCCTCGAGCCCCTGAGCCTCACTGTCGCGATCGGACGGATCGGCATCACCGCCTTCCTGCTGCTCACCGTGCTGGTCATCGCCCACAAGTTCGTCGCCACCGGGCGCCGTTCGGTGCTGGCTGTGGTTCCGGGCATCGCGGTGACGCTGCTGCTGTGGTTCCTGGCAGGCCTCGGGTTCGGCTACTATCTCGACCGCTTCTCCAACGCCTACGCCTCCACCTATGGCGGCCTCGCCACCGCGATGGTGTTCCTCGTCTTCCTCTACTGGCTCGCCGCGATGTTCCTGTTCGGAGGCGAGATCAATGGCACCGTCATTGCAGCGCGGCGCGTGCGGCTCCAGGCGCGGATGCAGCAGAAGCAGGCGCGAGCCCGGGGGCTCTGAGCCCGCTGCTTCATCTGCGCGCAGGCCGTGCGATGACATCCGCCTGTGACCCTGGCGGCCTAGTGTCCGGGTTCCGGCACGGGCAGTGAGGGCGCGAAGGCGGCGGCGCGGCGGCCGGCCCGGGGGAGCTTCGATGCGGATTAGGTTCGGTTGCGAGATGGGCTACGAGTTCCCGCAGCCGACCCCCCTGATCGCCCGGCTCAATTCCTATCAGGCGGCCGGCCTCGCCGCGGTGCCGCCGGACGTGCTCACCCTCGATCCGCCGCTGCCGGTGCGGACGTTTCGCGATGTCTTCGGCAACCGCACCGTGCGCTTCGTCGCCCCCGCCGGGGCGCTGACCCTGAGCGTCCAGGCCGAGATCGCGGATAGCGGAGACCTCGACGCCGTTGCACCGGATGCGCAGGAGCATCGGGTTGAGGATCTGCCCGAGGAGGCCCTGCCCTTCCTGGTCGCCAGCCGCTACTGCGAGTCCGATCTGCTCTCGAGCGAGGCCTGGGCGCTGTTCGGCGACCTCACGCCCGGCTGGTCGCGCGTGCAGGCGATCTGCGACTACGTACATGGTCACATCAGCTTCGGCTACGGCTACGCCCATGTCGACCGCACGGCCGCCGATGCCTTCGCGAGCCGGCGCGGCGTGTGCCGCGACTACGCCCACCTGTTCGTCGCCTTCTGCCGGGCCCTGAACATCCCGACCCGCTACTGCACCGGCTATCTCAGCTTCATCGGTGAGCCTGAGCCGCACGCGCCGGGCGACTTCGCCGCCTGGACGGAAGTCTATCTCGGCGGCGCCTGGCACGTCTTCGATCCGCGCAACAACGCACCCCGGCGGGGCCGCATCCTGGTGGCGCGGGGTCGCGACGCAGCGGACGTGCCGCTCACCCACACCTTCGGCCCCAATCGGCTGACGAAGTTCCGGGTCTGGGCGGAGGACGCGGCGACTTCGGTTTCCATCGACTGACCGCCGCGCGGTCGGTCCGGGTGAGCCCTCCGGAACGCACCACGAATGGCCGGCGATCGGCAAGGCCCTCGCCCGAGGCCTCTCATCGCGCCTGACGTCCCTGCCACGGCGCGTCCGGGCCGGGAAAAGCCCTCGCCCGCATGGTGGGCCGAGGGCTTTTCGATCGCGTCGACGCGGGAGAATCAGGCGGCGAGCGGCATACCCTCCGGCTCCTGCGCCGCCATGAACTGCGCCCGAGCCAGATCAGCGAAGCGGCCGTTCTGCGCCACGAGGTCGTCGAAGCTGCCCGACTCGACGATCCTGCCCTCGTGGAAGACGAGGATGCGGTCGGCGTTTCGGATCGTTGCCAGGCGGTGGGCGATGACGAAGGTCGTGCGGCCCTCCATCACGGCTTCCAGGGCACCCTGCAGCTTGCGCTCGGTGGTGGCGTCGAGGGCCGAGGTTGCCTCGTCGAGGATCAGGACGGGTGGGTTCTTGAGCAGGGCGCGGGCGATCGAGAGGCGCTGGCGCTCACCGCCGGAGAGCGACCGGCCGCGCTCACCGATCACCGTGTCGAGGCCGTCCGCCTGCCGGGCCATGAACTCGGTGGCCTGGGCCCGTTCCAGGGCGTCGAGCATCTCCGCATCCGTCGCATCGGGGCGGCCGACCTGCAGGTTCTCGCGGATCGAGCGGGCGAACAGCATCGGCTCCTGGAACACCACGCCGATGTTGTGGCGCAGCGAGGAGAGGCCGATGTCGCGGATGTCGGTGCCGTCGATGCGGATGGCGCCGTGATCCGGGTCGAAGGCCCGGTGCAGCAGGCCGAGCGTGGTCGACTTGCCCGAGCCGGTGGTGCCGACCAGGGCGACGGTCTCGCCAGCCCGGGCCGTGAAGGAGACATCCTCCACCGCCTTGCGACGGGCATTGTAGGAGAAGCCGACGCCCTCGAAAGCGACCTCGCCGTCGAAGCGGGCGACCTGCTGCGCGCCCGGACGGTCGTGGACGGCCGGCGTCGTATCGAGGATCTCGAAGAACTCGTCGATCTTGGGCATCTGCTGAAACAGCCCGTTGATGCAGGTGGCGACCTGATCGAGGCGCGAGACCAGCATGGTGGCGAGGCTCATGAAGGCCACGACCTCGCCGACGCTCGCCTGACCGTGCTGGTGCAGGGCGATACCGGTGATGAAGATCGCCGTCATCGTCAGGGTCGCGGAGGCGCGGGTGGCGACGTTGGCCAGGGCCCACCAGGACAGGACCGGGATCTGCGCGGCGAGCAGGTTGCGGATGATGTCGTGCATCGCCTCCTTCTCCGCCTTGGCGCGGGTGAAGGACTGGATGACGGCGACGTTGCCGAGTGCGTCGGAGGCGTGCTCGGCGAGGCCCGACTGGTAGGCCTCGACCCGTCCCTGGAGCGTCTCGGTGCGGCGCATGACCATGGTGGTCAGGGCCGTGAAGGCGAGCACGAGGACGACGAGGATCGAACCGAGCTGCCAGTTCACGAACAGGGTCATCGGCAGGAGGACGATCAGCGACACGAAGGCCACGAAGTGATCGCGGAAGAAGCCGAGCCAGAGCCAGAACATGCCGTTCGAGCCCTCCAGCATGGCCTTGAGGACGCGGCCCGAATGATTCGAGGAATGGAACGCCAGCGGCAGCTCGAGCACGTGCTCGAAGTAGTTCGCCATGGCCGACAGGCGATTGCGGTGGGCGAGCCGGTCCGCGTGCAGGGCGATCGTGACACCGGCCGCGATGGTGAACAGGCCGAAGGCGACCCAGGCCCCGATCAGCGGCGCCAGCGTCGCGAAGGCGTTGCTGCTGCTCTTGAGATGGGTGAGCTGATCGATGATGCGTCCCATCAGCAGCGGTTCGGCGAAGGCCGCCACCGCCAGGGCCACGTTGGCGCAGGCCAGGACGGCGGCCAGACGGCGGTCGGCGCCCAGAAGACCCATCACGCGCACGTAGAGACGAACCAACGACATGATACCGTGTGCTCCGATGCCGGACCGGGTTGCGACGACGCTTCCCGGCGGAGGCCGCCAAACCCTTGGCGTCCCGTGCCTTATGTCGGGACCTCCCTGAACGGTGCATGACGCGATCCCGCAGCGTTTGGCCAGGGTTTTTACGGTTCGTTCAACCTGATTCCGTAATCGTGGGGACGGCGCCTCGTCCTGCGGCGCCGACGCGGCATGCGGGCAGCCGCCCAGGCTCGGGTGATCATGGATCTCGCAACCGGTATCGGCCTCGTCGGCGGCTTCGGCGTCGTCTTCGTCCTGATCATGATCGATGGCGGGAACTTCGCCGCCTATTTCGACAAGCACGCCGTCATCGTGATCTTCGGCGGCGCCACCTCCGCCACGATGATGCGCTTTCCCTTCTCGACCATGATGCACGGGCTCCCGATGGGCCTGCGCTATGCCTTCTCGATGCGCGCGATCAAGCCGCGCGACCTCATCGAGGAGATCACGAAGATCGCCGACGTCGTGCGCAAATCCGGTCCGATGGCCCTGGAGAACATGGAGATTTCCGATCCCTTCCTGGCGCAGGGCGCACGCTACATCGCCGACGGCTACGACCGGGAGTTCATCCGCGACACGATGGAGCGCGACCGCGACAACTTCCTGATGCACCTCGACGAAGGCTCGAAGATCTACCGCGCCTTCGGCGATTGTGCCCCGGCCTGGGGTATGATCGGCACCATCCTGGGCATGGTGACGATGTTCGCGAACATGTCGGACCCCTCGAAGCTCGGTCCGGCCATGGCGACCGCCCTCCTCGCCACCCTCTACGGCGCCCTCATCGCCAACATGATCACCCTGCCGCTGGCCGACAAACTCCACGTGAAGCTGGAGGAGGAGGACGTTTCGCGCTCGCTGATCATCGACGGTATCCTGCTGATCCGCGACGCCAAGAGTTCATCCCTGGTGCGCGAGATGCTCATCGCCTACCTGCCGCACAACCACCGCGACGAACTCACTGCCGAGCCGGCGTGATGGCAGGCGCCCGCACCAGCCGCGGCGACGCGCATGGCTAAGAAGAAGCGCGGCGGCGCGCATGGCGGCCACGGCTGGTTCGTGACCTTCGCTGACCTGATGGCGCTCCTCATGAGCTTCTTCGTGATGATCGCCGCCTATTCGACCCAGGATCAGAAGAAGATGCAGGCGGTGGCCGGTTCCATGCGCGACGCCTTCGGCGTCAACAAGGAGTCGCGTTTCGCCGGCATCATCGAGAAGGACGGGTTGCCCAACGCCGACAAGGTCAAGTACCGCCGCGACGTCGTGCCCGAACGCGCGTCCGACCACACCACGCCGCCCGCCGTCGACGGCAACGTCGACGAGGGCATGCCCGACAAGGGTTATCCGGACGGGGCCGGCCTCGCGGCCGCGAGCCTGCGCCAGGCCTTGCAGGACATGCCGGAGATCGCCGAGCTGTCGAAGAACATCGTCGTCTCGCCCTCCCAGCGCGGGATCGACCTGTCCATCGTCGATCAGGATGGAGCCTCGATGTTCCCCGATGGGTCGAGCCGACCCAATGCCCGGACCCGGCGCCTCCTGGAGCGCATCGCGCTCACCCTGCGCAAGATGCCGAACCGCATCGCCATCACCGGCTACACCGCCACGGACCGGCCCGGAACACGGCCGCCCGCACCGCCCTGGGAACTCTCGACCAGCCGGGCGATCAGTGTGCGCGAGATCCTCGCCGGCAGCGGCGTGCCCGACGACCGCTTCGCGTCCGTGGCCGGCAAGGCCGATACCGAGCCGTTGTTTCCGGACAATCCTTACCTGCCCGCCAATCGCCGGGTGACGGTGACGCTCCTCAGCGAAACCTCCCCCACGCCGCGGATGAAGACCCTTCCCTGAACGCCGTGGGCTCGACGCGCCGTGGGCCGCGATCGCGTGCACGCAGCCGGGCCGCCCAACTCTTCAGGTCGTGGACGCGAAGGTCGGCACAAGCCTCGGGTCGAGATCGGCTTTTCGGCTCGGCGAGGATCACTTCGCCAGCAGCAGCGCCCAGTAGACCTTGTACTTCGAGCCGGGCGCGTAGGCGGTGGCGATTCCCATGCGCTGGGCGCCGGGTGCCAGCATCGCGGCGTTATGGGCCGGACTGTCGCGCCATCCAGAGAAGGCCTCGGCCAAGGTGTGGTAGCCGGCCGAGAGATTGGCCTCGGCCGCCTCGAAACCGAGCCGCTCCACCGCATTCTTCACCGTCTGCGCCCGGCTCGGCTTGTCGGCGGCGGCCATCGCGGCGGCTTCCGCCTCGGCGAGCTTCTGCAGTTCGGGGTCGAGGCGCAAAGCTCCGACGCCGCTCCGGGCGCGATAGGCCGAGATCATGTCGCGGGCGGTCGCCGTGTCCACCTGCGCCGACTGCGTCGTCATCGGCCAATACAGGCTCGGCAGCGTGGCGTTGACGGGCTCGGGGGTGGCGCAGCCCGTGACGAGCAGAAGGCCGCCGGCCGCGAGCCCGGTACCGACATCCCTTAGCGATCTGCGCCCCACGTCACGATCTCCTCAACGTCCCGCGTCAGCTTCCTGCGCGCCGCCGGGCCGCCTCCGCCGAGCGCATCGGCTCGGCTTCGTCGAGCCGGTCCTCGGCGCGCTGCGTCGAGCCTTGCTCCCCGGAGCGTTGCGGCTGCGTAAACACGCTGGCGATCTGCCCCACGGCGCTCTGGAAGGAATCCAGTCCCTGCACGGTGACCACGCTGGAGCCCGGCCCGAGATCCGGGATCATTCCGGCCTTCGACAAGGTCTGAAAGACCGTAAGGTTCAAATCGTTCTGCACTTTCAGGCTGAGGCTGACGTCGACGATCATGACGATCAGCTCGAACTCCAGGAAGGGGTCGCCGATCTTGCGGAAGACCACGCGGGGACCGGGCTCCTTGAGCACGTCCGGCTGCGCCTGGGCGCAACCCATCAGCAGTTCGGCGGCGTGGACCGGGTCCTGGTTGCGCAGGACGCTGACCGTGATGCTGACGCGGCCGGTGCGGTCGCCCCGCACCCGGTTCTTCACGATTCCGGAAATCAGGTTCGAGTTCGGAACGATCACGGCCGAGCGGTCGAAGGTCTGGATCTCGGTGGAGCGCACGGAGATGCGCTTCACGATGCCCTCGCTGTCGCCGATCAGCACCTGGTCGCCGACACGGATCGGGCGCTCCCAGAGCAGCAACAGGCCCGAGACGAAGTTGTTGACGATGGATTGCAGGCCGAAGCCGATACCGACCGAGAGCGCGCCGGCCACGATGGTGAGCTTCTCCAGGCTCAGTCCGAGGTAGGAGAAGGCCAGCGCCAGGGTGAGCAGGAAGCCGATATAGCCGGCGATGGTCGAGATCGAGTTGCGCAGGCCGGCATCGAGGTCGGTGGCCGGCAGGTAGGTCTGTTCGAGCCAGCGCTGGATCGCCCGCGTCACCGCCATGCCGAGGAGCAGGAGGCCGATGGCGAGCACGATGGTCGAGAGCGAGATCGTGACGTCGCCAACCTTGAAGCCGAAGAAGGCGCTGCGAACCGAACTGAACACGTCCGTCGAGTCGAGCCCCCAGGGGGCCAGGGCCAGCAGCGCGGCGACGAGGACCAGCACCACCCGCGTGAGCCCGGTCGCCAGCACGGCGATCTGGTTGATCGAGCGCTTGCGCAGACCGGTATTGGCCTGGAGTGCGGTCGCGATCTTGGTGTCGTCGCCGAGGGTACCGCCGATGAAGGTGTCGGCGCTGGAGATCAGGAGGAACAGCAGGACGAACAGGCCAGCCGTCCAGACGAGCTGATCGATGACGAAGGCCGCGAAGGCGACGTAGCCGGTGAGGGGAGCGATGGCGATGACGACCGCCGCCGCCCAGCCGAGCAGCCGCGCCGGACCGCCGATGCCGGTGGTCGCCTCCGGCGCGACGTAGGGACCGAAGCAGGCCTCCTCCTGCTCGGCGGAGTCTGCGAAGCGGTGCAGGCCGATGGCCAGGATCAGCGCCGTGGCGAGGGCGCCGATGCCCCGGGTCGCGATCGAGACGGGCAGCGCCGCCGAGATGCCCGAATTCAGGGCCTCGATCGACTTGACCACCGTGATCACGACCGCGATGCCGACGGCCAGGCGCGTCACCCGCGCCGCGGCGGCGTCGCTCATGGTCGCGACCCGCCAGGACGGCTTGTCCGGCGAGAGCAGCGCGTCGGCCAGCGCCTCCACGAAGGCGATGAAGGCGAGGCCGCCCAGGATGGCGCCCGCCACCGGCAGCAGGCGCAGGGGCAGGAGATCGGTCGCGTCGAGGGCGTAGTAGACCGCGTAGCTGCCGATGAAGGCCGGGATCGTGCCCAGCAGGAAGACCCGCCAGGCCGCCAGCAGTTTCCGGCGCGGCGAGGGGTCGACCGCCTTGGCGTCGCGGCGCCCGAACCGCGGGGCGATGTTGCGCCGGCCGAAATACAGGGCGATCGAGATGCCGAAGGCGATCCCGAGCAGCAGCAGGTTGCCGATGGTGCCGTTGCGGGCGAACAGGGTCGCGGTGTCCTCGACCGCGCCCTGCAGCGCGCGCAGGTCGCGCGGAACGTCGGCGGCGATCCGCATCCACAGGTCGGGGCTGACGAGGGCGGTCGAGCGCTCGAACAGGCCGCGGGTGAAGGCCGCCCGCCGACGGTTCGAGACCTGGTCGACGATCTGGTCGCTCTGGACGAGGAGCGACTTGGCCAGCCGCTGGGTCTCGTCGATCTCGGCGACGGCGTGTTCGCGCTCCGTCCGCTCGCGCGCCACGTCCTCGCCCTCCTCGCCCTCCTTCGGCTTCGGGCCGAGCTGGGTCAGGCGCTCGCGGGCGGCCTCGAGACGCGGCGTCGTGATGTCGATGACGTGGCGGATCTTGTCGGCGATGGCCTCGATGCCGTCGCGGGCGCGTGTGAGGTCGCCGCTGCCGACATTGGGTCCGGTCAGGATCTTCTCGCGCTGTTCGAGATCGGCCTTGGCGCTGTCGAGCTGATCCCGGACGTTCTGGATCTGCTCGGACACGACCGGCTTCGGAGCCGGCGCCTTCGCCGCCTTGGCGTCCGCCGGCGCCGCATTCGGACCGGGTTTGGCCTGTGTCGGGGAGGGCTGCGTCGCGGCTGCCGGTGCCGATTGCGCTGGTGCCGCGGGCGCGCCCTGCCCGCTCGCACCCACGGGAGCCAGGACGAGGGCGCCGAGCCAGGCGGCGATCAACGCCGTTCTCCGGATGCCGCGGGTCGTCTGGCCTCTCGGGAAACCGCCCATGATGATCCTTTCGCGCCGCGCTGCCGCACGGTCCTGGCGCGCCGTCGCGCCTCGCCTCGTCGGGCCACTGGCAACCCGCATGCCCGAAGGGCGCGGGCAAGACCTGCGCGACTCGGGACGGCGGGGAGCGACCGGGTCCCGCCCCATCGCCGAGCAATGGGGCGAAAGGCTGACGGCGCGTCGGTTCTGGAGCGAATGCCGTGCCGCGGGGCCGGTCGGTGCCGCCGGGCCGAGGGCCTGTGGGCGCGACCTCGTGGAAAGCGCCGGTGACCTTCACAAGCGTGTCACGCTGATATTAGACTAAGCCCCGATGGACTTGGCCTTTTCGTTCCCGTGCGAGGAGGTGGCGACGACCATCCGCGCCGATGAGCGTCGCCACGAACCGGGCGTTTTCGCCCGATGCGACGGCTTTTGGCCAATGACCGCTTCTCCCGCGCCGCGCCGGCACCCTTGCGGAGGCCGGTCCCTGCACCTGTCCCGGTCCGTGCGGCGACGCCCCGGGATGCGGAGATGTCCCATCTTTCACCAACCTGGGATGATGCGCCGGCCGACCCCTGCGCGTTGTCCCTCCGTTGACCCGTCGAGAGGGTAGCGCCGATGCTGGATCTCCAAACGCTCGTTCTGAATGCGGATTACCGGCCGCTCTCCTACAATCCGCTGTCCCTGTGGTGCTGGAAGGACGCCTTCACGGCGCTGTTCCTGGACCGGGTCACCCTGGTGGCCAGCTACGACGTCGAGGCTCGGTCCCCGTCCCGGTCCCTGCGGGTGCCCAGCGTGGTCGCCCTGAAGAGCTACGTGACGCTGGCCCGCAGCCCCGCCTTCACCCGCTACAACATCTACCTGCGCGACACCTTCTCGTGCCAGTACTGTGGCCTGCGGCTACCGGCCGGCGGCCTGACCTTCGACCACGTGGTGCCCCGGTCCCGCGGCGGCCTGTCGAGCTGGGAGAACGTCGTCGCGGCCTGCTCGCCCTGCAATCTGCGCAAGGCCAACCGGACGCCCGCGGAGGCCGACATGCCGCTGCTCCACGAGCCGCACCGGCCGACGCGGCACGAACTGCACCGCCGACAGCCGGAATTCGACCACCGGGAGTATCATCACACCTGGCTCGACTACCTGTACTGGGACACCGAGCTCGAGAACTGAGGCGACTCAGGGCACCCGGAAGCGCGGCGGCGGCTCGTTGTAGAGAGGGAGCGCGAGGGACCGCGGCGCGCGCGGCGCCGGAGCGAGGAGCACGGGCCGCACCGGCGCGACGTAGGACGGATCGCGGTAGGCGATCTGCGGCGGCGGGAGCGGACGCCGGTAGGACGGGCCGGGTTCACCGCCCGCGCGGACCGGACCGGCGCCCACGAGCATTGCCACGGCGCCGGTGAGGAGGACGAGGCGAAGCATGGACGAACTCCCAGCGGCGGCATGTTCGCCGCCACGATGATCGTGGACCAAAAGTGCGAGTACCCGCTTAAGGCTTCTCAGAATTTTACGGCCGCGCCGGCACGCACGGTGTTGATGGCAATGCGGTTCGCTGCACTTTGCTGGAAATCATTGAACATCACATACTGATATTCGGCACGTAGGAGGATGTTGCTTGTGAGGGCGAATTCCAGACCGGCGCCCAGGGTAAACCCACCCATCGTCTTTGCCTTGGCGCTTTGGACCGTTCTGGTCGCAGGCGTGCCGGCTTCCGGATTGTTCGGATCGAAGCCGTTCGCAGTGTAGCCGAAGTTTTTTACTGCGATGGGTTTGCCGGTCGTCAGGGACTGATTAGCCTTATAGGCATTGTTGTCGTAGCCGTAATACTCGATCGCGACGGATTGTTCGGTATGAATGCGGCCGATCGCCAAACCACCGGTAACGTATGGAAGGAAGTTTCCGATTGCGTAGCCGCCGCGCGCGCGGATCGTTCCGTAGTCCTCGATCCGTGACGCTGCCGCGCCGTTCAGCGAAACGGTTTCCATGTAGCCGTCGGGTCCGAGCTTGAACCGAGCGATACTGTCCAGGGTCGATGCCGTCCGATTGAAGCGCGTGTAGTCGGCTTCGATACCGATGACCGTCTCATCAAATTGGTAATTGAAGCCGATGAAGGCTCCGTAGCTTGCTCCTTCCGTTGCGCCACCGCGCGACGAAAGCATGCTCGAAGCATTGAAATCCGATTCCGCGGTTGAATATCTCAACGCGTTCGCGATCAGCGGAGTGTAGGCGTTCTTGAAACCGGCAGTGGCTGATGAGTAGCCACCGTGCCCACCGAAATAGACGCCGTTCCAGTCGATGACCTGGACCTCGGGCTCGTAATCGGCGCCGCGCAGAACACCGTAATCGAGGTCGGCGCTGTGGGCCGGCGCGACGACGCCGAGGGTGAATCCGGCCAGGAGCGCGAGGGTAACGGTACGCATCGATGTCGTCCTCAAGGCACCAGCCCGACGGGTCAGATGGCTGAGCCTGTAGTTTCCTTTTACTTGAGTAACCTTAACGGTCCGTTGCTCTGCGCTTGAAGGTGAGGAGGTAAGCCGAGGTCAAGGCGCGTCCCAGTCTCGTTCGCCTACTCGTACGGATTGCGGCTCAAGCTCGGGATCGGAAGTCCGGCGAGACGACCCGGACCGCCCGCGAAGCTGTAGCGCAGGCCGACGCGGACCTCGTGCGAAGCGAGATCCTTCAGGCGCGAATCGAAGCCGAAGGCGTCCAGCCCCGTCTTCGCGCGGCCGAGATCGACGTAGCGGTAGCTGGTGTCGAGGCTCAGGCCGCCTCCGATCTCGTAGGAGACGCCGCCGGTGAGGGCCCAGGCCAGGGAGGTGACCGACCGGCTCGGACGCCGCACCGCATCACGGATGCCGGTGCCCGCATTGCCGTCACAGGAATCCACGGTGCAGGTCGTCTGCGTGTAGGCTTTGCCGAAGCCCTTGTCGGCGAAGCCGATGCCGCCGCCGATATAGGGGGTCAGGCCCCACCACGTCCCGAGATCGGCATAGACGTTCACGAGCCCGGTCAAAATGTCGATCTGGCCCGCCTCGACGTTGTAGCCGGTGACGAACCCCGAGCCGGACGAATAGGCGGTGTAGCGGGATGGATTGCGCTGATCGATCGTCGCGTCGACGCGCAGCCAGTTGTTGATGCGGTAGCCGATGCCGCCGCCATAGCCGGGCACGGTCTCGAGGTTCATGCGCGTGAGCGGAACCAGCGGGCTCCCATCCGCCGGCGCCGGGGTCGCATCCCGGGGCCGCGCGTAGTCGCTCACCGTGGCGTCGACGCGGAGGTACCAGCCTTCTCCGATCGTGACCGGTGGCGGCGGCGGTGGCGGCGGCAGGAGGTCCGCCGCCCGGGCGGCTACCGCCCAGCCCTGTCCGGCGAGGATCAGTCCGAAGGCCGTGAAGACGCTGGTTTTCAAGACGGCCATGACGCTCTCGAACGCTGGAGGATACGGAATGGCGCCAGCGCGAAGGACACGCCCGGAGTCGCCGTTGCCTGTACCCTGCACCGGAACCGTTAGAGAGGGCTTAACCCTAACGCATTGTCGCCAAAGCTCTTTCCTCTACCGGAAATGTGTCCCTGAAACGGGAACGGCCGGGATGCGCTGTTGCGCGATCCCGGCCGTTCCCTGCGTCCGATCCTGACTTCCGCATTCGGGACGGGGAGAGGTCCCCTCGCCGGCCGCGGACCGGTCCTCAGTACTTGCGAACCAGCGGCGCCGGCTCGGGCTGGTACTCGGCGACTGCCGGGGCGACGACGCCACCGAGCAGCCAGCGCATGCCGATCCGGACGTCGTGGGAGGTGATCTCCTTGATCTTGTACACCGCGCCGCCGCAGCCCGGATCGTTGATGCAGGTCACCGGGTTCGAGGAGACATGGCCGAGGTTCATGTAGCGGTAGCCGATTTCCAGCTTCAGGTTCGGGGTCACGCTGTAACCGAGACCGGCCATCGCGGCCCAGGCGAAGCTGGTCGTGTTCTTGTCGCGGGCATAGCCGTAGCCGCCCGTCGCGCCGCCGAATCCGGAATCGTTGAAGCCGCTCAGGTGATGAAAGGCCGAGCCGACGCCGCCGCCGATGAAGGGCGTGATGCCGTACCAAGTGCCGAGGTCGATGTAGCCGTTGGCCATCACGACCACCGACGAGAGATTGGCGTTGTAGGAATTGACGCCCTTGCAGCCGTAGGGACCATCCGCTGAATAGCAGGTGGTGTCGAAGCTGTCCTGGAACCGAAACTTGCTGCCGCCGCGGTACTCGGCAGTGATGTCGCCGTGGAAATAGCTGCCGAACTGGTAGCCGACGCCGCCGCCGGCGAAGAAGCTGTCTTCGACCGCCTTCTGATCGTAGCGATAGCCGTCGGGAAGCGAGCCCTTGAGGACCGTCGATATGGCCCCCACGCTGGTCGCGCCGACGCCGACATCGCCGCGCAGGTACCAGCCGCCGCCGATCTCGACCGGGGGGGGCAGCGGCTCGGGCGGCAGGGGCGGGAGCAGATCCGCCGCTTGGGCGAGGCAGGGCGCTGCCACGCTCGCAATGAGCGTGATCGAGCGCGCCAAGGCAGTCAGCTTGGTGCGGCGCATCGGATGTCCTTTAATCGACCGTGTGCCGGTAGCTCGAGACGCCGGCGGGATGACGGGGACATCATGGGCAGCAAGGGTTAAATCGGGTTTAACGTTAAATCTTATCCTTGCCGAAGCGTTGACGGCGTCTCTCGGGCTCTGTTCCCTTATACGTTTCCACTGGCCCGCCGAGCGGTTCTGGGCGGCGATATCCTTGTCGGCTGCTCGGTTACCAGGAGATGCGGCACTCGTGAGCGTGAGACCGGAGGACGTCCGCCGCCTCGCATCGGCCCTGCCGGAGGTGGTCGAGGGCGCGCATAGCGGCCATCCGGATTTTCGGGTGCTGGGCCGGATCTTCGCCACCCTCTGGGTGGACGAGGAGCGCGTGGTCCTGCGGCTGTCACGGGCGCAACAGGAATCCTGGATCGAGGCCGAGCCCGACCTGTTCGAGGCGGTGGACGGTGCCTGGGGCCGCCGGGGTTGGACGAGCCTCGATCTGTGGGAAGCCGACGAGGAGACGTTGCTCGCCGCCCTCCTGGCGGCGTGGCGCCAGGTCGCGCCGGCGGCCTATGACCGCCTGTGATCCGCTTCAGGCCGCCGCCTTGGCCACGGCATCCACGACGTCGTCCACCACTTCGTTGACGAGGCGCCGATCGTCGCCTTCCGCCATCACGCGGATCACCGTCTCGGTGCCGGACGGGCGGATCACCAGGCGGCCGGAATTGCCCAGGCGCTCGCGCGCCTGTGCGATCGCGGTGACGACGGAATCGGCGTTCAGGGGCTCACCGGAGCGGTAGCGCACGTTCTTGAGAACCTGGGGCAACGGCTCGAAGCAGTGGCAGACCTCGCTCACCGGGCGCTCCTGGCGCTTGACGACGCTGAGGAGCTGCAGGGCGGCCACGAGGCCATCGCCGGTGGTCGCATAGTCGGACATGATGATGTGTCCCGACTGCTCGCCGCCGAGATTGTAGCCGTGCTCCCGCATGTATTCGAGCACGTAGCGATCACCCACGGCCGTCCGGGCGAGGTTGAGGCCGATACCGCCGAGGAAGCGCTCGAGGCCGAGATTGGACATGATCGTGGCGACCAGACCCGGTTGCGTCAGGCGATCATCTTCCTTCCACGACCGGGCGACCACGGCCATGAGCTGGTCGCCGTCGACGGATTGTCCCTTCTCGTCGATGATGAGGACGCGGTCGGCGTCGCCGTCGAGGGCGATGCCGATATCGGCGCGCAGCTCCCGGACCTTGGCGGCCAGGGCTGCCGGCGCGGTCGACCCGACATCGTGGTTGATGTTGAAGCCGTCGGGCTCCACGCCGATGGCGATCACCTCGGCGCCGAGCTCCCACAGCGTCTCGGGCGCCACGCGGTAGGCCGCCCCGTTGGCGCAGTCCACCACGATGCGCAGGCCGTCGAGGGTGATGTTGCGCGGGAGCGAGCGCTTGGCGAACTCGATGTAGCGGGCGTGCACGCTCTCGATGCGCTTGGCGCGCCCGAGGTCGCGTGGGCCGGCGAGGCGCTTGTGCAGCTCGCCGTCGATCAGGGCCTCGATCTCGCGCTCGACCTCGTCGTTGAGCTTGAAGCCGTCCGGCCCGAACAGCTTGATGCCGTTGTCCTCGAACGGGTTGTGCGAGGCCGAGATCATCACGCCGATGTCGGCACGCATCGAACGGGTCAGCATCGCCACCGCGGGCGTCGGCATCGGTCCGAGCTGCAGAACGTCCATGCCCATCGAGGTGAAGCCGGCGATCAGCGCAGTCTCGATCATGTAGCCGGAAAGGCGCGTATCCTTGCCGATCACGACGCGATGGCGATGGTCGCCCCGCTGGAAGATCAGGCCTGCCGCCTGACCGACCTTGAGGGCGAGCTCCGGCGTAATGACGCCGTTGGCCCGGCCGCGGATGCCGTCCGTGCCGAAATACTTGCGCGACATGAGCTTCGCGTCCCGTCTTCTGTCTTCGGTGTAGGGGAGCCGAGTTCGCCTCAAGACACCATCCTTCAGCTCGCCGTCGGTGACGATGCTTCGATACGAGGTTCGTGCCCGGCCCTGAAGATCCCGTATGCGGACCTCGTCGGGGACGGAACAAATCCGGCGTATCGTTAGGAGTGCCTCGATACGAACGAGCCCGCCAGGGGCGGGCTCGCGCTTCGTGATTGGGGGGATGATCGCGACGAGGCGATCAGGCCTGTGGCTGTGGCTCCAGGCCGTCACTGCCGCGTGGGCGACCACGACCGGCGGAGGGAACCGAGGACCCACGCAGCGTGGTCGGCCCGTCGCCCGCATCGCGGATCGGCGGCTTTCCGGCGATCAGATTCTTGATCTCGTCACCGGACAGGGTCTCGTATTCGAGAAGACCCTGGGCCAAAGCCTCCAGGTCGTCCTTGTGCTCGCCGAGGATGCGGCGGGCTTCCTCCAGCCCGGTCTCGACCAGGCGACGGACCTCCGCGTCGATCTTCTGGGCGGTGGCCTCCGAGACCGTCTGCTGGCGGCCCATCGACATGCCGAGGAAGACCTCGTCGTTGTTCTCGCCGTAGGCCACGGTTCCGAGTTCGGGCGAGAAGCCCCAGCGGGTCACCATCATGCGGGCGAGGCGGGTCGCCTGCTCGATGTCGGACTGAGCGCCCGAGGTCACCTTGTCGGCCCCGAAGGTCATCTCCTCGGCGATGCGGCCGCCCATCATGATCGCGAGACGCGAGGTCATCTGCTCGAAGGACATCGAGAGCTTGTCGCGCTCGGGCAACTGCATGACCATGCCGAGCGCCCGGCCGCGCGGAATGATGGTCGCCTTGTGGACGGGATCGGTGGCCGGCACGTTGAAGGCGACGATGGCGTGGCCGCCCTCGTGATAGGCGGTCAGCCGCTTCTCGTCCTCGGTCATGACCAGGGTGCGCCGCTCGGCGCCCATCATCACCTTGTCCTTGGCGTCCTCGAACTCGTGCATCGTGACGATGCGCTTGCCGCGCCGCGCCGCGAGGAGCGCGGACTCGTTGACGAGGTTCATGAGGTCGGCGCCCGAGAAGCCCGGCGTGCCGCGCGCGATGACCTTGAGGTCGACATCCGGCGCCAGCGGCACCTTGCGCACGTGAACCCGCAGGATGCGTTCGCGGCCGACGACGTCGGGATTCGGCACCATGATCTGGCGGTCGAAGCGGCCCGGACGGAGCAGCGCGGGGTCGAGCACGTCGGGCCGGTTGGTGGCCGCGATGATGATCACGCCCTCGTTGGCCTCGAAGCCGTCCATCTCCACGAGGAGCTGGTTCAGGGTCTGCTCGCGCTCGTCGTTGCCGCCGCCGAGGCCGGCACCGCGATGGCGGCCGACCGCGTCGATCTCGTCGATGAAGATGATGCAGGGGGCGTTCTTCTTGGCCTGCTCGAACATGTCGCGCACGCGGGAGGCGCCGACGCCGACGAACATCTCGACGAAATCCGAGCCCGAGATGGTGAAGAACGGCACGTTGGCCTCGCCGGCGACCGCGCGGGCGATCAGGGTCTTGCCCGTGCCGGGGGGGCCGACGAGCAGCACGCCGCGCGGGATGCGGCCGCCGAGGCGCTGGAACTTCTGCGGATCGCGGAGGAACTCGACGATCTCCTGAAGGTCCTCCTTGGCTTCCTCGACGCCGGCGACGTCGTCGAAGCTGACGCGGCCGGAGGCCTCGGTGAGGAGCTTGGCCTTCGACTTGCCGAAGCCCATGGCGCGGCCGGCGCCCGACTGCATCTGGCGGGAGAGGAAGATCCAGGCGCCGATGAACACGAGGATGGGCAGCCAGCTCACCAGCAGCTGGATGAACCACGGCGTGTTGTCCGAGGGCGGACGCGCGGTGATCTGCACGCCCTTGCTCTGCAGCTTGGACACGAGGCTCGGGTCATTGGGGGCGTAGGAGGTGAAGTTGCCGCCGCCGACATAGGTGCCGCTGACGTCCTGCCCGGAGATCACAACCGTCTGGATCTTGCCGGAATCGGCATCGTTCAGAAGCTGGCTGTAGGCGATCTCGGAGCCGCCCCCACGATGACCCGGGTTCTGGAACAGGGTCACGAGGGCGAGCACGAGCAGGAAGATGACGACCCACAAGGCGAAATTGCGGAAGTTCGGGTTCATCGATCAATCCCTGGAGGCATCGGGGCCCACCGCGCGAAATGGGGCGGGTCGCTCCTGACGCTCCCCGCCAATGTAGGCAGCGAGTCACCCCTTGCCAAGTCGAAGGGGAAGGCGGTGCCATGGCCATGCCGCCGCGGCAAGGCCGCATCGATCGGGAGGGTTACGAAGATTCCCTCGCCCGTCGCGGCGGCGCCGGCACCAGGACGAGATCGCCGGTTCGGGTCACCTCGAACAGGACCTCGCGCAGGGTCCGGCGTAGTGGCACACCCTCGTGCAGGGCCGGTCGGAGCCCGTCGAGGACGAGGTTCTCCAGCCGGTCCAGCCGCTCCCGACCGCCTGGGGCGATCCGCTCCGCCGCCAGGCTCGCGACACGTAGAAGCACGGCGTCCGAAAGGGTGCCCAAGTGAGCGCCACTCAGGCGCAGGCCCGGGGCCGGCTGTTCCCGAAGAGCCGCTTCGAATGCCGCCTCTGCCAGGGCGCGCAGGGCGGCCTCGTCGCGGGCGCAGCGCGCGGCCAGGCGGCAGAGCCGGTCCGTGCTCAGGCCCTCGCGCTCGAGATCCGGCACAAGCCGGCGCAGGCGAACGCGGGCGAAGCGGTCGTCGACGTTGGATGGATCGCGTGTGAAGGCGAGCCCGCGCGCCTCGCAATAGGCGACGAGGTCCGCTTTGGAGAGGTGGAGGAAGGGCCTTGCCAGACGAACCGATCGGGTGAGTCTGCGCTCGGTGCGCATCCCGGCGAGGCCGGCCGGTCCGCTGCCGGCCAGGAGCCGCATCAGCACGGTTTCCGCCTGATCGTCGCGGGTGTGACCGGTGAGAACGAACTCGGCCCCGATGGATTCGGCATGCGTCGCGAGGAGGCCGTAGCGAGCGGTGCGGGCCGCCGCCTGCACCCCCCGCGCCGGCTTCGGCCCGATCCAGGACAAGGTTCGATGCGGGAAGCCGAAGGTCCCGGCGAGGCGCGCGACGGCCGAGGCCTCCGCGGCCGCCTCCGGTCGCAGGCCGTGGTCGACCGTGGCGACGTGGATGGTTGGAGCGGGATCCATCGCGGCGGCCGCGGCCATCAGCGCCGTGGAATCCGGGCCGCCGGAGACGGCGAGGAGGACCGGTCCACCCGTCAGGTAGGATCGAAGTGCGGCCTCGACCGCGGAGTCGCGCGCGGTCAGGCGCAGCGGGCGCGCTTCTGTTCGCGGGTGACGCCCTGACGGACGCTGGCGCTGGCCGAGGGGAACTTGCGCTCGAGCTCGGCAAGCGTCGCGCAGGCCTGTTCGCGGGCGCCGAGCGCATTGAGCGAAGCGCCGAGCTTCAGCATGGCTTCGGGCGCCTGTGCCGAGCGCGCATAGTCGGTGGAGACCTTCAGGAACTGCTCGGCCGCCTCGCGGTTGCGGTTGCGCTGCAGATAGCTCTCACCGAGCCAGTAGATCGCGGACGGCACCAGTGCATCGCGCGGATGCGACTGGATGAACTGGCGCAGGCCCATCTCGGCCTGCTCGTACTGCCGCTGTAGGATGTAGGCGTAGGCGGCCTCGTAATCGGCGCGCGCATCCCCCGAGCCCGTGGCGGCCACGCTGCCGGGCCGGGGCGGAGTCGGCAGGGCGCCCGTCGTCGGGACGCGGGCGGGCGGCGTCAGGTCGACCGGACCGCCGAGGCCGGGCGGTGTCAGGCCGGGCTCGTCGTCGTCCGATTCGACGACGGTCGGCGGCACGCTGCGGCCGCGCGGCGCCTCGGCGACCGAGGTGCTCGGCGTCGTGGTGCCGAGTTGCATCGGCGCGCCGGGCTGGCCCGGATTGTGGCCAGGATCGAAGGCGTCGCTGCGCTTCTGCGCCTTGGCGGGGGCCGGATTTGTGTTGGCCGGAGCCGCCGGACGGCCGCCCTTTGCCTCCTGCAGACGGAACTCCACGTCCTCCTGGAACTTGCGGAGCTGTTCCTTGAGCTGGCGGTTCTCGTATTGCAGCGTCTCGATCTGTCCAGCGGTCTGGCGCGACTGGTTCTCCAGGCGGTTGAGCCGGACGACGAAGTCGGACGCGTCCTGCGCCATCGCCGGGGCCGACGATCCACACAGGATCGATCCCGAGACGAGTCCGGCTGCGGCGGCAAGACGGGTCGCGAGGAGAAGACGGGCAAGCATGGCGGTCGTCACCGGTGGTCGAGGGGGCGGAAGTGCGCTCGCGAGGATCGCGGCCCGCCGATAGCAAATGCTGTCCCCCGCGGCAAAAATGCGGCCATGTCGCGACGCGCCACCTCGCAGGCAGGGATCCGGGGGCGGTCGGGCCCCCGGGACCTGCCGCATCCAGACCTCAGGAGCCGGCACCGCGGTCGAGGACCGTGACGGCGCGGCGGTTTTGCGACCAGCACGAGATGTCGTTGCAGACGGCCACCGGGCGCTCCTTGCCGTAGGAGACGGTGCGGATGCGGCCGCCCGCGATGCCGCGGGACGCGAGGTAGTCCTTCACCGATTGGGCGCGGCGCTCGCCGAGGGAGAAATTGTACTCGCGGGTGCCGCGCTCGTCGGCATGGCCCTCGATCAGGAAGGTGTAGCGCGGGTAGCGCTGCAGCCAGTTCGCCTGCTTGTCGAGCGTGGCGGTGGCGGTGGGCGTCAGGTCGGTGGAATCCGACTCGAAGAAGACCCTGTCTCCGATGTTCACCACGAAGTCCTGGGCGCTGCCGGGGGTGTTGGCGCCACCGTTCATACCGCCGGCGCCGAACCCGGAGGCATCGGCGAGGTCCTTGTCGTTGGTGCAGGCGGCGACGCTGAGGGCGGCGCAGAGGGCGGCCGCCAGCGGAAACACGCGGAAGCGCGCAATCATGGACATGATCCTGTTCTCCTCGGGCACGGCCGCCGGATCGATGACGATCAGGCCGGCGACGTCGCCTCGCGGGGCCCCCTCGGGGCCACATCGGCGGTTCTTATGCGGTCTCGGTTAAGCGAAGGTTCCGTCAACCCTGAGCGAACCTTTCCGAAATCGGCCAAAGCCTCGCGACATGCAGGCGCGACCTCGACCGTTCCGGGATCGGACTCGATTGCGGCATCGGCGCGACGTCCGGACCCGGAGCCGCACTTGCGGTCGAGGCGTGGCCGCACTGCAACATGCGGCCGGCCTCCGGTCTCAGGGACTGTCCTGGAGTGCCCGTATCGCCGCAACGGCGGTGGCCGCGGACTTTCGCGCGGCGGCCAAGGGGGCCGCGAGATCGGCCCCCTGCAGGCAGGCCCGCTCCATCTCCGAACAGCGGTTGGAGAGATCGAGGAAGCCGAGGGAGCCGCTCACCGAGAGCAGAGTGTGGGCATCCTGGCCGAGGGCGGCCCGTTCCGCGACCGGCGCCTGCAGGCGCTCGCCGATCTCGGTCTTGAGGCGGTCGAGGAGATCCATCAGCCGCGTGCGGCCGAAGATGCCTTCCAGTTCCTCCAGGGTGCGGGAATCATAAACCGGCGGTGCGTGCCGGTCCGGCGCACCCTGGACCACGGACGTCCCGGCTTCTCGGGTCGAATGATCCGGCATGGCATCGTCCAGAACAGAGCGGGGCGTGAGACTTCGCCGACCGTCGCGTCTGTTGATCGGCAATTAACCGATATAGGACTAAGGCGGTCGTGCAAAGAGTTGGTGCGATCCATGCGTCGGCGTCAGATCCTCGTCGTCGAGGACAATTATCTGCTTCTCGAAATGTTGACCGCCCTGTGCCAGCGGAACGGCATCGCCGTGGTCTCCGTCTCCAGCGGCGAGGCCGCGGTGGCGGCCATCCGTCAGGCCGGGACCGCGGCCGGCGGCGCCTTCGCCCTCCTCCTCACCGACATCAATCTCCCCGGGCTCATCGACGGCTGGTCCGTCGCGCAGGCTTTCCGCACCTTCAACCCGGATCGTCCGGTGATCTATTCATCGACGGGCGGCTGCAACGACCGGCGCGCCGTGCCGGACAGCGTCTTCCTGGCCAAACCCTTCCGGATCCAGGACGTGGTCGATCTGGCCGCCTCGATGATGCGCGATCCCGAGGCGGATCCGCCGGTCCTGCGCGCGGCCATCTGACATCCGCGCGCGGTCAGGCCCTGAACAGCGCACGCACGGCCGGGTTGGCGCGCCAGCCCTCGACCCGGATGCAGCCGAGCGCCTCCGGTGCGTGACGCCGGTAGATCGCGAAACTCGCGGCGATGAAGGTCGGCAGGTCGTAGAGTCTCGGAACGCCCCGGCGAGCCCGGTCCTTGAACAGCATCGTGCCCGTCAGGCCGTAGCGTGCGGCGAGGTCGGGGTAGAGGGGCCAGACTGCACCGGTGGCGAGATCGTCCGGCAGGTAGTCCTCGACCGATGCCGGGCTCGGATTCAGGCCCGCTTCCGTTGCGAGGCGACGGGCGATGTCGGCCAGGACGAACAGCTTGGGATGGTTGAGGACGTGCATGAAGCAGCCGCGTCGCGACCACCGGGCGAGTTCCGACTCCAGGGGGAACCCGAGGTCACTGGCGGTGCCGAGAAGTTCGGCCGCCGCCACGTTCCAGGCCTCGTAGAAGCCCAGCTGCGCATAGACGGAATCTCGGAACAGTTCCGCGGTCTCCCGCGGTCCCAGCCCCTCGAGATAGGCGCACAGGACCATGGCCGAGTGGTAGGGCCCCACCGGCGAGGCGACGAGGCGTCCCGCCGACAGCGCGCCGACGTCGCCCACGAGGACCATGTCGGGCTGGTAGCCGGGGAACAGGATGGTCGGATACAGGCGAAGGCGCGGGTCTCCCTCGCCCAGGGCGTGCGCGTTGCCGCCACGGATGAAGCCTTCGGAGAAGAACTGCGTGAAGACGTGATCGAAGGGAGCGAGGTGCGCCTTCAGGCGCTCGAGGGTGCCGTATCGGCGCCCGAGGCCGTCGAACGGGACCAACTCGACCCGGGCCTGCGGGAGCAACAGGCGCAGGGACTGGGCGACGCCCTCCGCCTGGCAGTTCCCCAGCACGGCGATGCGGGGTCCGTTCCGCGACGGATCGATGGCATCGTCGCTGGACCGCCGCCATGCTCTCGCCCAGGATCGCCACGAAGAGACCGGGCGAGCGAGCGAGGCCGCCCGCGCCGCGAGGGAGCCGGAGATCGTGGTTCTGGCCAGGGTCGTGGTCTCGGGGGACGCGTGCGGCAATGGCGTGAGCGATCGGATGGAGATGCCGCTTTGGTGAGGAACCCTTACGCCGATCTACCGGCCGAGCGATTCTGGCGCAAGGTCGTGGCGGGCGTCCCGCCCTTCGCTCTGGCGCCCGGCCCGAGCGGACACTTCACCATCAGCTCCGACGCCCGCGTGGCGACGGCCGGCTCCTGCTTCGCCCAGCACGTCGCCCGTGCGCTGACCGGGGCGGGGTTCGGGCATTACCTCGCCGAGGCGGCTCCCGCCGGCATCACGCCGGAGACCGCCGCCGACCGGCAATACGGCATCTACTCCGCCCGCTACGGCAACATCTACACCGCCCGGCAGCTCCTGCAGCTGTTCGACCGGGCCTACGGCACCTACACCCCTGCCTTGCCGGACTGGCCCCGTCCGGACGGACGTCTCGTGGACCCGTTCCGCCCCGGCATCGAGCCGGCCGGTTTTGCCGACGCCGCCGCGCTCGAGGCCGACCGCCTCCGGCACCTCGCGGCGGTGCGGGCGATGTTCGAGAGCCTCGACGTCCTCGTCTTCACCCTGGGACTGACCGAGGGCTGGATGCACCGGCCGGACGGAGCCATGCTCCCGGTGGCACCCGGCGTCGTCGGCGGCACTTTCGATCCCGAGACCTACGCCTTCGTCAATGCGCGCACGTGTGACGTGCGCGACGACATGCTGGTATTCCTGGAGCGGCTTTTCGCGGTCAATCCCGGCGCGCGGGTCATCCTCACCGTCTCGCCGGTGCCCCTGATCGCCACCTATGCGGACCGGCACGTGCTGGTGTCGAACACCTACAGCAAGGCCGCCCTGCGGGCGGCGGCCGAGGAGATCGTCGCCGCCGAGCCGCGGGCCGTCTACTTTCCCGCCTACGAGATCGTCACCAGCACCGCCAACGCGGCGCGCTACTACGACGACGACCTGCGCTCCGTCACGCCCGCGGCGGTCGACCACGTGATGCGGGTCTTCCTCGACGCCTTCACCGCTCGGGCGAAGCCCCCGATCCTGACCCGGCCCCTCGGCATCGAGTACCGCCGGGCGGCCAGCGTGATCTGCGACGAGGAGGCGATCGAGCGCAGCCTGGCGTGAGCGTCTACTGCAGGTGCCGGGCGTAGGTGTCGCCCGCCGCGTGCTTCAGCTCGGCCCCGGCCTCTTGGCCGATCCGCGCGGCGTCGGCGACGGCCCCGGAGCGCTGTACCGCCCAGTGGGCGCTTCCGTCGGGCAGGAACAGCAGGCCGTCGAGGCTGAGCGTATCACCGGTGATCCGCGCCAGGGCGGCGATGGGCGTTCGGCAGGAGCCATCGAGCTCGGCGAGGAGGCCGCGCTCCGCCTCGAGCTCGGCGGTGGCACGGGCCGAGACCAGGGGGGCGAGGAGCGCGCGCACGGCGGCATCGGCCTCGCGGCACTCGATGCCCAGCGCGCCCTGCGCCACCGCAGGAAGCATCTCGTCGACTTCGAGGACGCTCCGGGCCATGTCGGCCATGCCGAGGCGCTCCAGGCCGCAGAGTGCCAGCAGGGTGGCGTCGCAGGTGCCCTCCTCCAGCTTGCGCATGCGGGTGTTGGCGTTGCCCCGCAGGGGCACGATCCGGAGGTCGGGCCGGCGCATCAGGACCTGCGCCGCCCGGCGCAGGGACGAGGTGCCGACTCGGGACCCTGGCGGGAGCTCTGCGAAGCCGGAGGCCCGCGGCGACAGGAAGGCGTCGCGCGGGTCGTCGCGCTCCAGGATGCAGGCGATGACCAGCCCGTCCGGCAGCCAGGTCTCCACGTCCTTCATCGAGTGGACGGCGACGTCGACCACGTCGGCGTAGAGCGCCTGCTCCAGTTCCTTCGTGAACAGGCCCTTGCCGCCGATCTCCGACAGGGGCCGGTCGAGGATGCGGTCGGCCACGGTGTTGACCACCACGATCTCGGTCTCGAGGCCGGGATTGGCCGCCACGATCCGGTCTCGGACCATCCCGGTCTGGGCCAGGGCCATCGGACTTCCGCGCGTGCCGATGCGGAGGGGGCGTTGGATCATGGGCGAGGATCGCTCGGTGACAGGGGGCGGCTGGAACGGCTCGGCGTGCGTCGATCCTAGGTACGCAGTCCGCGGGCGGATGTCACCGGGATCGCGCGCGAACGCAGCCATCGCGTTCAGTATTCCGAAAGCACGCGTCGAGGTCGTGGGCTTCTCGACCCCGCCGTTAGGCGGACCTTATCCGTGTTCGCGCGACCCTGGGGTCGATGAGTCCGGCACGAGCCGGGTCGGCGGACGCTCACCGATGAAGCGCAGCAAGCTCGAAGCCTACTACGAACGGGAGTTCGGACCGCGCGACCAGGAGCCGGACGATTCGCCGGACGACCGGCCGGTGCGGCGGCCCCGCGATTCGGCTCGGCGCCGCCGCGGCGGGTTCGGCATCGGCCGCATGCTCAAGCTGACCCTGATGCTGGGCCCGATGACGCTTCTGCTCGGGGCGGGCTTCCTGATGGACTGCCAGGGCGCGGCGGCGCGCGGGTCCTGGGTTCCCGAGATCGTGCACAACACCGCCTGCGCCCGGCGCAATCTCGCCGGACGCGTCCTCAATCTCGAGAGCGACCTCCGGACCGTCGCCAACGGCCTGCGGTAGCGGCGCGTGACCGGGCTCGGAATGGATCGATGCGGGAGGGCGCGGTGAATCTCGGATCGGAGACACTGACCACGGACGACCTCGGCGCGCAGGCGCGGATCCGGGGCGAGTTGCCGGCCGAGGGACCGGCGACCGCGGCGGCCGCCCAGATCCGGCAGGCGACGATTCGCGACGGACTGCGCACGCCCCGGCCGATGCGCCGCATCCGCGAGGCCGAGTCCGAGGCGCCGAGCCGCGGCTTCACCCTCGGCTGGGCGCCGTCGCTCCTCCTCAACCTCGTCCTGCTGACGGCGCCCTTCGTCCTGGTGATCGCGCTGCCGCCGGTCCTGGCCTGCCGCGAGCGCGCCGAGCAGTTCGGCTTCTTCGCCGGCGAGACCCTGTCGAGCTGCATCACGCGCGGTGTCCGCGCGCGGATCGGCAGGCTCGACGACCGCATCAAGAGGCTGGTGCGCGGCTCCGGCCGGTGAGGCCGCCTCAGAAGGCCTGGAGCGCGAGCTCGGTGTGCTCGACGCTGGGCGGGGCCTCGAAGCAGGGCGAGACCATGGCCCGGTAGTCCTTCCAGGCCTGCGAGCCCGTGAAGTCCACCGTATGGTTCTCCAGGGTCTCCCACTCGATCAGCAGGCGGTAGCGCTGCGGCTTCTCGATGGAGCGGCGGACGGCGAAGCTGCGGCAGCCCTTCGCGACCTTGAAGATCGCCGCGGCCTGGGCGATGCCGGCCTCGAACTCGGCCTCCATGCCGGGCTTGACGTCGATCTGCGCGATTTCGAGGATCATGGAAGTCTCCGGCCTTGAGAGGTTCGAGGCGTCAGCGAAGGGGGCGGCCGAGGGCCTTGGCGAGCAGGCGCTGCGGGCTGCGCTCGGGGCGGGCCTGGTCGGCCACCGCGAGGTAGGCGGTCTGCTCCAGCATGTACTGGCCGCCCATGGCGCCGTGCATGACGAGGTCGGAGAAGGTCACCCAGGTCTGGCCGGGCGAGAAATGCACGTCGGCCTGGGGGGCGGTCTCCTGGTAGCGCATGTCCTGCTTCAGGGCGTCGTGCAGGTGCAGCATCAGGTGGTCGTATTCGCTCCGACGCGCCTTGGTGATCTTGAGGAGCGCCAGCATCCGGGCCGAGAGCGGCGAGTAGCCGGGCAGGCGCGGCAGGAACTTCTCCGCCATCGCGGAAAAATCCTCGCCGACCCGCCAGTGGCGCGGCTGGCCGTCGGGGTTGATGTTGCGGAAGATGCGCAGGATGCGCTTCTCGCCGATGGGGTTCGACGGGAAGGCGTCCACGTGCAGCCGGGTGTCGTCGCGCCGCCAGCTCAGCTTGCGCCGGTCGACCTCGAAGGGCCGGTAGGAGGTGCCGGCGAAGGAGACCTTGCCGGCATAGGCCGGCAGGTGCTCGGCGACCAGCGCCTCGGCGAAGCCGCGGTAGCGGATGAGGACCTGGCGCAGGGCCTCCTGCTCCTCCGGCGTGCCGGCCGCGCCCCGCAGGGTGGCCTCGGCCCCGCGGATGTTGACGTTCTTGGCCTTGCCGTCGGCGAAGGGGCGCTGGACGAAGCGCTCCTCGAAGGCGCTCAGGGGAAAGTCGAGGTCGGGGAACATCAGGACCGCGCCGCTCTCGAGGGCATCCACCAGGGATGGCGTGCCGGGGGGCGGCCCCGCACGGGAGACGGACACGATCGGGCTGATCATTGGGCGGGGCTCCTCGGGAAAACCGCGGCGGGACCGGCGGTTTAGCCGAACGGCGCGCCGCTGGCCACGGGCTGGCACGCGCCGGCTCCGATGCCTGCGCCGGCCCGCCGTCCGCCCTGCCCCGCCCGGACAGGAGGATAGCGGTGGATGACGGATCTTGCCTGTTGTCAGGGTGCGCGAACCGGCCCAACCCTGAGACCCTGTCAGGCGCAACCCTGGCGTTTCGGTCGCGTTGATGGAACGGTCGCGGTTCCGGTCTCACGGAACCCTGCGGCGATGAGGATGCCGACGATGGCGACGTTGAAGGAATTCGAGGAGTCCCTGCGCGAGCACGGCATGCACATGGCCCTCGCCCTGCTGGAGCGCCTGCGCGAGCGGGACCGGGCCACGCGCACGATCAAGCCCGCCCGGCGCCTGACCGGCCAGAAGATGACCCCGGAACTGGCCCGCGCCATCCTCGACCTGCACGCCTCCACGGGCATGACCCAGCAGGAGATCGCCTTCAAGGTCGGGGTGAACCAGGGACGGGTCAACGAGGTGATCAAGCGCGGCAAGTGGCTCGACGACGATCCGCACGCCCCCGAGGCGATCGCCCGCGACAAGGCGAAGGCGCGCCTCCGGGCCGATCCGCCGGCCCAGCGGCCGGCCTTGCGCCGGGCGACGGGCAAGCCGGCGGCCAAGCGCCCCAAGGGCGATGCGCCCGCGCGTCGGCCGAGCCCGCAGGGACAGCTGATCTTCGGCGACCTGTGACCGCGCGCGACGCCCGGGGCGGGCTGTCGGGGGCTGGTGCGGTCGCGACGCGATAGGCCGGTCCGGGATCGGCCGGGCGGGCCGCGCGTTGACCGGCCATGCCGAACCGCGTTCTCGCCATCGCCCTCGCTCTCTGCGCCTGCACGGCGCCCGCCCTCGCCCAGCGGGCCTCCACCACGAGCATGTCCTGCAGCCAGGCCAAGACGCTGGTGGACCGCCGCGGCGGTCTCGTGCTCGGAACCGGCGGGGCGACCTATGACCGCTTCGTGCGCGACCGCAGTTTCTGCGAGGTCACCGAAATCACGGTGCCGGCCTTCGTGCCCGCGGGGGATACGCCGCGCTGCTTCGTTGGCTACCGCTGCAAGGAGCCGAGCCGCGACGACTGGTTCGACGGAGGCTTCTGAACAGGGGAAAGCGCCCCGGCCTCGCGGCCGGGGCGCTCCGGACACCCATGGGCGCCGATCAGGCGGCCTGCTGCACCGAGCCCTCGATCACCGGAGCCTGCGGGGCGCGGCCGGTGGCGATCTGGATCTGGCGCGGCTTCTTGGCCTCCGGAATCTCGCGGACGAGATCGATGTGAAGAAGGCCGTTCTCCAGGGCGGCACCCGTCACCTGGACGTAATCGGCGAGCTGGAACCGACGCTCGAAGGCGCGGGCCGCGATGCCCTGGTGCAGGAATTCCGCCGGCTTGGCCGGGTCGGACTTGCGCTCGCCCTTCAGCGTCAGCGCATTCTCCTTGACCTCGATCGCGAGATCGGAATCCGTGAAGCCGGCCACCGCCACCGTGATCCGGTAGGCGTTCTCGCCGGTGCGCTCGATGTTGTAGGGCGGGTAGGTCGGGGCCGCGTCGGCGCTGACGAACTGGTCGAGGGCCGAGAACAGGCGGTCGAAACCGACGGTGGAGCGGTAAAGGGGAGCAAGGTCGAACTGACGCATCACACATTCTCCGTAAGAAGCAACATGCTGGATTCGGGTCCGCCCGTGGGCCGGACCAGTCGCACCGCCGTATTGGCCGGTGCTCCCGTGATATCGGAGCGGGGTTTGAGCCTCGCAAGAGCCTGGGCCGCGGCCGAGGCCAAAAATTTCGGTCCCTTTCTCTGCGTGAGACTTCGTCGATGCTGACCCTGCGTTCCACCTCCGACAATCCCGTTCCGCCGGGCGGAGCCCTGAAGGCGGTGCGCACCGAGGACGGGATCGAGCTGCGGGCCGCCCATTGGCGCCCGACCACCCGTCTGGTGAAGGGCACGGTCTGCCTGCTCCAGGGCCGGGCCGAATTCATCGAGAAGTACTACGAGACCATCGCCGACCTGCGCGGACGGGGCTTCGCCGTCGTCGCCTTCGACTGGCGCGGCCAGGGCGAATCGCAGCGCCAGGTCGACGACCCCCACCGGGGCCACGTCGCTCATTTCGACGATTACCGCCGCGACCTGAAGGCGATCGAGGACGCGATCCTGCGCCCGCTGATGCCCCACCCGCATCTCTGCCTGGCGCATTCGATGGGCGGCGCCGTCGCGCTCACCGGCGCCCATGACGGCTGGCTGCCGTTCCGGCGCATCGTCACCGTGGCGCCGATGCTGTCGATCCGCATGGTGCGCTGGCCCGCGGGCGCGGCCTTCCTCGCGCGCGTCCTGCACGGGATCGGCTGGGGCCGGCGCTACATCCCCTTCGGCTCGGCGGTCTCGATCGCCACCAAGCCCTATCCGAACAACCGCCTGTGCCGGGACCCGAAGCGCTACGCCCGCAACGCGGCGGCGGCCCGCGACGTCGGGGCCGGGGCCGTCGGCGATCCCAGCATCGCCTGGCTCGCCAGCGCCTTCCGGGCCATGAAGCGCCTCGCCGCGCCCGGCGTGCCGGGACGGATCGCGGTGCCGACCCTGATCGTCGCGGCCGGTGCCGACCCCGTCTGCGGCACCCGCACCACCGAGCGCTTCGCCCGCCGCCTCCGGGCCGGGCACATCCTGGTGCTGCCCGGCGCGCGCCACGAGATCCTGTCGGAGCGCGATGCGATCCGGGAGGATTTCTGGGCGGCCTTCGACGCCTTCATGCCGGGCTCGGACGCGGCGGAACCGGCCGAGCGCGCGCGGCTGGAGGCGTGACGTTCGGGACCCCGGGGGCGTGAGCCCCAGGGGCCTCTGCGCCTCGGCGGCAGTGAGGCGTCCGAACCTGACGCCGATCCCCGACCCGAGAGGCTCTCGACCCGATCACGCCGTGGATGCGGGCTTGCCCTGCTCCCGCCCTGCTTGCGCCGGATGTGCGCCGTCCCGGCCGGACACAGGCATTTGTCTTGCCCCGTCGAGGACTTCATGCCTAGCCTCTTCCGCCGAATGGGCCGGATAGTGCGGGATGTGGCCCGTTGACTGCAGACGCGACGACGGCTGAGGCGGGCCTGCCGTCCTTCTTCCTGACGACGTCAGGCTTGCCTCCGGGCGAGGCTTTCGAGCGATGGCGCACCCTCCTGGCGCCGATGTACGCGGTCAGCCCGACGACGCGATCCGCCCCGCTGCCCTTCGGCGCCAACGTAGCCTACCAGATCAGCGATCTCGTCACCCATCGCTCGCTGCTCTCGACTCAGCGGCTCCAACGGGACCGCCGACGCGTCGATGCCGGTCCCGACCATTACATGGTCCAGCTCTACCGCTCTGGCCGCTTCCAGGGCACCGTCGGTGGCAAGGACGTGTCGGCTTCGCCCGGGACCGTGACGTTCATCGGCCGCCGTCACCTGCTCGATGGCACGCTCGACCGAGCCGACGCGATCGGCATCGCCGTGCCGACCACCCGCCTTCACGGGCTGCCGCTCGAGGAGCACGGCTTGCGCTTCGATGCGGCCCGCAACCGGCTCCTGGCCGCGCGCATCCTCGACATCTACCGCCGGTTGCCGACCACGCTCGCGGACGAAGCCGAGGCCTTCGCAGGGGAGTTCGTCGCCTTCCTGCGCCGTCTCCTCGATGCTTCGCAGGCCACGGATGTGTTGGATGGCCGCGAACTCGACGGCGGCCTGATGGCGCTGGCCAGGATGATCGTGCAGGCCAATCTGTCGCGGAACGACCTGTCGCCCGAGTTCATCGCCGCGCAGATGCTGGTCTCGCGGTCCACCCTCTACCGAATGTTCGAGCCGGAGGGGGGTGTGATGCACTTCGTGCAAGGCGAGCGCTTGAGGGCGGTGCGCGACGCTCTGGCCGATCCGATGGAGAGGCGGACCATCGGCCGGTTGGCCGAGGTGTTTGCCTTCAGCAGCGTCTCCCAGCTCAGCCGCAGCTTCCGCAAGCGCTACGGCGCTCCCCCTCAGGCCTGGCGCGGCGAGCGTCGGGTGGTCCAGCAAGGCGGCGGTCGAGGGACGGTGCAGCACGTCTGGAAATGGCTGCGCGAGACGTAAGGACGTCGTCGGGGTATGCCGGCGCCACGACGCCGTGGGACGGCGGCCGTGTCTCGCACGCATCGATCCTCGCAAGCATCGATCCGGGCCTTCGAGAAAGCACCGGCGGAAGCCTCGCATGATGGTCCGCCGACGGCGTTCCCAGCCTCAGGGTGGACCGGCGGAAATCGACCCTCTGCGGACCTCGCGCTGCGGACCTCGCGCGCGCGCGGCCGGCGTGGGAATCGAACCGCCGGGTGCGTGAGCCACGAAGGCGGCGTGAGGGCTGCGCCTCACGGATTAAGGTGGCGCAGGGCCGCCTCGTGCAGGCGGCGGTCCCCGGCGGCGACGATGCGTCCGCCCCCGGTGGCCGGGCCGCCGTCCCAGGTCGTCACGATGCCGCCCGCGCCCTCGATGATCGGGATCAGCGCGACGATGTCGTAGGGTTTGAGACCGGCCTCCACCACGAGGTCGACCTGGCCGGCGGCGAGCATGCAATAGGCGTAGCAGTCGGTGCCGTAGCGCGAGAGGCGCACCGCGCCTTCGAGGCCGCGGAAGCGCTCGCGCTCCTCGCCCTCCGCGAACAGGCGCGGGTCCGTGGTGGCGAGGATCGCCTGGCCGAGGGCGGTGCCGCGACGGGTCAGGAGCTGGCGCTCGCCGCGCGGCGCGCGCAGGCGGGCCTGGGCGCCGTCGCCGGAGAACAGCTCGCCGAGATAGGGCTGGTGCATCAGGCCGCGCACCGCCGCGCCGTGATGGGTCAGGCCGATCAGCGTCCCCCAGGTCGGCAGGCCGGCGACGAAAGCCCGGGTCCCGTCGATGGGGTCGAGGACCCAGACGCATTCGGCGTCGAGGTTCTCCGAGCCGAATTCCTCCCCGAGGATGCCGTGGGTCGGCAGCTGCCGCCGGATCATGCCGCGCATCGCCACCTCGGCGGCCCGGTCGGCCTCGGTCACCGGGTCGAAGGCGGCCCCGCCGCGGGCCTTGTCGTCCATGCCGAAGGCGGCGCGGAAGAACGGCAGGATCGCCTGCCCCGAGGCGGTGGCGAGATCGTCCATGAACCGCGCGAGATCGACGACGCCCATCGGCACTCCCCTCAGGCGAGGCCCCGTCCGTCGGGACCCCGGAATGCCGGGGAGCGAAGCGGACGGAGGGGGCGGCGGTCAAGCCCAAAACCGCATTCGCCGGCGTCAGACCGGCATCGGCTGCACCCGGGCAAACTCGGTCTCCGGCTCCGGCGCCTCGGCGGCCGGGCCGCGGGTCCCGTGCGCGGCGGCCACCACGGCCTCCACGGCGGCCCGCAGGGACGAGACGTGGATGTCGGCATCCACCGCGCGGCGCCGGGTCGCCTCGTCGAGGCCGGCATCGTCCGCCTGCCACAGGCCGAGGACGAAGCAGGCGCCCGGCAGCGTGCGGCGCAGGCGCTCGGCCAGCCGGCGCAGGTGCGTGGGCTCCCCGCTGATCGCCATCGACACGATGCAGACGAGCCGGGCCGGGCCGGGATCGAACGCCCCGATCCGCGCCCGGGCCACGTCGGAGAACGGCACCACCCGGGCGCCGATCCCGCGCTTGGCCAGGAGCTGGGCCAGGATCGCGCAGGCGGATTCGTCGACGAAGCTGCGCCCGGCCACGCACAGGACGGTGCCGGCGGGCCGCCAGGCCTCCGGCACGGGGTCGGGACGCGGCGCGTCCGGATCGGCCTTGGCCTCGGTGTCGCTGCGCAGGTCGTCGCGGTCGGCCATCTCCTCGACGAGGCCGCCGACGCTGGCCCGGATGTCGTTCTTCTGCTCGGTGGTGAGCACGCCCCGGGCGGCGTCCCGGGCGGCGAGCTCGAGGCCCTTCACCACCACCTCGTCGTAATAGGCCGTGAGCGAGCAGGTCTTGAGGATGAGGTCGGCATGCTCCTGCGCCTCCTCCGGGTCGTCGGCCAGGATGCGCTGGTAGAAGTTCTCCACGGGCGTCAGGGCCGGCCGGTCCCCGAACAGCACGTCGAGGAATTCGAGCTTGTCGACGTGGCGCCCGAGCACCACGAGGCAGACCGTCAGCGGCGTCGAGAGGAGCAGGCCGACGGGTCCCCAGAGCCAGGTCCAGAACAGGGCCGAGACCAGGACCGCGAAGGGCGACATGCCGGTGGACTGGCCGTAGAGCATCGGCTCGATGAAGTGCCCGACCAGGGGCTCCAGGATGAGGAACAGGATCAGCGTCCCGATCACCATCGACCAGCCGGGATCGATCGCGGCCGCCAGCGCCAGGGGGAACAGGGCCGAAACGAAGGCGCCGACATAGGGCACGAAGCGCATCAGCGCCGAGAAGATGCCCCACAGGACCGGGTTCGGCACGCCGAGGACGTACAGCCCGATGCCGACCACCAGCCCGAACGAAGCGTTCAGGCCGAGCTGGACCAGGAAGTAGCGGCTGAGGCGCTTGGCGGCGTCGTCCATCGCCACCGTGGTGCGGTGGAGGTCGCTGGAGCCGGCGAGCCGGATCATGCGGTCGCGCAGGTCCTCCCGCTGCATCAGCAGGAAGAGCAGCACCACGAAGACGATGCCGATGGTGGCCAGCGGGTGCAGGATCGGCGAGAGCAGCGTGCCCGCCAGGGTCACCGGCCCCGGCACCCGCTCCTTCACCTCGACCAGGATCGCCTTCTCGGGCGGGACGGGATTGGCCCGGGATTCGGGTTTGGGCTCGGGCTTCGGCTCCTCGTGGCTCTCGTGCATCGTCCGGCCGATGCTGGCGACGTAGCCGGCGAGTCGCCCGGCCGGCGTGTCGTTGAGGCCCTCGATCTTGCGCTCGATGGTGCTGCGGTAGCGCGGCACGTCCTTGGCGATGTCGGCGAGCTGGACGCCGATCAGCGTCGCCAGGGCGGCGGCGGTGCCGAGCGCCAGGAGGACCGAGGCCGCCACCGAGAGGAAGCGGCCGAAATGCCAGCGCCGCATCAGGTTCACCAGGGGGCCGAGGACGAAGGAGAGCAGGATCGCGATGGCGATCGGGATCAGCACGTCGCGCCCGACATAGAGCCCGACCATGATCAGGGCGGCGACGATGATCGGCGAGGTCAGGGCCTGGGTCGGCGTGCCGGCCGCCGCGATGCGGGTCGGTCGCGGCGGGACGAGGGACGGCTTCGGGGGTGATCGCAGGGCCATTCCGAATTCCGTGTTCCAGACGCGACGCGGCGGGGCCGGCCCTCCGGCCGGCATCGCCGCGAGAAGAACGAAGCGCCCCGGACAATCGATCCCTCCCGGCGGTTCGTCGCGTCGCGAAACCGTGATCGGACCGGAGCGAGACTGCATTCGCCGCATGGCTCGGCGGCGGCCTCGCGCAGGCAAGTGTACGTCCGGGAGCCGGATGGCCCGGGCTTTCGGAAGATCATTCCCAGGAGGCCGCGACGATCTCGCTCGTATGGGCCGAGAGAAGCGGAGCCGGCACGGGCCGCGTTACAGCGAGAGGTCTTGCGAGCCGGGCCGCTGTGCTGCCATCCGGTCGCCGCCGGGCGCGATCATGGCTGCTCGATCTGCGAAGACGCGAAAGACTTGTTTGACGATCCAGGTCGACCATCAGGGTCTAGGACGAGACAACGAAGGATAGGGCCGGCGATGGAGGCGCGGCAACTGGCGGAGGAACGGGCTTTAATCGAATGATAAGCCTGTTTTCGTAGAAATTGCCGACGCGCGACGACGATCGAAGTCCGGCGAAGATTGGAGGCGGTTTTGCACGACACGGCGATGGATGTTGGCGCCGCGCCCGACGCCACGAACTTGCGCGGGATCGCCGCCGAGATCGCAGAGCTCCAGCGGATCTCGTCCGACAAGAGCCGGCGCATCCAGGCGATCACCGGACAGGTCAAGATGCTCGCCCTGAACGCCCTGATCGAGGCGTCCCGCGCCGGCGAGATGGGCCGCGGCTTCTCGGTGGTGGCGCAGGAGGTGCGGGCGATCGGCGCCGAGGTCGAGGGCGTCGCCCGGGCGCTCGAGGTCGAGCTGTCGAGCCGCATCGCCGGCCTCCAGGTCCGGGTCCGGAGCTTCGCCGAGGTGTCGCAGACCGACCGGCTGATCGACCTCGCCCTCAACGCGGTCGAGCTCATCGACCGCAACCTCTACGAGCGCACCTGCGACGTGCGCTGGTGGGCCACCGACGCGGCCATGGTGGCCTGCGCCGTGGCTCCGACCCCCGAGGCGGCCGCCCACGCCACCCGGCGGCTGGGCATCATCCTCGACGCCTACACGGTCTATCTCGACCTCTGGCTCTGCGACCTGCAGGGCAACGTGCTCGCCCATGGCCGGCCCGAGCGCTATCCCGGCCTCGTCGGGCGCAATGTCGCCGACCAGGACTGGTTCCGGCGCGCGGCCGCCCTCCCCGACGGGGATGCCTACGTCGCCGCCGACGTGGCGGGCCAGCCCGGCCTCGGCGGGGCGCAGGTGGCGACCTACTGCGCCAGCGTCCGCGCGGACGGCCACAGCCGCGCCCGGCCGATCGGCGTCCTGGCGATCCACTTCGACTGGCAGGCCCAGGCCCGCGCCATCGTCGACGGCGTGCGGGTGGCGGGCGAGGACCGGGCCCGCACCCGGGTCCTCCTCGTCGATGCGCGCCACCGGGTGATCGCGGCCTCGGACGGCCGCGGCGTGCTGGAGGAGACCCTGCCGCTGCCCGCGGACGGCCGCGTGAGCGGCGCCGACCTCGATCCCCGCACCGGCCGGATCGTCGCCTTCCACCGCACGCCCGGCTACGAGACCTATGCGGGGCTCGGCTGGTACGGGGTCATCGTCCAGTCCCCGGGCTGAACCCCGTTCAGACCACCACCGGCATCGCCGCCTGGCCTACGTCGCCGAAGACGCGGGTGTAGCGCGCGATCTCCTCGGCCGGGCCGATCGCCTTCGACGGGTTGTCGGAGATCTTCACGGTGGGCCGGCCGTCGGCGGCGATCACCTTGCAGACGATGGAGATCGGGTCGAGGCGGCCGTCCGGCACCAGGCCGCGGAAATCGTTGGTGAGCAGCGTGCCCCAGCCGTAGCCGATCCGCATCCGGCCGTGGAAATGGGCGTGGATCGCCTCGATGGTGTCGATGTCGAGCCCGTCGGAGAAGATCGCGAGCTTTTCGCGCGGGTCCGAGCCGCGCGAGCGCCACCAGGCGATGGCCTCCTCGCCGCCGGCGATCGGCTCCTTCGAGTCGATGCGGATGCCGGTCCAGGCGTTCATCCAGTCGGGGGCGTGGCGCAGGAAGCCGGTGGTGCCGTAGGTGTCGGGCAGCATCACCAGGAGATTGCCGGCGTAATCCTGCTGCCAGTCGGCCAGCACGTCGTAGGGGGCGCGGGCGAGGCCCGCATCGTCGTCGGCCAGCGCCGCGTAGACCATCGGCAGCTCGTGGGCGTTGGTGCCCACGGCCTCGACCTCGCGGCGCAGGGCGATCAGGCAGTTCGAGGTGCCGAGGAAGCGGTCGCCCAGGGCCTCGTGCATCGCCTCGACGCACCAGTCCTGCCACAGGAAGCCGTGGCGGCGCCGGGTCCCGAAATCCGCGATGGAGAGGCCGGGCAGGCGCTGCAGCCGCTCGATCTTCTCCCAGACCCGGGTCATGGCCCGGGCGTAGAGCACCTGCAGGTCGAGCTTGCCGAGGTGGCGCACCACGCCCCGCGTGCGCAGCTCGTTGAGGATGGCCAGCGCCGGCACCTCCCACATGGTGGTCTCGAGCCAGGGACCGTGGAAGGTCAGGACGTACTGCCCGTCCCGGGCCTCCAATTCGTAGTCCGGCAGACGGAAGCCCTCGAGCCAGTCCATGAAGTCGGCCGAGAACATCTGGCGCTGGCCGTAGAAGGTGTTGCCGCGCAGCCAGGTGGATTCGCCCCGGCTCAGGCGGACCGAGCGGGCATGGTCGAGCTGCTCGCGCAGCTCCCCGGCATCGACGAACTCGGCCAGCCGCACCTGCCGCGAGCGGTTCTGGATGCCGAAGGTGACGCGGGCGTCGCGATGGCGGCGGAAGATCGTCTGCGCCATCAGGAGCTTGTAGAAGTCCGTGTCGAGCAGCGACCGGACGATCGGGTCGATCTTGAAGCTGTGGTTGTACACCCGCGTGGCGAGATCGAGCATGGTTCGGATCACGGCCCTTCAGAGGGCGCCCCCGGCGCCCGCGCGGCCGCAGAGGCGCATGGCAGCGCGGGTCGAGTCAATCGGTCGACGCGGATGGTGGTCCGAGCGCGAGCCCGTCTTCGCCGAAACGTAATTTGGAATTGTTCGCACTTAAGTGCATCCTGCTCGGGCACCGGGCCGGCTCGTCAGGAACAATAAGACGGGACGCTCGGCCGTGGAGGAACCATGAACGAGATCGTCAAGCCCGATTCCCTGCTCGTCGCTCAGGCCGAGAGCCTGACCGAGACCTTCTTCGGCGGTTGTCCGCATGACTGCCCGGATACCTGCTCGATGCTGTTCGAGGTCAAGGACGGGGAACTGCTCAGCGTGCGCGGCAATCCGGACCATCCGATGACCCGGGGCGGCCTCTGCGTGAAGCTGAAGGACTACGAGAAGCGCCACTACCATCCGGACCGGCTGCTCTATCCGATGAAGCGCGTCGGGCCGAAGGGCACGAAGCAGTTCGAGCGCATCACCTGGGACGAGGCGCTCGACACCATCGTGAGCCGCTGGAAGGCGATCATCGATCAGTACGGCCGCGAAGCCATCGCGCCCTACAGCTACCTCGGCAACCAGGGCCTCGTGCACGGGCTGAACGGCGGCGACGCCTTCTTCAACCGGATGGGCGCCACGGTCATGGAGCGCACCTTCTGCGGCGAGGGCTCCTGCACGGCGTGGCTGCTCACCGTCGGCCCGACCGCCGGCCTCGACCCGGACAGCTACATCCATTCCAAGTACATCGTGATCTGGGCTTGCAACTCGGTCAGCACGAACCTGCACCACTGGGCCATCGTCAAGGACGCCCAGAAGAAGGGCGCCAAGGTCGTCGTGATCGACACCTACGCCTCGCGCACCGCCAAGGCGGCCGACTGGCACGTCGCCCCGAAGCCCGGCACGGACGGCGCGCTGGCCATGGCGCTGATCAATTCGATCATCGAAGAGGGCCTGGTCGACCAGGACTACGTCGACAATCACACCGTCGGCTTCGAGGAGCTGAAGGAGCGGGCCCGCACCCGAACCCCGGAATGGGCCGCCGCGATCACCGGCGTCCCGGCCGAGGACATCCGCAAGCTCGCCCGCGAACTCGCCACCGCGCAGCCGGCCGCGATCCGCATGGGCGTGGCCCTGGAGCGCCACTACGGCGGCGGCCAGACCATCCGGGCCGTCACCTGCATTCCGGCGCTGACGGGCGCCTGGCGCCACGTCGGCGGCGGCGTCACCCAGTTCGGCGTCTGGGAGCACCCCTACAAGTTCGACGTGATGTGCCGGCCCGACCTGATCCCCGAGGGCACCCGCGTCGTCTCGAACCTGCAGATCGGACGCGCGCTCACCGGCGAGATGAAGCTCGACCCGCCGATCATGTCGATGATGTGCTGGAACTCGAACCCGGTCACCCAGGCGCCCGAGACCGACAAGATCGTCGAGGGGCTGATGCGCGAGGACCTGTTCATGGTCTCGGCCGAGCACTTCATCTCGGACACCGCCTCCTACGCAGACATCCTGCTCCCGGCCACGATGGGGGCGGAGATGGAGGACATGATCCTGTCCTGGGGCCACCTCTACCTGACCTACAACACCAAGTGTGCGGACGCGCCGGGCGAGGCGATCCCGAACAACGAGATCTTCCGCCAGCTCGCCGCCCGGCTCGGCTTCGAGGAAGAGAACTTCAAGTGGACCGACACGGAGTGCCTGGAGCACTACGTCGACTGGAGCTCGCCGGCCTGCGAGGGCATCGACCTCCAGTACATGCGCGAGCACGGCTTCGCCCGCCTCAAGGTCGGCACGCCGGACGACCGGGCGCCGCACCGGGACGGCAACTTCCCGACGCCGACCGGCAAGTGCATGCTCAAGGTCGAGGGCGCCACGAACTTCGTCGCCCCGCCGTTCCGGCAGATGTACGAGGGCTTCCAGCCCGGCGAGGCGCTCGACCCGCTGCCCGACTACCTCGGCCCGCGGGAATCTCACGCCAACGACCCGGAGCTGGCCAAGCGCTTCCCGCTCAACATCGTCTCGCCGAAAAGCCACTACTTCCTGAACTCCTGCTACGCGAACATGGAGGACAAGCAGAAGGGCCAGGGCGAGCAGTTCGTGATGATCAGCCAGGCCGACGCCGATGCCCGCGGCATCCGGGACGGCGACAAGGTCCAGGTCGCCAACGACCGCGGCGCCTTCAAGGGCGTGGCGCGCATCACCGACGACGTGAAGGCCGGCATCGTGGTCGCGACGCTGGGTTACTGGCGCCAGCTCAACGAGGGCACGGTCAACAGCATCTCGTCGGGGGCCTTCACCGACATGGGCCACGCCCCGTCCTTCTCGGACAACCTCGTCGAGGTCGCCCGGGCGAATTGAGGGCGACGCCCTTCGGTCGGGCCGCTCCCGCTGCGTCGGCCCGGACCCGTCTCGGGCTCTGGGCCGGTCCCGGAACGACCGGCGTGCCGCGGTCGGATCGCCGGCGCGAGGCAGGTCCGTCAGATCGACCCGCCGAACGAAAGAGGGCGGCGCGCCCCTCGGCACGCCGCCCTCCGGGAACGTCCGGGCCCGGGGTTCAGGCGAGGTCGACCTTCTTGGTCTCGGTCTTGGGCGACTCGCCGGTCAGCGCGGCCTTCACGTAGCCGTAGATGTGCAGCATCGTGGCGTTCGGGCTGTCCCAGTACTCGCCCTTATCGGGGTGGACGCGCAGGAGGGCGACCTCGGGATCCTCCTTGCCGTTGGGGAACCAGGTCTTCAGGCTCTCGCTCCACTTGTCGTTGATGATCGCCTGGTCGGTGACGATCTCGGCCTTGCCGGCGATCGAGACGTAGGTCTGGCTCGACGGATCCGAGTAGGCGAGGTTGATCTGGTTGTCCTTGCTGATCTCGGCGGTCTTCGGGGAGTGCAGCTTGGTGAAGAACCACAGGTCGCCGTTCTCGTCCGCCTCCTGGCACCACATCGGGCGGCTGTAGAGCTTCCCGTCCTGGTCGGCGGTGGTCATCATCGCGACCTTGACGTCCTTGATGAGGGCGAACAGCTTCTTGGCGCCCTCGTGGTCGCGGTGGTTGCCCTGGTGCATGGGATTGCAGTCTCCAACTCGACGAATGGCTTTCCGGCGCGGCGATCGGCGGCCGGATCGTGTGCTCAACGAGCCAGGGCCGCATTGGTTTCGGAGAGGCGCGCCGCCGGGGGCAGCGCGGACCCGCCCTGGGCGGCCGGGCGGACCGGCTTGCGGCGCAGGGCGCCGAGCCGGCCGAGGCGGCGGTCGTGGAGGAGGACGGCCGCCCCGTCGACCACGCGGACTACGTGGCGGTTCCGGCCCTGCCCCTTGGCCTCGTAGAGGGCGGCATCCGCCTCGGCCAGGAGCTCGGACGGGGACGTCGTGCGTCCGGCCGGGGCCACGGCGACGCCGATGCTCACGGTGACGAAGGGCTCGCCGTCGCCCCGCGCCGCGTGCGGGATCTCCAGGGCGGCGATGCCCGCGCGCAGGCGCCGGACCACCCGGGCGACGGCGCGATCGTCGCAGCCGCGCATCAGCACGGAGAACTCCTCCCCGCCGTAGCGGGCGACGCAGTCCCGCCCGCCGCGCGTCTCCCCCGCCAGGGCCTCGGCGATCCGGCGCAGGCAGGCATCGCCGGCCGGGTGGCCGTAGGCGTCGTTGAAGCGCTTGAAGTGGTCGACGTCGATCATCAGCAGGGCGAGCCCGCGCGCGTCGCCGGCCGTGGCGGACAGGGCGCCGTCGAGGGCGCGGCGGTTGGCGAGGCCGGTGAGGGCGTCCGTCTCCGACAGCGCGGTGAGCACGCGCCGGTCCTGCTCGAGGCCGGCCGAGCGCAGGATCTCCCGCAGGGAGACGAGGTAGGAACGCCGGCGCACGCCCTCGATCTGGTGGTTGCCGTAGAGGACGAAGAAGGCGCCGGCCACGGTCTGGAACGCCAGGCAGAGGGCGAGCTCGGGGGGCAGGTCGACCCGCAGGGCGAGGCTGGCGAAGGAGGCCGCCGCGCTGAGGCCGGTGAGGATCAGCGCGTGGGGGAAGCGCAGCACCAGCATCATGGTGGCGAACACCATCATCAGCGGGTACTCGATGTAGCAGATGGCGCTCATCGCCTCCCGCTCCAGGCTGAACAGCAGGATCGGCACCGCGGTGACCAGCAGCATCGTGGCCGTGACCATGCGCTCGCGCCGCGGACCCGGCATCCGGGTGACCGACCAGGCCAGCAGCAGGCCGAGCGGCGTGACCAGGAACAGCCGCAGGGCCAGCGCCAGGGGCAGCATGTCCGGCATGAGCAGGGCGGTGGTCAGGTTGTAGGCGTTGTGGAACACGAGCCCGATCAGGATCGTGCGGCGCAGGTGGAGCGCCCGCTCCCGGCCGGTGTCGATCTCGTAGCGGGCCGAGACCGGCCGGGAGAAGCGCAGGAGATACGGGCTCATGGTCAGGTCGCGATCGGCGACCTCACCGCGCGGCCGGGGCCTCGGCGCCCCGACGGGCGCAGGAGACCGGGAGCGAAACCAGGGTGGCAGGCGGAACCAGGGGGGCACGGTGGAGGGATCCTGCAGCGGTCGAGGCCGCCGGTGGGCGTCCTCTTCGTGTTGCACCGAACGTTGCGGATGGCCCGGCGGACGCAAGGCTCCGCCCCTCCCCTCGACTCATGCCTACCGGAATCTGAACGAATTGATCGAAATCGGGGCGCGTCGCGTGGCCCGCCCGGATCGGTCGGGACGCCTGCCGCGACGAGGGGTCTCGCCCCCGGCATGCGGGGGAAGCGCTTGCGCTCCGTCACGGCTTGTGCTGTCGCATGGGTTCGTCGCGCGCGGCCCGGCCGGGGCCGCGGCATGCGCGATCCCCGAAGTGTCTCCGCGCCTCGGCCCCCGGCCGGACGCGGCCAGGAGCCCGAACCTTGGCGATCACCCGTGACGACGTCCTGAAGGTGCTCTCGAGCGTGACCGTCGATGCCGCGGGCACCACCCTGCCCGCCTCCGGGCGCCTGTCGCAGGTGGTGGTCGACCCGACCAGCCGGGTGATGTTCTCGATCCTGATCGACCCCAGCGAGGCCGAGCGCTTCGAGCCGATCCGGCGCCAGGCCGAGGGCGCGATCCTGGCCACGCCCGGCGTCTCCGGCGTCTTCGCGAGCCTGACCTCCGAGCGCGGCCCGAACCAGCCGGCCCAGAACGCCCCTCAGGCCGCGGCCCCGCAGCCGCCCGCCCCCGGCCGTCCCGCCGCGCCGCCGCCGCCGCGGACCGGTCCGGCTCTTCCGGGCGTGCGCCACATCGTGGCCGTCGCCTCCGGCAAGGGCGGCGTCGGCAAGTCGACGACCGCCTGCAACCTCGCCCTCGCCCTCTCGGCCCAGGGCCTGAAGGTCGGCCTGCTCGATGCCGACATCTACGGCCCCTCGGTGCCGAAGCTGTTCGGCCTGTCGGGCAAGCCGCGCGTCATCGAGGAGCGGCTGCTGGCGCCCATGGAGGGCTTCGGCATCAAGGTGATGTCGATCGGCTTCCTGATCGAACCCGAGACGGCGATGATCTGGCGCGGGCCGATGGTGCAGTCGGCCATCACCCAGATGCTGCGCGAGGTCGCCTGGGGCGAGCTCGACGTCCTCGTGGTCGACATGCCCCCCGGCACCGGCGACGCGCAGCTCACCATGGCCCAGGCGACCCCCCTCTCGGGAGCGGTGATCGTCTCGACGCCGCAGGATCTGGCCCTCATCGACGCGCGCCGCGGCGTCACGATGTTCCGAAAGGTCGCGGTGCCGATCCTCGGCGTCATCGAGAACATGGCGACCTTCATCTGCCCGCATTGCGGCACGGCCTCCCACATCTTCGGGCATGGCGGCGCGCGGGCCGAGGCCGAGCGGCTGGAGGTGCCGTTCCTCGGCGAGGTCCCGCTGAACATGACGATCCGCGAGACCTCGGATGCCGGCCGCCCGGTGGTGGCGGTGGATCCCGACGGTCCGCACGCGCAGGTCTATCGCGGCATCGCCGCCAAGCTCTGGGGCAACCTGACCGGCGGACCGGCTCCGCGGGCCGCGCCCCGCATCGTCATCGAGTAACCGCCGATGCCGCCGGTGCTGGGCGTGATCCTCGCCGGCGGGCTCGCGCGCCGCATGGGCGGGGGCGACAAGCCCCTGCGGCGCCTCGGCGGCCGCACCCTGCTCGACCGGGTGCTGGCCCGCTTCGCCCCGCAATGCGCGGCCGGCGTGATCCTCAACGCCAACGGCGATCCGGGCCGCTTCCCCGGTTTTCCGGGCGCGATCGTGCCCGACGGGGTGGCCGACAATCCGGGGCCGCTCGCCGGTGTCCTCGCCGGGCTGGAGCACGCGGCGGCCCACCACCCGACCACGCGCCACGTCGCCAGCGTCTCCGGCGATGCGCCCTTCCTGCCGGTCGACCTCGTCGCCCGCCTCGCCGAAGCGGCCGGGCGGGACGACGCCATCGCCATGGCGGCGTCGGGCGGGCGCGAGCACTTCACGGTGGCGCTCTGGCCGGTGGCCCTGCGGGCGGACCTGCGCGAGGCCCTGGTCGTCCGCGGCGAGCGTCGGGTCGGCGCCTTCCTCAGGCGCCACGGCGCGGTGGCGGTGTCCTGGCCGGCGGAGCCCGATGACCCCTTCGCCAACATCAATGGGCCGGACGACCTGGCGGCCGCCGAGGCCCGCCTCGCCGCGAGCGGAGACACCTGATACGCGGGGGCGGGCCGCTCAGGCCGGGCCATTCCTGGCCGCCGCACGCGCCCGCCAGCGCGGATAGAGCAGCCCGAGGGCGAGGCCGCCGAGGACGAGGCCGGCGGCGCCGAGCTTCCAGGCCGGCAGCGGCTCGCCGAGCCAGAGGGCCGAGGCGCCCATGCCGAAGACCGGCACCAGCAGCGCCATCGGGGTGATCAGGGCGGCGGGGTGGCGCGACAGCAGCCAGCCCCAGACCGCGTAGCCGAACATGGTGTTGCCCACCGACTGCCAGGCCACCGCGGCCCAGGTCGCCCGGTCGGCCCGCAGGAGGCCGTCGCGGATGGCCTCCCAGCCCTCGAGGGCGAACGACGCGGCGAGGAGCGGCGGGGCCGAGAACAGGCTCGCCCAGACCACGTAGGGCAGCATCGACCGCGCCCCGCTGCGCTTGGCCGCCATGTTGCCGCCGGCCCAGCTCGCCGCGGCGCAGACCACGAGCCCGAGGCCCAGCGGCGTCGTCGTGGCGTCGGTGTGGAGGGCGATGACGGCGAGGCCCGCCGCCGCGAGGCCGAGGGCCGCCCATTGGTGGCCGGGCACCCGTTCGCCGGTGAGGCGGATTGAGAGGCCGATGGTGAAGAAGACCTGGATCTGGATCACCAGTGAGGCGAGGCCGGGGGAGATCTGGCCGCGCATGGCGATGAACAGCAGGCCGAATTGTCCGGCCCCGATCAGCAGGCCGTAGGTGGCGAGGTTGCGCCACGGGACGGCGGGACGGCGCAGCAGCCACACGCCCGGCAGGGCGGCGAGCACGAAGCGCAGCGCCGCGAACAGCAGCGGCGGCAGGTGGTCGAGCCCGATCCGGATCACGACGAAGTTGGTGCCCCAGACGGCCACCACCGCCAGGGCGAGAAGGACGTCGCGAAGCGGGAGGGTGCCGGTCATCGCACGCGGTCTCCCAGGCCGCGCGTGCCGTGCCAAGCCCCGCAGGGTTCGAAAACGAAAGAAGTGTCCGCACCTTCGCGCGGACACTTCCCTCGAAATCGGATTTTCGTGCTCGGATCGTCCGGGCCGGATCAGGCCGCGCCGACGGTCGCCTTGACGATCTTGTCGGGGGAGCGCGGCGGCTCGCCCTTGTTCAGGGTGTCGACCACGTCCATGCCTTCCACGACCTTGCCCCAGACGGTGTACTGCTTGTCGAGGAAGCGGGCATCGCCGAAGCAGATGAAAAACTGCGAATTGGCCGAGTGCGGGAAGTTGGTGCGCGCCATCGAGCAGGTGCCGCGCACGTGCGGCTCGGCGTTGAACTCGGCATTGAGGTCGGGCAGGTCGGAGCCGCCCGAACCGGTGCCGGTCGGGTCGCCGGTCTGGGCCATGAAGCCGTCGATCACGCGATGGAACGGCACGCCGTCGTAGAAGCCCTGCGCGGCGAGCGTCTTCAGGCGCTCGACATGGTTCGGGGCGAGGTCGGGGCGCAGCCCGATCACGACGCGGCCCTTGCTGGTCTCGAGGATGATGGTCTCGGTCTCTGCCATGGGTCTAGACTCCTTTTCCCTTGGGTCCTTGGTAGATGAAGCGGAGCGCGATGGGGCGCCCCGCGATGGCCGCGCCGAGGGCGGGGGTGATCCGGGCGGGCGTGCAGCGCCGGATCGCCGCCAGGGTCGCATCCGTGAGGATGCGGTAGGCGCGGGTGTCCGAATCCTGCGTCGAGAAGGTCACGCGCGGCGTGCCGATGACGGACCCGTCCCGGCGCAGGGCGAAGCGGGCGGTGATCTCGGTGCGCTCGAAGCGAGCCAGACCCTCGGGGACTTCCCAGCACGCGGCGAGGACGGGATAGAGCTCCCGCAGGGTGTCGGCCGGCTTCTGGCCGTCGGGAGCCTTCTGTCCGTCGGCCATGCCCGTCTGCGGCGCGGCCTGCGGGACCTGGACGGTGCCCCGCAGGGTCTCGGGCAGGGTCAGAGGGCCGGTGGAGGGCGCCGCCCGCACGGGGAGCCCGGCGGCGGCGAAGACCGCCAGCGCCCCGATGTGGCGGCCGACGCCCCGCAAACTACTTGGCTCCCTGCGCCATCTGCATCTTCACGATCTTGTCGGGGTTCTGCACCGCCCCGCCCGGGGCGCCGGGCGCCGCCTTCTTGATCGCGTCGACGGCCTCCATGCCCGAGGAGACCAGGCCGACCACGGTGTACTGGCCGTTGAGGAACGGCGCGTCGCCGAGGCAGATGAAGAACTGCGAGTTGGCCGAGTTCGGCTCGGACGACCGGGCCATGCCCACCGTGCCGCGGCGGAACGGCGCCTGCGAGAACTCGGCCGGGATGTTCGGCAGGCTGGAGCCGCCGGTGCCGTTGCCCTTCGGGTCGCCGGTCTGGGCCATGAAGCCGTCCATCACCCGGTGGAACTTGAGGCCGTTGTAGAAGCCCTGCTTGATCAGGGTCTTGAGCTGGGCGACGTGCTTCGGGGCGATCTCGGGACGCAGCTCGATGGTGACGCGGCCATCCTTGGTGTCGAGGTAGACGGTGTTGTCGTCCACCGCCCAGGCCGCGGGGGTCGTGGCGAGCAGGCCGGCGAGGCTGAGGAGGGCGAGGCGGCGATTCAGTCCAAAGGCCATGGGGTCAGCATGCTTTCGTTGGTCGTGACGAGGAGTGGCTCAGGCCGCGGCGAAGCGCTGGGCGAGGCGCGCCGCCACCAGCGGCGGCACGAAGGGCGAGACGTCGCCGCCCATGGCCGCGATCTGGCGGACGAGGGTGGCGGTGATCGGCCGGACACCGGTGGAGGCGGGCAGGAACACGGTCTGCACCTCCGGCGCCATGGCGCCGTTCATGCCGGCGAGCTGCATCTCGTAATCGAGGTCGGTGCCGTCGCGCAGGCCGCGGATGAAGACGGTGGCGCCGACCCGCCGCGCCGCCGTGACCGCGAGGTCGTCGAAAGTCACGATCGTCAGCTCGGTGTCCTCGGCCTCGGCCAGGGGGCCGCAGGTGGCGTGCAGGAGTTCGGCGCGTTCCTCGGGCGAGAACATCGGCGCCTTGCCGGGATGCACGCCGATGGCGATGACGAGGCTCGGCACGAGCCGGCACGCCTGACGAATGACGTCGAGGTGTCCGTTCGTGACCGGGTCGAACGAGCCGGCATAGAGGGCGGTGCGGATCATCGCGGCCCGGGGTAGAGCATTTCGTCCCGAAACGGAACCTCCGGCCCGGACACGAAAACGGCTTAAGCCGCTCGGCGTCGCGCGGACGGCCGCCGGGCCGCCCGCGCGACGCGGTGCGGTTCGCGGGGCCCTACACGGCCTCGTCGCCGCCCTCGCTCTCGTCCTCGCCCTCGATGTGCTCGACGGACACGACCTTCTCGGTCTTCTCCGTGTTGAACACCGTCACGCCCTGCGAGGCGCGGCCGACGATGCGGATGTCGTCCACCGGCACGCGGATGAGCTGGCCGCCATCGGTGACCAGCATGATCTGGTCGGAGGGCTGCACCGGGAAGGAGGCCACGAGGTTGCCGTTGCGGGCGTTGACCCGCATCGCCGTGATGCCTTTGCCGCCGCGGCCCGAGGTCCGGTACTCGTAGGACGAGGTGCGCTTGCCGTAGCCGCGCTCGGACAGGGTGAGGACGAACTGCTCGGCAGCGCCCATGTCGTTGTAGCGGTCCAGGGAGATGGCGCTGGCCTCGGCCACGCCCTCCTCCGCCTCGGGGCTCGCGGTCTCCTCGCCCTCGACCCCGTCGCCGATCACGGCGCGGCGCATCTTCAGGTAGCCCGCCCGCTCCTCGGGGGAGGCGTCGAAGGCGTTGAGGATCGTCATCGAGATGACGCGGTCGTCCTTGCCCAGGCTGATGCCGCGCACGCCGGTGGAATCGCGGCCCTTGAAGACGCGGACGTCCTCGACGGGGAAGCGGATGCACTGGCCGGCCTGCGTGGTGAGCAGCACGTTCTGGTCGGCGCGGCAGATCTCCACGTGGACGATGTGGTCGCCCGCATCGAGCTTCATGGCGATCTTGCCGGCGCGGTTCACCTGCACGAAGTCCGAGAGCTTGTTCCGGCGCACGCTGCCGCTCGCCGTGGCGAACATGACGTCGAGGGTCTCCCAGGAGGCCTCGTCCTCGGGCAGCGGCATGATGGTGGTGATGCGCTCGGTGCCGGCATCCATCGACAGGATGTTGACCAGCGCCTTGCCGCGGGCGTTCGGCGCCGCCATCGGCAGGCGCCAGACCTTCTCCTTGTAGACCTGGCCCTGGTTCGAGAAGAACAGCACCGGCGTATGGGTGTTGGCCACGAACAGGCGGGTGACGAAATCCTCGTCGCGGGTCGACATGCCCGAGCGTCCCTTGCCGCCCCGGCGCTGCGCCCGGTAGGTCGAGAGCGGCACGCGCTTGACGTAGCCCGCATGGGACACGGTGACGACCATGTCCTCGCGCTGGATCAGGTCCTCGTCCTCGACGTTCGAGTCCCAGTCCAGGATCACGGTGCGGCGCGGGGTGGCGTAGGCCTCGCGGACCTCCGCGAACTCGTCCTTGACGATGCCCATGATGCGCAGGCGCGAGCGCAGGATGTCGAGGTAGTCGGCGATCTCGTCGGCGAGCTTCTTCAGCTCGTCGCCGATCTCGTCGCGGCCGAGCGCCGTGAGGCGCTGCAGGCGCAGGTCCAGGATGGCGCGGGCCTGCACCTCGGAGAGGCGGTAGGTGCCGTCCTCGGCGACCCGGTGGCGCGGATCGTCCACGAGGGCGATGAGCGGGGCGATGTCGTGGGCGGGCCAGCTGCGCGCCATCAGCGCGTCGCGGGCGGTGTTGGGATCGGGCGAGGTCCGGATCAGGCGGATGACCTCGTCGATGTTGGCGACCGCGATGGCGAGGCCGCACAGCACGTGGGCGCGCTCGCGGGCCTTGTTCAGGAGGAACTTGGTCCTCCGCGACACCACCTCCTCGCGGAAGTCGATGAAGGCCTGGAGCAGGTCCTTCAGGTTCATCAGCTCGGGGCGGCCGCCGTTCAGCGCCACCATGTTGCAGCCGAAGGACGATTGCAGGGGCGTGAAGCGGTAGAGCTGGTTCAGCACCACGTCCGCCATGGCGTCGCGCTTAATCTCGACGACGATGCGCATGCCGTCGCGGTCGGATTCGTCGCGCAGGTCGGAGATGCCCTCGACGCGCTTCTCCTTCACGAGCTCGGCGATCTTCTCCATGAGCGTCGCCTTGTTCACCTGATACGGGATCTCGGTGAAGATCAGCGCCTCGCGCTCCTTGCGCAGCTCCTCCACGTGGGACTTCGCCCGCATGATGATCGAACCGCGGCCCGTGGCGTAGGCCTGGCGGGTGCCGGCGCGGCCGAGGATCGAGCCGCCGGTGGGGAAGTCGGGGCCGGGCACGATCTCGGTGAGCTGCTCGATCGAGAGGCCGGGATCGTCGATGAGCGCGACGCAGGCATCGATCAGCTCGCCGAGGTTGTGCGGCGGGATGTTGGTGGCCATGCCGACCGCGATGCCGCCGGCGCCGTTGACGAGGAGGTTGGGGAAGCGCGCCGGCAGGACGGTCGGCTCCTCGCGCGACTCGTCGTAGTTCGGCTGGAAGTCGACGGTGTTCTTGTCGATGTCGGCGAGCAGCGCGTTGGCCGGCTTGGCGAGGCGCGACTCGGTGTAGCGCATGGCGGCCGGCGGATCGCCGTCGACGGAGCCGAAATTGCCCTGCCCGTCGATGAGCATCAGGCGCATCGAGAAGTCCTGCGCCATGCGGACCAAGGCGTCGTAGATCGATTGGTCGCCGTGCGGGTGGTAGAGGCCGATCACGTCGCCGACGATGCGGGCCGACTTGACGTATTTGCGCTCGGGCAGGTGCCCGCTCTCGTAGGCCGAGTAGAGGATGCGCCGGTGCACGGGCTTGAGGCCGTCGCGCGCGTCCGGCAGCGCCCGGCTCACGATCACGCTCATGGCGTAATCGAGGTAGGAGCGCTTCATCTCGTCGGTGATGGATACGGGCTTGATGTCGGAGGCGGGCGGTGGCGTGCCGGCGCCCGGAATGTCGTTCTCTGCCAAGGTCTTCGGTCTCTACCTGTCCGGGGTCCGGAGCGTCGGCGGCAAGGGTCGGTCCCGCCCGCTCACGGCGTTGTCGCGCGCGTCTCCGGCCGCTGAGCCGACCCGTGCGGTGTCCTGCCCGAAGCTATAGCGCATCTCGTCGGCCCAAGCCAACAAATCGCGGCTTAACCCCCTGGTAACGAACGGTTTGCCCGCGCCGCTCCGGCCTGCCCGGCCCGGCGGTTCCCGGCCCCTGCCCCTAGAGGAACTTCGCCGGGTCCGTGCTCGGCGGCGCCGGCTTCACGTCGGTGCGGTTCCACCAGCCGCCGCCGAGGGCCTGGAACAGGGCGGCGGTGTCGGCATACTGGTTGGCGCGCGCGCCCGCCGAGGTCACCAGGGCCGAGAGGTAGGATTGCTGGGCGATCAGCACCTGGGTGCTGTTGAGGGCGCCCGCCGCGTATTGCTTGCGGATCAGGCCGAGGCTCTCGCCGGTGGCCCGCTCGGCGGCGGAGGCCGCCGCCACCGCCTTGGCGTCGGATTGGAGCGCGCGCAAGGTGTCGGCGACGTTCTGGAAGGCGCCGATCACCACGGCCCGGTACTGGGCCTGGGCCTCGTTCAGCGCCTCCTCGGCCGCGCGCTGGCGCCGGAACAGGGTCCCGGCATCGAAGATCGGCTGCGCCACGGTGCCGACGATGCCGTAGAACGAGGCCGCCGAGGTCGCGAGCTGCGCGATCCGCACCGCGCTGGCACCGCCATTGGCGGTGATGTTGAACTGCGGCAGGCGGTTGGCCACCGCGACCCCCACCGCCGCGCTGGCCTGCTGCACGTTGGCCTCGGCCGCCTTCACGTCCGGGCGCTGCTGCACGAGGCGCGAGGGCAGGCTCACCGGCAGGTTGGTGGGCAGGCGCAGGGAGGCCAGGGTGAAGGTCGGCGCGATCTCCTCGCTGGGCAGGCGCCCGACCAGGGCGGTCAGGAGGTTGCGCTGCTGGGCGAGCTGCTTCTCCAGGGGCGGCAGCAGCTGCATCGAGACCGAGAGGGCGGCCTGCTGCACCACCACGTCGGCCCCGGCGATCTGCCCGAGGGCGAGCTGCTTGTTGTAGAGGTTCAGGACCTCGGTCTGGGCCTGGATCACCTTGCGGGTGGCGTCGATCTGGGCGCGCAGCGACGCCTCCTGGATCGCCGCCAGGACGACGTTCGTGGTCAGCGTCAGGTAGGTCGCCTCGAGCTGGAAGCGCTGGTTCTCCGCCTGCGCCTCCAGGGACTCGATCTGGCGCCGGTTGCCGCCGAACACGTCGGGGGTGAACGAGACCGTCACCTGCGGCGTGTAGAGGCTGTAGAACAGCTGCCGGGAGTCGTTCAGCGGCCCCTGCAGGGCGCCGCCGGGGGCCTTCTGGCGCGAGCCGAGGCCATTGGCGCCGACCAACGGGAACAGGGTGCCGCGCTGCGCCTCGACGTTCTCCTGCGCGATCCGCAGGGAGGCCTGCGCGGCGTCGAGGTTCGGGTTGTTGGCGAGCGCCTCCGCCACGAGGCGGTCGAGGGCGGGGGAGCGGAACAGCGTCCACCACTGGCCCGGCACGTCGGCGCCCGCGACGAAGTTCTGGTCGGCCGAGCCGCCATGGGCGGTGCGGATGTCGTCGGTGGCGGTGGGGTTGCGCAGGGGCTCGCGGGTGTAGCGGGTGGCCGGCGGGTCGGCCGGCGGCACGTAGTCCGGCCCGACGACGCAGCCGCCGACGGCGCACAGGGCCGCGGCGGCGAGGAGCGCGCGGACCGGGGAGGCGCCGGATGCCCGGCCGGCCCGGGCCTCGCTGCGGGAGTTGGCCCGGGTCTGTGTGGATGCCGCCATGGTGTCGGAGAATCCTGTCGCCGTCCGCGGCCGTAGAGGCGCCGGGCCGGCCTCGAAGTCAACGCGGCCGGCGGACGGCGCGCGGGGCTGTGATCGCCGCGTCATGCGTGCTCGGCCTGGGCCGTGGCCCGGGCGGCCGCTTCCGAGGGGATCGCGGCCGGCACGCGGCGCGAGAACAGCGCGATCAGGATCGGGACCACCACGAGGATGAGGTTGGGCGCGAGCAGGATGCCGCCGACGACCACCAGGGCGAGGGGCTTCTGCACCTGCGAGCCGATGCCGGTGGAGATCGCCGCCGGCAGCAGGCCGACGCAGGCGGCGACGCAGGTCATCATGACCGGGCGCATGCGGACGTTTGCGGCGTGCCACACCGCCTCGGTCCGGGCCCAGCCCTCGTCGACGAGCTGGTTGTAGTAGGAGAGCAGGATCACGCCCTCCATGGTCGAGATGCCGAAGAGCGCGATGAACCCGATCGCCGCCGAGATCGAGAACGGCGTCATCGTGAGGAACAGGGCGAAGATGCCGCCGATCATCGCCATCGGGATCACGCTCAGCGTCAGCACCATGTCGGTGACGGAGTTGAAGTTGACGTAGAGCAGCAGCGCGATGAGCGCGATCGTCACCGGCACCACGATGGTCAGGCGCTGGACGGCGTCCTGCAGGTTGGTGAACTGCCCGACCCATTCGAGGTGGAATCCGGCCGGCAGGGTCACGTCCTGGGCGATGCGCGCCTGCGCCTCCAGCACCGCGCCGCCGAGGTCGCGCCCGCGCACCGAGAACTTCACCGGGATGTAGCGCTCCTGGTTCTCGCGGTAGATGAAGGCCGCGCCGGAGACGAGCTCCACGGTGGCGATCTCGGAGAGCGGCACCTGCACCACGCCGCCCGCGGGGTTGGCCGCCCCGATGGTGATGTTGCGGATGGTCTCCAGGCTGCGGCGATACTGGGGCGCCAGGCGCACCCGCATGGGGAAGTGCCGGTCCGAGCCGTACTCGTAGAGGTCGCCGGCGGTCTGGCCGCCGATCGCCGCCTGGACGGTGGTGTTCACGTCGCCCGGCGACAGGCCGTAGCGGGCGGCCTTGCGCCGGTCGATGTCGATCCGCACCGTGGGCTGGCCGAGGGAGGCGAAGACCGAGAGGTCGGCGATGCCGGGCACCCGCGACAGGGCGGCCTTGATCTCCTCGGCGGTGCGGGTGAGGTCGTTGAGGTCGTTGCCGTAGATCTTGACCGAGTTCTCGCCCTTCACCCCGGAGGCGGCCTCCTGGACGTTGTCCTCGATGTACTGGGAGAAGTTGAACTCGATCCCCGGGAAGGCCTCGTCGAGCTTGGCCGAGAGGTCGCGGACGAGCCCCTCCTTGTCGAGGCCCCTGCGCCAGGTGTCGAAGGGCTTCAAGGGCGCCAGGATCTCGACGTTGAAGAAGCCGGTGGCGTCGGTCCCGTCGTCCGGGCGGCCCTGGTGCGAGAGCACGGTGACCACCTCCGGCACCTCGGCGATGATCTTGCGCAGGCGCTCCACGTAGGCGTTGCCGGCCTCCAGGGAGATCGAGGCCGGCATGGTGCCGCGGATGTAGAGGTTGCCCTCCTCGAGCTTGGGCAGGAACTCGAGGCCCAGCGTGCGCGCGGCGATGCCCGAGGCGCCCAGCACCGCGGCGACCACGAGGAGCGACAGCACCTTGTTGCGCAGGCCGAAGCGCAGGATCAGCACGTGGCCGAATCGCAGGAGGCGCACCACCAGGGTGTCGCGCTCCTCCACGTGCTTGGGCAGGATCAGGGCGGAGAGTGCGGGCGAGACCGTGAAGGTCGCGATGAGGCCGCCGAGCAGCGCGTAGGCGTAGGTCTTGGCCATCGGGCCGAAGATGTGGCCCTCCACGCCCGTCAGCGTGAAGAGCGGCAGGAAGCCCACGATGATGATCGTGGCCGAGAAGAAGATCGCCCGGTTCACCTCGGCGCCCGCGAGGGCGATGGTGCCGAGGCGCCCGGTCAGGCCCCCCGGCGGCGTCTGGCCCTCGCCGTGCTCCGGCTCGGCGAGGTGCCGGAACACGTTCTCGACCATGATCACGGTGGCGTCGACGATGAGGCCGAAATCGATGGCGCCGAGGGACAGGAGGTTGGCCGAATCCCCGCGCAGGACCAGGATCAGGATGGCGAAGCCGAGCGCGAAGGGGATCGTCGCCGCCACGATGATCGCGCTGCGTAAGGAGCCGAGGAACAGCCACTGCACCACGAAGACCAGCGTCACGCCGAAGACGAGGTTGTGCATCACCGTGTGGGTGGTGGTGTGGATCAGCCCGCTGCGGTCGTAGATGCGCTCCACCCGCACGTCGGGGGGCAGGAGGCCGCTGGCGTTGATCTTGTCGATCTCGGCATTGACGAGGCGCAGGGTCGGCAGGCTCTCGCCGTCGCGGCTCATCAGGACGATGCCCTCGACGATGTCGTTGTCGCCGTCATGGCCGACGATGCCGAGGCGCGGCGCGTGCGAGACCCGCACCTCGGCGACGTCGCGCACCAGCACCGGCACGCCGTTGACCTGGGTCAGCATCGTGTCGCGGATGTCGTCCATGTCGCGGATGAGGCCGATGCCGCGCACCACCGCCGACTGCTCGCCCACGTTCAGGGTCTGGCCGCCGACGTTGATGCTCGAGTTGTTCAGCGCGGTGACGAGCTGGACCAGGGTGAGGCCCTGGGCCTGGAGCCGGTTGAGGTCGACGGCGATCTCGTATTCCTTGGTCCGCCCGCCGAAGGCCGTCACGTCGACGACGCCCGGAATCGCCTTGAAGCGGCGCTGCAGCACCCAGTCCTGCAGGGTCTTGAGCTCGGTGGAGGAGTAGCCCGGCGGCCCCGTCACCTTGTAGCGCATGATCTCCCCGACGGGGCTGGTCGGCGAGATCTGCGGCTGGGCGCCGCCCGGCAGGGGCGGCAGCTGCGAGAGCCGGTTGAGCACCCGCTGCAGGGCCTCCTGGTAGGTGAAGGCGTAGCTGAACTGCACCTTCACGTCCGAGAGCCCGAACAGCGAGATGGTGCGCACCACCGTGGCGTTGGGGATGCCGGCGAGCTGCACCTCCAGGGGAATCGTGATGTAGCGCTCGATCTCGTCGGCCGATTGCCCGGGATTCTGCGTGATGACGTCGACGAGCGGCGGCACCGGATCGGGATAGGCCTCGATGTTGAGCTGCGTGTAGCTGGCATAGCCGAGCGCCAGCATCACCAGGAACAGCAGGCAGACCAGGACGCGCTGGCGCAGGGCGAAGACGATCAGGCTGTTCATCGTGAGACTTTTCCGGCCGCGGCCCGATGACGACGAGGAAGGGGCGCCGGGCCCGACGGTTCAGGACGCCTTGTCACCGCTCGTCGCCCGATCCATGAACACGGCCCCGCGCGTGACGATCGCCTCCCCCACCGCGACCCCGGCGGTGACCTGGACCATTCCGCCGGCCGTCATCCCGAGGGTGACGCCGCGGGCCTCGATGGCCCCGTCGGGCCGCGCGATCCAGACATGCGCCCGCGCGCCCTCGTAGACGATGGCGGCGGCGGGCACGGCCGGCGCGCTCCGCCCCGGCCCGGTGAAGATCGTGAAGGTGGCGAACATCTCCGGCTTCAGGACCTGGTCGGGATTCTCGACCTCGCTGCGCACCGCGAGGCGCCGCGTCGCCGGGTCGAGGCTGGCGGACATGTAGTTGACCCGCGCCTTGAAGATCCGGTCGCCGAAGCCCGCCACCGTCGCCTCGACCTCCTGGCCGATCCGGATGCGCGGGATCTCGCTCTCGCGCACGTTGGCCACCAGCCAGACCGTGGAGAGGTCGCCGATCACGAAGATCGGGTCGCTGGCGGTCGAGAGATACTGCCCGAGTCCGACCTTGCGCTGGACGATGGTGCCGGCGATCGGCGCCCGGATCTGGGTCTCGGAGCTGAGCGTGCCCTTCTTCTCGAAGGCGGCGATCTCCGCGTCGGTCTTGCCGAGGAGGCGCAGGCGGTTCTTCACCGCCTCCAGGCCGGCCTCGGCGGTCTTCAGGTCGCTCTGCGCGCCGATGACGTCGTTCTGGGCCGACTGGTAGTCCTTCAGGGCCACCGCCTTGGCCTGGAACAGCTCCTGCTGGCGCGTCGCGATGGTCTGGTCGAGCTTCAACAGCGCGGTCGCCTTGGCGAGGGTGTTGAGGGCGGTCTGGTAGTCGTTCTGGGCCTGGACCATGTCGGTGGCCTCGAGGGTGAGGAGCACGTCCCCGGCCTTCACCGCGTCCCCGGCGCGCACCAGCACCCGGGTCACCCGTCCGGCATAGGGCGAGGTCACCGGCACGTTGTCGTCGTCGTTCAGCGCGATGCGGCCCTCGGCCGTGCCCTCGGGCCGGAACTCCACCGCCGCGATCGGGACGATGTCCAGGGCGGCGCGCTGCGCCGGACTCGGCCGGAACAGCCGGGCCGAACCGCCCTCGCGCGCCTCGCCGCCCGCCGCGGGCTCGGCCTCGCTCGCCCCGAAGCGCTCCCGGACCGCCGTGCTCATGCCGGTGAGGACGCTCATGACCGGGCCGGGCCAGAGACTAGCGGCCACCACCGCGCAGATCAGCAGTCCGAGAGGCGCGAGAATGGTCGCGATCGTACGCTTTGTCCCGGTCATGTGCCGCAGGAAAGCTTTCAGGTTGGGCGCCGGAGGACGGGTCGCGGGCGGATGGATGTTTCGGACGCTTCGGGGAGGATCCGGATTGCGGTATTTCAGGATGGTTCTTCTTGGCGAATACGCGTCTCACCAGATCTGAGCGTTCCTGTTCGAAGGCCGGACAGGTCAAGGGAATCGGCCGAGATTGTCTTAGATCAAGTCGCTTCGCTTCTGTGTGACGCCATTCGTGGCAAATTTTCGATGGGCTCCCGAGCCCCCGGCAGGCGCCGTTCTCCGTCCGCTCGGCGGCCGCTTCGCCCGAAGGGTCGGCCGAGGGCCGAGATCGGTGGCCCGCCCGGCCGGCGCCGCGTGCCCGCGAGGCCTCCGGGGCGGAGTGAGAAGGCCAAGCTTGCCCGCGAGTCAATCCGCCGTCGGCGGGTCCGGAGGGCGCCCGGCCGCCGCACGACGGGCGGTCGGAAGCGGATGACGATTTCGTGTTGTCCGGCCCGCGTCGGCCCAGGCCGCGTCCGCCCTGCCGCGATGCGGACGGGGCGCGCAAAAGGGGCGATTCTCCGTCCGCGCCGGGCCGCCGGCTTCCGGGGAGATGTTACGGGCGGCCCTGCCGGACCGGCGGCGAGGGAGGGACCTTGGTCAGCACGTGCGAACTGCTCGACCCCGTGATCGTCACGGTCATCTGCTGGCCGTCGATCAGTCCGATGTACTGGCGGGAGCCGATCTGAAACACGATCATGCCACCGGTCACGTCCCGGATGTTGAGCGGGCTCCACTCGAACGGCTTCTCCGGATTGTCGTTCGCCTGAACGGCATCCTGGTCGACGCGGATCTGAAGGCCGTCGCCGACCCAGCGGCCTTCGAGGAACTTGCGCATGCTGGATTCGGCCGCGGCCGGGGCGAGGCCGAGGAGAAGGCCCGTCGCGACCATGGTGAACCATCGCGTGCCCTTCACGGCATGCCTCCCGTGCCCCCGCGCTCCGCGGACCGCGCCATCGCCCCGTAATCCGGCAGGCATTCTGCGCGCAAGATCCGTCCGGCGCGAGCCGTGCCGGTTTCCCGGCCGCTCAGGGGGCACGGGGGCCGACCTCTCGTTCGCCGGGGGGCATCGCCATCGGTCATCCGTCACCGCTCGAAGCCGACGGCCTGCACCGTCCGCCGCGTGGAAAAGGCCCAGGGTCCCGGGGACCATGGGGCGTCCCGAAGGCCAGGGCCGGTCGTTCGCGTCGGAGAAATCGAAATGCTGTCCGGCTCGAACCCTGGCTCTCGCCCATTCGGCGATCGCGAAGCAGGATGAGCACCGCGGGAACCGGACCAGGAGGGCCGAGCGGCTCGCGGATGTCGGCCACCTGGAGGGTGATCGGCCGATGTGAATGGTCGGAGCGAGAGGATTCGAACCTCCGACCCCTAGTCCCCCAGACTAGTGCGCTAACCGGGCTGCGCTACGCTCCGACGCCCCTGACGGGGTGAGGGGTCTTTAGCTTTCCGGTTTGCGGGGCGCAACCCCCAACGTGAAGCCCGGATGCGGGGTCCGCATCCGGGCTCGGAATGGTCTCAGGCGTGAGAGGGGGCCGCACGCGGATCGTGCTTGTCCGGCGTGGTGTTGTGCGGGTCCTTTCCGCGCTTGCGGGCGAGCCAGATCAGGAAGTTCCGGATCACCACGTAGAAGACCGGGGTGAGGAAGAGGCCGAACACCGTGGCGCCGATCATGCCGAAGCAGACGGCGGTGCCGAGGGCCTGGCGCATCTCGGCGCCGGGGCCGGTGGCGATCACCAGCGGCACCGTGCCGAGGATGAAGGCGAAGGCCGTCATCAGGATCGGGCGCAGGCGCAGGCGGCAGGCCTCGACGGCGGCGGCCACGGGGCCCTTCCGCTCGGTCTCCTCGAGCTGGTGCGCGAACTCCACGATCAGGATGGCGTTCTTGGCCGCCAGGCCGATCAGCACGATCAGGCCGATCTGGGTCAGGATGTTGTTGTCCTGGCCCCGCAACTGCACCCCGAACAGGGCCGCCAGCACGCCGGTGGGCACCACCAGCAGGATGGCCAGGGGCAGCGCCCAGGATTCGTACTGCGCGGCGAGCACCAGGAAGACGAGGAGCACGCCGAGCGCGAAGACGTAGATGGCCGTGTTGCCCGCCGCCTTCTGCTGGTAGGCGATCTCGGTCCAGTCGTAGGCGTAGCCGTCGGGCAGGGCGTCCTTGGCGATGGCCTCCATGGCGTCCAGCGCCTGGCCGGTGGAGATGCCGGGCTTGGCCGTGCCCTGGACCGGCACCGAGTAGTACAGGTTGAAGCGCTGGACGATCTGCGGGCCGGTGATCTCGCGGATCGTGGCCAGCGTGCCCATCGGCACCAGGGCGCCGGTGGAGGAGCGGACCTTCAGCTGCTCGATGTCCTGCTTGGAGACGCGGAACGGCGCGTCGCCCTGCACGCGGACCTGGTAGATGCGGCCGAGGGTGTTGAAGTCGTTGACGTAGGCGCCGCCGAGGGCCGTCTGCACCGTCGAGAATACGTTCGAGAGCGGCACGTTGAGCATGCGCGCCACGGTGCGGTCGATGTCGAGGTAGAGCTGCGGCGTGTCGTTGCCGAAGGTGGTGAACACCCGCTGCACGTCGTTGCTCTGGTTGGCCTTGCCCAGCACCTCGCCGACGGCGCCCAGCAGCGGGCCGATCGCCGACGATTGCCGACTCTCGATCTGCATCTTGAAGCCGCCGCCCTGGCCGAGGCCGCGCACCGGCGGCGGCGGGATGACGATGACGCGGGCCTCCTGGATGTCGGCGGTGGCCTTGATCACGTCGCCGGTGATCACCGCCGCGCTGCGTCCGTGGACCGCGCGCTCCTTGGCGCCGGCCAAGGTGATGAACATCACGCCCGAATTGGTCGTGTTGGTGAAGGTCGCGCCGTCGAAGCCCGCGATGATGACGGTGTTGGTCACGCCGTCGATCTTGCGGGCCGCCGCCGCCGCCCGGTTCACCACCTCGGTGGTACGGTCGAGCGAGGCGCCGGAGGGCAGCTGCACGACGCCGATGAGGTAGCCCTGGTCCTGGTCCGGGATGAAGCCCGTGGGCGTGGTCTGGACGAGGTGCAGGGTGGCGGCGATGACGCCGGCATAGACGAGCAGCATCGCGATCAGCCCGACCGCGTAGTTGGTCAGGCCGTAGATGATCCGCCCGTAGGTGTTCGAGAGCCAGTCGAAGCCCTTGTTGAACATGTCGGCGAGCCAAGCGACGAAGCGGAAGAGGAAGAACTTCGGCTTGGCGTGCTCGTGGTGGGGCTTCAGGAGCAGCTTGCAGAGCGCCGGAGACAGCGTCAGCGAGTTGAACATCGAGATGATGGTCGAGGCCGCGATGGTGAGCGCGAACTGCTTGTAGAACTGGCCGGTGATGCCGGGGATGAAGGCGGTGGGGATGAACACCGCCGAGAGCACGAGCGCGATGGCGATGACGGCGCCGCCGACCTCGTCCATGGTCTTGTGCGCGGCGTCGCCCGGGGACAGGCCCTCGGCCATGTTGCGCTCGACATTCTCCACCACCACGATGGCGTCGTCGACCACGATGCCGATGGCGAGCACGAGCCCGAACAGCGTGAGGTTGTTCAGCGAGAAGCCGAAGGCCGACATGGCCGCGAAGGTGCCCACCAGCGAGACCGGGATCGCGATCACCGGGATCAGCGCGGTGCGCCAGCTCTGGAGGAAGACCAGCACCACGATGACGACGAGGCCGACGGCCTCGAAGAGGGTCTTGTAGACCTCGTGGATCGACTCCTCGATGAACTCCGTCGGGTTGTAGGCGATGCGGTACTCGATGTCCGGCGGGAAGTTCTTCTTGAGGTTGTCCATCACCTTGCGCACCGACGCGGCGGCGTCGAGGGCGTTGGTGCCGGGGCGCTGGAAGGCGCCGATGCCGATGGCGGGCGTGTCGTTGAGGAACGAGTTCGTCGTGTAGTCCTTCTGACCCATCTCCACGCGGGCGACGTCCTTCACCCGGACGAGGCGGCCGTCCGAGGCCTTGACGATGACGTCGGCGAACTCCTCGGGGCTCTGGAAGCGCCCCTGCGACTGCACGATGAGCTGGAAGGCCTGGCCCGTGGCGGCCGGCGGCGAGTTCAGGGCGCCGGCGGCCACCTGCACGTTCTGCTCCGAGAGCGCCGTGATGACGTCGGAGGTGGTCAGTCCGTAGGCCGCGAGCTTGTTCGGATCGAGCCAGACGCGCTCGGCGTATTCGTTGCCGCCGAAGATGGTGATGTCGCCGACGCCGTCGAGGCGCAGGAGCTCGTCGCGGATGTTCAGGTAGATGTAGTTGGCGAGGTAGTTCTGGTCGTAGGTCTTCTTCGGCGACAGCAGGTGCACCACCAGCATCAGGTCCGGCGAGGCCTTGCGCACGGTGACGCCGAGGTTGCGCACGTCCGGCGGCAGGCGCGGCTGCGCCACCGAGAGGCGGTTCTGGACGAGGACGTTGGCGATATCGAGGTTGGTGCCGACCTTGAAGGTCACCGTCAGCAGCATGTTGCCGTCGTTGGTCGACAACGACGTCATGTAGAGCATGTTGTCGACGCCGTTGACCTCCTGCTCGATCGGCGTCGCGATCGTGGCCGCCACCGTCTCAGCGTTGGCGCCCGGGAAGCTCGCGCGCACCGTCACCGTGGGCGGCACGATCTCGGGATACTGTGCCACGGGCAGCGACAGGTAGGCGACGTAGCCGAGGATCAGGAAGACGATCGACGTGACCGACGCGAAGATCGGCCGATCGACGAAGAAGTGGGCAAAACGCATCGCTTGAACCTCTCGCCGCGCGCGGCCCGCTCGCGCGGGTCCGAGGCGGCATCGTTTCTTCGTCCGCGGTCTGGTGGCCGCTCCCCGGCCGCGCTCGGCCGGGGTCTATCTCGTCCGGGGCGGCGGCCTCAGGTCTTGCTCGGCGGCAGGGTCGAGGCCTCGGCCGCGACCTTGGCCCCTGGCCGTACGCGGCTCACACCGTTGACCACGACGTTCTCGTCGCCCTTCAGGCCCTCGCGGATGACCCGGTAGCCATCGACCTTCGGCCCGAGCTTGACGTCGCGCAGCGACACCGTGCCGTCGTCGGCGACGACGTAGACGATGCGCTTGTCCTGGTTGGCCGAGACCGCCTCGTCGGGCAGGAGGATGCCCTGGTAGGGCTTGGTGGCGGGCAGCGCGACCACGCCGAACAGGCCGGGCTTGATGAACCCGTCGGGGTTCTCCACCGTGGCGCGCAGGAGCACCGTGCCGGTGGCGTTGTCGACCCGGTTGTCCACGAAGTCGAGGGTGCCCTTGCGGGTCGGCTTCGCCTCGCCGGTGAGCGCGATGAGGATCGGAACGCCCTTGCCCTTCTGGGTCTCGCCCATGCCGATGCCGAGGCTGCCCTGGTACTTCAGGAACGAGCGCTCATCGACCGTGAAGCCGAAATAGATCGGGTCGAGGGAGACGATCGTCGTCAGCTGGGTCTGGTCGGTGATGACGATGTTGCCCTCGGTGACCAGGCGCCGGCTGATGCGGCCGGAGATCGGGGCCTTCACCTCGGTGAAGTCGTAGTTCAGCTGGGCCTGGCGCAGCTGCGCGTCGGCGCTGTCGACGTCGGCCTGCGCGGTCTGCGAGGCCTGCCGGCGCTGGTCGGTGACCTGCTCGGAGATGTTGCCGGACTTGCTCAGGGTCTGGGCGCGGTCGAGGTCGGTCTGCGAGAAGTTGAGGCGGGCGCGCGCCGAGACCAGGGCAGCCTGGGCCTGGTCGAGGGCCGCCTTGTAGGGGCGCCGGTCGATGACGAAGAGCAGGTCGCCCTTCTTCACCGTGGCGCCGTCCGTGAAGTTCACCTTCTCGAGGTAGCCGGTGACGCGAGCGCGGACATCCACGATGTCGACGGGGTCGAAGCGGCCGGTATAGGTGTCGGTCTCGACGATCTCGCGCACCACCGGCTTGGCGGTGGTGACCTTCGGCGGCGGCCCGCCGGGCGCCTGGGCCCGGGCGGAGGTCACGAGGGCCGGCGCGACGAGCGCCGACGCCACCAGCCCAAGGGCCGGAAGAAGACTGAAGATCGAGCGCATGCGCATATGGTTGTTCCCTACGCTGCGCCAGCTAGAGGTCTGTCCGGAATCATGTCGTGCGCTGCCACACATGTTCTGCTGATCTTCAGACTTCGACCGGTTCACCCGAACCGGCCCAGTCCTTGAACCCGCCGGTATAATGGGCTTCGATCGGCAGTCCGGCGCCCTGGGCGGCCGCCAGGGCATGGACCGAGCGCACGCCCGACATGCAGGAGAAGACCGGGCGGCGGCCGTCCTGCGCGATCAGCGCCGCGATGGCCCCCGTGTCGAAGGTCGAGAGCGGATGCGGGACCGCGCCGGGGATGTGCCCCTGGTCGAATTCGTGCGGCTCGCGCACGTCGATCACCAGCAGGGAGCGGTCGGCGAGGCCGGCCTTGATCGCATCCCGGTCGAGGTCGACAACCTTCATCCGTCCATCCCCATGACTTCCCGCCCGGAGGGGCGACCGTTCTCTGACGGTTGTTCTTATGCGTCAGGTATCAGGACCGCAAATCGCCCGCCCGAGGGCCTCCTCCAGGGTGGCGAAGTGATTCGCCCAGGACGGCAGGGCGGCTCCTGCGAGCCGGGCGACGAGCGCGTCCCGCAGGGACGAGCCCGGATCGGCGAGGTCCTCCACCGCCCGGCGCCAGCCCGGTCCGTCGAGGGGATCGAGGAACTGCGCGAAGCCGGCGCCGATCTCCCGGTGGACCGCGAGGTCCGAGGCGACGACCGGAAGTCCGGAGGCCGCGGCCTCCACGACCGGCAGGCCGTAGCCCTCCGCGAAGGAGGGCATCAGCAGGGCGGTCGCCGAGCGCAGCAGGGCCGCGAGGCCGTGGCTCGACAATCCGCTGACCTCGCTGACGTGCGTCCGGACGGCAGGGCAGCGCTCCAGCATGTCGACGATGTTCTCCGCTTCCCAGCCGCGCCGGCCGACGAGGACGAGGCGGGGCGTGTCCGGCCCGTGCCGCTCGGCGAGGTCGCGCCAGAGATGCAGGAGCGCCAGGTGATTCTTGCGCGGCTCGATGGTGCCGCAGGCGACGAAGGTCGGCCGCGCGGGCGAGAAGGACGGCCCCTCCCCCGCCGGCCGGAACACCGGCTCGACGCCGAGGAGCGCCACCGTCACGGGCCGCGCGGGCAGGCCGTGCGCCGCGCAGTGCCGGGCGAAGCGCTCGCCGACGTCGCGGGAATTGACCAGCACGTGCGCGGCGTGGCGGGCCACGGTCTCCATCCGGATCCGGTGCCGCTCCGCCTCTCCGGGCCGCCCGTATTCCGGGTAGTCGATGGGGATGAGGTCGTGGACGAAGAACACCGGGCGGATGTCGCGCCGGTCGTAGAGCCAGTCGAAGCGGCCGGGCTTGTCTAGGCGCAGGTGCGAGCTGTGCAGGTAGACGGTCCCGGGGGGCAGGATTTCGGGGCCCCGCGCGCGCAGGGTCGTGGCCGCCGTCCGGGCCTGGATCCGGCGCCGGTCCGAGGCACCGCCGCGCGCCGGCGCGGCGGCCGGCATCCCCGCGTCGGTCGCCGCCCCGAGGTTCGCCGCCAGCCGCCGGTAGACCGGGTCCTGCGGCGCGTCGCGATCCTCGACCCAGCCGGCCGCCACGGCCTCGACGATGGCGCGCGCCTCCGCCCGGGCCAGCACCCGCGGGCCGAACGCCGTCGAGACCAGGCCGAATCGGTCCCCCTCCTGTGCCAGGACGTGGCGGGCATAGGCGAGGTCGACCCGGTCGATCCCGCTCGGGCTCGGATGCCGCAGGCGGGTGATCAGGCGGGTCAGGTCGAAGGCGAGGCTCGGGACGGGCATGGTCCTCCGGTGGCGTTCAGGTGCGGGGCCGTATGGCCGCTCTCCACCTCGCGCCTATATGCGCACGCCTCAGCCCGAGGCTACCCGCGGTCCCCGCCGCCAACGCGAGCAATCTTTCGTGTCTCCCGGATACCTGCCCTTCGCCGGCGCCCTCGATCTGCCCGCCTACACCTGTGACAATTGCGGGTTCTGGCAGCGCCATTTCGAGCGGCCGCCGGCCTGTCCGATGTGCCTCGATGCCCGCCACGTGGTGCCGCAGAAGGGCTGGCAGTTCTGGACCGAGCGCGAAGCGCAGGAGCGGTTCCCGTGCCACTGGGAGGAGCTGGAGCCCGGCGTCTGGCGGTTCTGGAACGATCCCGTCTCGGGCATCGGCCCGAGCGCCTACCTCGTCCAGACGCCGTCCGGGAACATGGGCTTCGAGGCCTGCCCGGTCTTCAGCGAGGCGGCTTTCCAGCACATCGCGCGCCTCGGCGGAATGCAGGTCCTGTCGTCCTCGCACCCGCACGCCTACGGCGCCCTGGTCCAGCTGCAGGACCGCTTCGACCCGGAACTCTGCCTGCCGGCCGCCGACTTCACCTGGAGCGCGGCGCTGCAGGTCTCCTGGCCCTACGACGATTTCCTGGAGCCCCTGCCCGGCCTCGAGCTCCACCGCACCGCCGGCCACTTCGACGGGCACGCGGTGCTGTTCGACCGCGGGCGGAAGATCCTGTTCTGCGGCGACGCCCTGAAGTTCGAGCTCGACCCGCAGGATTTCCGGCGCGCGCTGACCATCTCGGCCCACAAGGCCTTCGTGCGCGGGGTGCCCCTGACCACGAACGAGCTGCGGCACTACCGCGACGTCTTCGCCCGGCTGGACTTCACCCAGACCTGGACGCCCTTCGAGCCGGCCGCCAATTGCGGCCGGGCCGAGGTGCTGGCGCTGATCGACGGCATGCTGGCGACCCGCCCGCACGCCGCCCCGGTGCCCCTGGACACCCTGCGGCGCTGAGGGCGCGGCCGGCCCGATCCGGCGACTCTCCCGGGACGCGGATCGGGCTTCGCCCGGATGCGGCCCGGATCAGCCCCGCGTCGCCGCGGTCTGGCCGAACATGACCTTCTTGGCCTCCTCGCTCATGGTCTTCCCGAAATCCGGGTTGATCTCGGGGGCGCGGGCATAGGCGGCCTTCGTCGCCGGGCGCTCGGCGATGGCCTCGAACCAGCGCCGGAGGTTCGGGAAGTCCTCGAGCCGCTGGCCCTGCTTCTCGTAGGGCACGATCCACGGATAGCTCGCCATGTCGGCGATCGCGTAGTCGGCGCCGGCCAGGAAGGGCCGGTCCGCGAGCCGCCGGTCGAGGACGCCGTAGAGCCGGTTCGTCTCCTTGAGGTAGCGGTCGATGGCGTAGGGCACTTTTTCCGGCGCGTACTGGGTGAAGTGGTGGTTCTGGCCGAGCATCGGCCCGAGGCCGCCCATCTGCCAGAACAGCCATTGCAGCACCTCGGCGCGGCCGGCCACGTCCTGCGCGATGAAGCGCCCGGTCTTCTCGGCGAGGTAGAGCAGGATGGCGCCGGACTCGAACAGCGAGACCGGGGCGCCGCCGCCGGCCGGGGCGTGGTCGACGATCGCCGGCATGCGGTTGTTGGGCGCGATCGCCAGGAAGTCCGGCCTGAACTGGTCGCCCTTGCCGATGTTCACCGGCTTCAGGGTGTAGTCGAGCCCCGCCTCTTCGAGGAACATCGTGACCTTATGGCCGTTCGGGGTCGGCCAATAATACAGATCGATCATCGCGGTCTCCGTGCTGCGCGCCGAGGCTCGGTCCGGCCGCGTCGCGGGCGAGGTGGGGTCCGGAGGACGTGGGGTCAAGCGCGGCTCCGGCCGCGACGGGTCGCTCAAATGCGCCGGAGTTTCGCAACCGGGAATTCAGGGGCGCGTGGTTGCCTCGGCGGGGACGAGGGGGGAGGACGGCATGGTCAGCGCGATTTCGGCGAGCAACGGCGGGCTACTGGCCGCGACCCAGCGTTACGCCACGGCGGCCGAGGGCGTCGCGGCGATCGGCACCAGCCTGCCGAGCGCGACCCAGGTCGATCTCTCGACCACCGCCGTCCAGCTTCTGCAGGAGAAGTCCAACATCGGGATGAACACCGCCATCCTGAAATCGACGCTCGACTCCGAGCGCCGGGTCCTCGACATCCTGGCCTGAGGACCGGCGCACCTCGAAGCCTTTCGAAGGATCGACGCCCATGACGATCACCGTTCCGATCACGCAGGTCGGCATCCTCCGGGCCACCGAGATCGTGCATGGCAGCCGGAACGACGCCGCGCGCCGCCACGAGACCGAGCCGCGCATCGTCTCCGTCGAAGTGGAGCGCTCGCGCGCCGGCGAGAGCGACGGAATTCCAAGTCAGCGCCGCGTCGTCGACTTGCGCGTGTAGGGTCTGAACCCAGCTGGCTCCGTCCCGCAGGGACAGCCTTCGATCCGACGAAGCCGCAGGCGCCGATCAGCGCGGTTCTCGGCAGCGGACATCCGAAACGCCGTAGGGACGGGTATCTTTCCTGGAGCGAGCCTGGTTTGCCGCCAGGAGCTCGGGCGACCGGCCTGCAAAACATGCCGGTCCCGTCAGCCGAGATGGCGATGCGCCCTGCCTCGGCGCCGGCGGCGGCCTGCAGCACTTCGGAATGATCGATTGATCAGGATGCAGGAAGAAAGCACCGTGTGGCGCCTGCCCGCCTTCGTCGGCGGCCCGTCAGAGCCAAGCGCACAGCCCGCGAAACCCAGGCCGAGATGGTTGGCCGGGCTGTTCGGCGCGTCACCGGCGCAGTCTCTGCGCCGGTGAGCTTCGTCGCTCGTGCTGTGGTTTTCGGGTTCGGCTTCGGCCGGCGGTGAGCCGCCGAGGAGCGCCTCAAGCCGCCCTGGAGTTGCCCGCGGGACGCTTCGTGGTCTCGCCGGTCTCGCGGCCCTTGGCAGCGATGTCGCGCAGCATCTTGACCATGGCGTCGGTCTGGTCGCTGGTGGTTTCGTCGAACGCCGCGTCCGCACTCCAATCCTCGCCCCGGCGCAGCATGATCACGGCGCCAGCCGCAGCAGCACAAAGACTTCCCGTCAGCGGCGCGCACATCAGTGCGGTCCAGATCCCGTACGGCATAAGCAGCGCCGTCGAGATAATGCCTCCGCCCATGGCGGCCAGTAAGATCAGGAACATCGATCGGCCCTCGTTCGAACCCTAATACCATGGTTCGACGCTCGGGAACGGATTGATTGCCGTCATTGTGACCGACGCGTTAACGAACGGAGTCGAACCCTAACGACCTTCGCGGCGCCTCGCGCCGGTGCCGATCCTCACGACCAGACCCGAAGGATGATCAGGAGCCCGACCGGAACGACGAACATCAGGGCGATCGCCCATTGGATGTCGTTTCGTGCGCGCCTCACCTCGCTTTCCAATGCGTCGATGCGCGCCTCCAGGGCGCGTAACTTCGCATCGTTCATCGGCCGCTCCGTCGTTTCCGTTCAGTGCGCCGATGGTGGCGGGGCGCGACCGGAACTGTCCAGCGAGGCGTGGGCGGAAAACGGTGCGCCGCGCTGGCTTCGGTGCGGCCCGCGACCATCGCGGCGCTGGCCCGACCGACCGTCACTCGCCCGGAGCGACCCGGGAGTGTTGGTTCGTGTCCGGTTGCTGGCGCTTGGCCTCCGGCTGGCGCTTGGCCTCACGAAGCCGGGCCAGCTTCAGGAGAATCGAACGGATGTGCTCGCGAGCGGGAGACGTCTGGGTCATCGCCCAGAAACGGCGATCCTCCAAATATCGTTTCCTCACAAGACAGTGCGTTGGATTTCGAACACTTGCCGACGGCAACGGCCGCGCCTGAAGCGGGATTTTCGCTCTTCGCGTGTCGCAGGTCGCGCACAGGCTCGAAGTGCCGGAGGGTTCGGGCGGCGCAGGCCCGATCCGATGCGGCTGACCGCCCTGCCCTGGATTGATCGGATCTTCGACGGCACGCGGCACTCCGTCCCCGCCTCGGCAGGTGCCGGGCTCGTTCCGCGGCCGAAGACCCGGTCCGGGCCGGTGGAACACGGCAGGAACGCGGTCCGGCTCTTCCTCGGGGCTCCCGGTTCCGACACCCGCCCGTCTCGGCCGGGCGACGACCTTATGTTCGCCCCTCCCGGTTGCCATTTCACCGCCGAAACCGTACGTCCCCTCTACGCGCAAGCGTGTCGGGGTGTAGCGCAGTCTGGTAGCGCATCTGGTTTGGGACCAGAGGGTCGTAGGTTCGAATCCTATCGCCCCGACCATTGTTTCCCGCCGAGGCTCCCTGGAGTTGGACGACCCGATGTCGAGCGCCCGCATCTACCAGCCCGCGAAGGATCCGACGCAGTCCGGAACGGCGCGCGCCAAGGCCTGGGTGCTGGAATTCGACCAGACCGCGCCGCGCGAGACCGACCCGCTGATGGGCTGGACCGGCTCGTCCGACATGCTGCAGCAGGTGCATCTCGAGTTCGAGACCCGCGAGGAGGCCGTGGCCTACGCCACCCGCGCCGGCCTGTCCTACCGGGTCGAGGAGCCGCAGAAGCCCATCCTGCGCAAGGGCCTGTCCTACTCAGACAATTTCAAGTTCAACCGCACCGCGCCCTGGACCCACTGAAGCGCCTCACGCGGCGCGTCAGAGCTGGATCAGGATGGTGACCGCTCCGAAGATCAGGACGGAGCCCACCGCGACGGCGAGCAGGATCAGGGCGGCGCGCGATTCGCGCAGGTCGTCGTTCGTCATGGGCGTAGGCTAGACGCGGACCGGCGCCGCGCCAATCCGGGTCCGCTCACAAATCCGCTCAGAAGAAGATCGGCCGGGCGCTCGCGTGATGCTCGGCCAGCACCGCGTCGTTGGCCGGATCGATCTCCTTCAGCACCGCGTCGTAGCCCCAGAGATCGGCCAGGTGCTGCAGCACCCGCCGGGCATCGTCCTTCTGCAGGGTGATGCGGTTCAGCGCGCGGTGATGCACGATCAGGCGGCGGTCGCCCGTGAGGTCCACGTCCACCACCTCGATGTCCGGATCGAGCCAGGCCACGTCGTATTGCCGGGCGAAGGAGCGGCGCATCTTACGGTAGCCGCGCTCGTCGTGGATCGCCTCCACGAAGAGTTCCGACTCGTCGGGATCGTCGACGACGTGGAACAGCCGCATGTCGCGCATGAGCTTGGGCGAGAGGAACTGGGCGATGAAGCTCTCGTCGCGGTAGTTCGCCCAGATGTCGCGCAGGGTCGCCATGGCATCGCCGGTGCCGGCGATCTCGGGGAACCACTCCCGATCCTCCTGCGTCGGCTGCTCCACGATGCGGGCGATGTCCTGCATCATCGCGAAGCCGATGGCGTAGGGATTGTGGCCGTTGTAGCCGCGCTCGTTGTAGTTCGGCTGCCGCACGACGTTGGTGTGCGACTGCAGGAACTCGAGATAGGCCGCCTCGCCGATCAGCCCCTTCTCGGACAGCGCGTTCATAATCCGGTAGTGGCAGTAGGTGGCGCAGCCCTCGTTCATCACCTTGGTCTGGCGCTGCGGGTAGAAGTACTGCGCCACGAGGCGGACGATGCGCAGGATCTCGCGCTGCCAGGGCCGCAGGCGCGGGGCCGCCTTCTCGAGGAAGTAGAGGATGTTCTCCTGCGGCAGTTCGAGGAGCGCCTTGCGCCGCTCCGCGGCGAGGTCGGGGCGCACGCCGGCGACCTTCTGCGGCAGGGTGCGCCAGAGGTCGTTGTAGATCTGCTCGCCGTGCTCGGCCCGCTCGCGCTCGCGGCGCTGCTCGGAGGCCAGGTCCGGCCGCTTCTTGCGCGGGTAGCGGTGGACGCCCTGGCTCATCAGGGCGTGGGCGGCGTCGAGCACCGCCTCGACGGCGGCGTGGCCGTGGCGCTCCTCGCAGCGCGAGATGAAGCCCTTGGCGAAGTCGAGGTAGTCGAGGATGCCCTCCGCGTCGGTCCACTGTTTGAACAGGTAGTTGTTCTTGAAGAAGTGGTTATGCCCGAAGGCCGCGTGCGCGATGACCAGGGTCTGCATCGTCGCCGTGTTCTCCTCCATGATGTAGGAGATGCACGGGTCCGAGTTGATGACGATCTCGTAGGCGAGCCCCATCATGCCGCGCCGGTAGCCGGCCTCGTGCTGGGCGAAGTGCTTGCCGAAGGACCAGTGCTTGTAGAACAGCGGCATGCCGATCGACGCGTAGGCGTCCAGCATCTGCTCGGCGGTGATGATCTCGATCTGGTTGGGGTACCAGGACAGGCCGAGCGCCCGCGCCTCGACCTCGCAGGCATCGTGGATGCGCCGGATCGTGTCGAAGTCCCAGTCGTTCCCGGTGAAGAGCGGCTCCTGGCCGCCGGAGATGGGCTGGGGCGTGGGGCGGATGATGCTGCCGACCATACGATTTACGCCTTCCTCGAAGGGTCCGTGCTCGAAGGGTCCCGTGTCCCGCGCGACCGGTGACGCGACGCGCGGGCGCTCAGGCCTCGGCCTCCGCCCGGGCGTCCTTGCGCCCGAACAGTTCGCGGAAGACCGGGTAGATGTCGCGGCGGTGATTGACCTTGCGCATGGCGATGGCCGCGCCGGTCTTCGCCAGGCCCTCGTAGGTCCGCCAGAGGGTGGTGCGGTGCTCGACGAAGCCGGCCCGCGGGCCGTTCTCGTCGCCGACCTCCAGGTAGGCGAAGTGCTGGCAGGCCGGCAGGATGTGGGCGCGCAGCAACTCCGTCGCGGTCGGCCCGTCGCTGGAGACGTTGTCGCCGTCGGAGGCCTGCGCGGCGTAGATGTTCCAGTCGTTGGGGTCGTAGCGCTCGGCGATGACGCGCTTCATCTCGACCAGAGCCGAGGAGACCAGGGTGCCGCCGGTCTCGCGCGAGCCGAAGAACGTCTCCTCGTCCACCTCCGTGGCCTTGTCGGTGTGGCGGATGAAGACGATCTCCACGTGCCGGTAGCGCCGGGTCAGGAAGATGTGCAGCAGGATGTAGAAGCGCTTGGCGAGATCCTTCATGTGCTCGGTCATCGAGCCCGAGACGTCCATCAGGCAGAACATCACCGCCTGCGCCACCGGGCGCGGATAGGTCTCGAAGCGGCGGTAGCGCAGGTCGAGGGGATCGACGTAGGGGATGCGCTTGGTGCGCTCGCGCAGCGCGGAGAGCGTCAGGAGCAGGGCCGGCAGCTCGGGATCGCTCGACGGCGTCGCGGCGATGCGCGCCTCCAGGGCGGCGATCTCGTCGGCTTTCGGCCGCTTCAGGGCGATGCGGCGCGACATCGAATTGCGCAGGGTCCGGGTGAGCGCGAGGTTGGCCGGCGAGCCCGAGATCGTGTAGCCGGCCCGGCGAAGCCCCTCCGTCTCCACCACCGAGAGCCGGCGCTTGGCCAGATCCGGCAGTTCGAGGTCTTCGAGGAAGAGCTCGAGAAATTCCTCGCGGGTGAGCACGAAGCGGAAGGCGTCCTCGCTGTTTTCGGAGCCCTCGCCCCCCTCCCCCGACCCCTTGCCGCCGCCGCCCGAGGGCGGACGCTCGATGCGGTCGCCCTCCACGTAGGTCCTGTTGCCGGGCAGGATGTGGTCGTGCAGGCCGGTGCCGGGCTGGCGGGCGAAGCGCGGCTCGCGGACGCCGTCGGCCGGCACCGAGACGCGGCCGTCCTTGCCGAGATCCTTGATGTCCTTCTCGCGCGCGGATTCCCGCACGGCGCGCTGGGCCACGTCCTTCACGCGCCGCAGGAAGCGCTGGCGGTTCGCGAGGCTTTTGCCCCCGGGGTTCAGACGTCGGTCGACGATGTGCATCCGGTATGTGTGCCTTCGCCCTCGGAACCAATGTGGGATCGACTGGCCGGGGCGGCCACCGGCGTGGCCGCCCCCTTCACCCGTGGGACAGGGCGTCTCGCGTCGCCCTACCCGGCCTGCTTCACCCGCATGTACCATTCGACAAGACGGCGGACCTGCCGCTCGGTGTAGCCGCGGGCCACCATCCGGTCGACGAACTCGCCGTGCTTCTTCTCGGTCTCGCCGTCCTTCTTGGAGCCGAAGGAGATCACCGGCAGCAGTTCCTCCACCTGGCTGAACATGCGCCGCTCGATGACCTCGCGCAGCTTCTCGTAGCTCGTCCAGGAGGGGTTGCGACCGCCGTGCTGCGCCCGCGAGCGCAGGGCGAACTTCACCACCTCGTTGCGGAAGTCCTTCGGATTGGCGATGCCCGCCGGCTTCTCGATCTTGGTCAGCTCCTGGTTCAGGAGTTCGCGGTTGAGGAGCTGCCCCGTCTCGGAATCCTTGAAGTCCTGGTCCTCGATCCACGCATCGGCATAGTCGATGTAGCGGTCGAACAGGTTCTGGCCGTAGTCGTGGTAGGATTCCAGGTAGGCCTTCTGGATCTCGTGACCGATGAACTCCGCGTAGCGCGGGGCCAGCTCCGTCTTGATGAACTCCAGGTAGCGCTTCTCGGTCTCGGGCGGCAGCTGCTCGCGCCGCAGGGCCTGCTCCAGCACGTACATGAGGTGGACCGGATCGGCCGAGACCTCCGTGGTGTCGTGGTTGAAGGTCGCCGCCATCACCTTGAAGGCGAAGCGGGTCGAGATCCCGTCCATGCCCTCGTCGACGCCGGCGGCGTCCTTGTATTCCTGCATCGAGCGGGCGCGGGGATCGACCTCGCGCAGGGACTCGCCGTCGTAGACCCGCATCTTCGAGAAGGCGTTGGAATTGGCGTGCTCGCGCAGGCGCGAGAGCACCGAGAAGCGGGCCAGCATCTCCAGGGTGCCCGGCGCGCAGGCGGCGTCGGACAGCTCGGAGCCCGAGACCAGCTTCTCGTAGATGCGCTGCTCCTCGGTCACCCGGAGGCAGTAGGGCACCTTGATCACGTAGATGCGGTCGATGAAGGCTTCGTTGTTCTTGTTGGTCTTGAAGGTCTGCCACTCGGACTCGTTCGAGTGGGCCAGGATCACGCCCGTGAACGGGATCGCGCCGATGTTCTCGGTGCCGACGTAGTTGCCCTCCTGCGTCGCGGTGAGAAGGGGGTGCAGCATCTTGATCGGCGCCTTGAACATCTCGACGAATTCGAGGACGCCCTGGTTCGCCCGGTTGAGGCCGCCCGAGTAGGAGTAGGCGTCGGGATCGGCCTGCGAGAGGGTCTCCAGGCGCCGGATGTCGACCTTGCCGACGAGGCTCGAGATGTCCTGGTTGTTCTCGTCGCCCGGCTCGGTCTTGGCGATGGCGATCTGGCGCAGGCGCGAGGGCCGGACCTTGATGACCTTGAACTTCGAGATGTCGCCGTTGAACTCGTCGAGGCGCTTGAGGGCCCAGGGGCTCATCAGGCCGGTGAGGCGGCGCTTCGGGACGCCGTAGCGCTCCTGGATCTCGGCCCCCATCGTCTCGGGGTCGAACAGGCCCAGCGGGCTCTCGAAGACCGGGGAGACCTCGTTGCCGGCCTTCAGCACGTAGATGGGGTGGGTCTCCATCAGGGCCTTGAGACGCTCGGCGAGCGAGGACTTGCCGCCGCCGACGGGGCCGAGCAGGTAGAGGATCTGCTTGCGCTCCTCCAGCCCCTGCGCCGCGTGGCGGAAGAACGAGACGATGCGCTCGATCGTCTCCTCCATGCCGTAGAACTCGGCGAAGGCGGGGTAGACCCGGATCGTACGGTTCATGAACACGCGCCCGAGGCGCGGGTCCTTCGCGGTGTCCACGAATTCGGGCTTGCCGATGGCTTCGAGGATGCGCTCCGCGGCGGAGGCGTACATCAGCGGTTCGTCGCGGCATGCCTCGAGATACTCGGAGAGGCTCATCTCCGTATCGCGACGCGCCTCGTAGCCACGGGCGAAGCTCTGGAACAGGTCGTTCGTCGACGGCATAGGCTTTCCGATCCCCTCACGACAGCGACAGCTTCATCCTGTCTCGCCTTGGATGCAACTGACAGGCCCAGTTTTGTCGCAGCGCATTCATCACGGAAATCGGGCGTGTGATGCGTGCCACAGTGCAACGGGCGGGCCTGCCATCCGGGTTCGGTGCCGGGGCCACGGCAACGGTCGGTCGTGGCCCCGGGGAGGGCTCACAGGTCGGTGGAGTCCTTCTTCGCGGCCGCGTCGGGTTTCCCCCCGTCGGACTTGGCGGCGCCCACCGTGATCTTGATGTTCTGGGTCTGGACGTTCCCGTCGGAATCCTTGACGTCCACCGTCACCTCGTCGCTGCCGGTGAAGCCGTCCTTGCTCTGGTAGAACACCGCCTGCACCGCGGCCTCCTTGCCGGGGCAGCGGTACTTCGCCGGGGTCTTGATCTTGCCGACCTTGGTGATGAGCGAGCCGTTCTTCGGCGCGCCGCTGACCCGGATCTCCGGCATCGGGCCGGTGGAGCAGTCCTTCTTCAGGTTCGGCACGATGGCGAGGCGGACGCTCTTGCCGCTGGTGGCGGTCTCGCTGCGGGTGACCGTGGTCTGCGCCAGGGCCGGCCCGGCCAGGAGGGCGCCGGCGGCCAGGAGGGTGAGGGAACGGGCGAGCAGCATGCGGGACGAACTCCGATCACGCCGGGCGATCCGCGCGGGACGCGGTGGATTCGGCCCAGGTGAAGCGGATGTGGGGATCGCGGGCGCGGCCGTCGAGTGGGCGCCGATCCGTCCGCACCAACTCGCGGCGTCAGGTGTCCGCGGCCGGCTCCGGCGGCAGGCGCAGGCGGGCGATGGCCGCGCGGCACGTCCGAAGGTCGTCCAGCGCCGCCTCGAGCACCGCCCGCTGCCCGTCGGTGAGAGCCTCGCCGGCGGGCAATGTGGCCGCCGGTGCCTCGTGCTCGGCGTCCTGGAGCGAGGGCGCGGCCGCCACGGCCTCGCCCCGGCCCACCGACTGGACGAAGCGCAGACCGCGTTCCCGCAGCACGCGCTGGGCGCCCCGGATGGTGTAGCCCTGCCCATGCAGCAGGCGCTTGATGCCTTTCAGGAGATCGACGTCGTCGGGGCGGTAGTAGCGCCGCCCGCCGGCCCGCTTGACCGGGCGGATCTGGGCGAAGCGCGTCTCCCAGAAGCGCAACACGTGCTGGGGCACGTCGAGCTCGTCGGCGGCCTCCTTGATGGTGCGGAAGGCGCCCGCGCTCTTTTCGGAGGCCTCGCGTACCGGCGCCTCCCCGTCGTGAGGGTCGGACACCGTCTCGTCGATCCGTGCCGCGAGGGACATCTGGGGCCTACTCGTCGTCGTGCTCGGCCGCGCCGTTCAGGCCGTTGATCCGGGCCTTCAGCACGTTCGAGGGCTTGAACACCATGACCTGGCGCGGCTCGATCGCCACCTCGACGCCGGTCTTCGGGTTGCGCCCGACCCGGCGCCCCTTGCTGCGCACCACGAAGGAGCCGAACGAGGACAGCTTCACCGTCTCACCGCTGGCGAGGCAGGCGCAGATCTCGGACAGCACCGTCTCGACCAGGGCGGACGACTCGGTCCGAGAGAGGCCGACCTGCTGGTAGACGGCCTCGCTCAAATCGGCGCGTGTGACCGTCTTTCCCGTCATGCGATATTCCCCAAGGCGATTCGAGTTTTCTTAGTATCTCTATGATTGCGCACGCTAATCGGCGTTCAGGCCGGGGTCAACTGTGCGTGAGGCCCCGTTTCCCGAACACCGTGCCCCTACCAGCGGATGAGGGCCGCGCCCCAGGTGAAGCCGCCGCCGATCGCCTCGATCATCACGAGGTCGCCGGGCTGGATCCGGCCGTCCTTGCGGGCGACGTCGAGGGCCAGGGGAATCGAGGCGGCTGAAGTGTTGCCGTGCCGATCGACGGTGAGGACCACCTTCTCGCGCGCGATGCCGAGCTTGTCGGCCGAGGCCTCGATGATCCGACGGTTGGCCTGATGCGGCACGAACCAGTCCAACTCCTCGGCGCTGGTGCCGGAGGCCCGGAAGGCGTCGTCGATGACGTCGGTGACGGAGCCGACGGCGAAGCGGAACACCTCCTTGCCGGTCATCCGCAGGTGGCCGGTGGTGCCGGTGGAGCCGGGGCCGCCATCCACGTAGAGCTTCTCGCGGTGGCGCCCGTCCGAGCGCAGGCTCGCGGTCAGCACGCCGCGATCGGCGCTGGTGCCCTCCCCCTCGCGCGCTTCCAGCACCACGGCACCGGCGCCGTCGCCGAACAGAACGCAGGTCGTGCGGTCCTCCCAGTCGAGGATCCGCGAGAAGGTCTCGGCGCCGATGACCAGGGCGCGCCGGGCGCTGCCCGTGCTCAGGAACTTGTCGGCGGTGGTCACGGCGTAGACGAAGCCGGCACAGACCGCCTGGACGTCGAAGGCGAATCCGCCGCGCAGGCCCAGAGCCGCCTGGATCTCGGTGGCGGTGGACGGAAAGGTATGGTCGGGCGTCGACGTGGCGCAAATGATGAGGTCGATGTCGTCGGCCGTCAGGCCGGCCTCGTCGAGGGCCGCCCGGGCGGCGCGGGCGCCGAGGACCGAGGTGGTCTCGCTGGCGTCCGCGAGGTAGCGCTGCCGGATGCCGGTGCGCTGCACGATCCAGTCGTCGGAGGTGTCGACGGTGCGGCTGAGCTCGTCGTTGCTGACGCATCGGGCCGGCAGGGCCGAGCCGCAGCCGACGACGACGGAGCGCAGGACCTTTCCGGAGGGGGCCGTCCCGGTGGTGACCGTCATGGGGCCGTCCTTCTGTTCGCGGCGCGGCTCACGATGCGGCCGCGGCCGGCGTCAGGTCGAGCATGTCGCGGATGGTGCGCATCAGGTCGTGCCGGGCCATGTCGTGGGCGAGGTCCACGGCCGCCGCGAAGCCGTGCGCGTCCTCGGAGCCGTGGCTCTTGATGACGATGCCCTCGAGGCCGAGGAACACGCCGCCATTGGCCCGGCTCGGGTTCATCTTGTCCCGCAGGGCCTTGAAGGCGTGGCGAGCGAAGAAGTAACCGATCTTGGCCGAGAGGGTCCGGCTCATGGCGGCGCGCAGGTAGCTGCCGATCTGCTTGGCCGTTCCCTCCGCGGTCTTCAGGGCGATGTTGCCGGTGAAGCCCTCGGTGACGACGACATCCACCGTTCCCTTGCCGAGGTCGTTGCCCTCGACGAAGCCGTGATAGGCGAGGTTCGGCAGGTCGGTCTCGCGCAGGGTGCGCGCCGCCTCCTTGACGGCCTCGTTGCCCTTCATCTCCTCGGTGCCGACGTTGAGGAGGCCGACCGTCGGCCGGTCGAGGTCGAACACGATCCGGGCCATGGCGGCGCCCATGACCGCCATCTCGACCAGGTGCTCGGCATCGGTGCCGATGGTGGCGCCGACGTCGAGGACGACGCTCTCGCCGCGCACGGTCGGCCAGAGGCAGGCAATGGCCGGGCGCTCGATGCCCGCCAGGGTCTTCAGGCAGATCTTCGACATCGCCATCAGGGCGCCGGTGTTGCCGGCCGAGACGGCGGCGTCGGCCTCGCCGTCCTTCACCGCCTGGATGGCGCGCCACATCGAGGACTTGCCGCGCCCCGAGCGCACCGCCTGGCTCGGCTTCTCGTCCATGGAGATCGCCATCGTCGTGTGGCGGATCTCGACGGCCCCCTTCAGGCGCGGCTCGGCGGCCACCAATGGCGCGAGGATTGCTTCGTCCCCGAACATCAGGAACGTCATCTCGGGATGGCGCTCGCGGGCGATGGCGGCGCCGGGCACCACGGTCGTGGGGCCGTGGTCGCCGCCCATGGCGTCGAGCGAGATGCACACTCTCTGGGGCATGGTGGGTGGCCGGTGGCCTCTGAAACGCGGAAGGGACCGCCTCCCGGCGGGGAGGCATCACGATAGGCGGGGTGCGGCGAACGACCGGCCCCCTGCCCGGCGCGGCGGAAAATAGCGATTGAGGCCCGGCGGGCAAACGAAATCTGCGGCTTTCGCCGAACGCCGTTCCGCCGTGAGGGCCGGTCGGCTCAGTCGTTGGCGGGCTTCAGGCCGCGCAGGGCGGCGAGCGGCGGCTCGTCCTGGTCCTCGATATGGGCCTCGAAGGCGACCCCGGGCTTGCGCGGATAAGGGTCGAGGCCGAGGGCCAGGAACTCGGCCGTGATGGTGCCGAAGTCGATCTTGCCGCCGACGATCGGATCGGGGACGTCGGCATCCTCCGCGTCCGTCCCGGCGAGCCGGTCGGTGTCGGTGAAGAGCAGGTCCACCGGCTCGGAGACGGGGCCCTCGAAGGGTTCGAGGGACACCGTACAGACCTGAGTCACCTGCGCCGTCACGGTCCCGCGCACCCGGAAGGCCGAGGACGGGCCGCTCGTCTCGAAGTCGCCCTCGAGGTCGCGGATGGCCGGGATCTTGAAGTCGGCGGCGAGGGCCGCGCACTCTTCCGGGGTCGCGGTGACGACGAGGCGGCCGTCGCTGCGGCGCAGGCGTTCGACGCTGACGATCCGCGAGAGCGGGCCGGTCTCGTCGCGGCGGGTCGTCTCGTGGCGGGGCGTGTCGTGGTGAGGCTTGTCGTGACGGGTCATGGGCTTGTCCGTGTCGTGGTGCCGTCCGGCCCGGCAGCGGGGGCGACGAAGGTGTGCGGCGGGAAGGCCGGGCCGGCGCCGATCAGGCCGTCGAGGTCGGAGCGCGCCAGGGCGGCGTCGCTGGCGAGGACGTAGCGCGCGAGTTCCTCCGCGGCCTCCGGCGCGTCGAGCCCGAGGACGTTGCGGGCGAGCGCGGCCTTCAGCGCCGCGACGTCTCCGGCATCGAGGGCGGCATCGTAGCCCTCGGCGCGGCCGTAGAAGGCCGAGCCGAGCTTCTTCATGCGCTTGGGCACCCCGAAATCGCCGATGCCGGATTCCCGCAGCGACGAATCGAGCTGCAGGAACACCGAGTTCACGAGGTCCTGGGCCACGTCCGCCGCCGGCTCGGGCAGGCGGTTGAGCCGCCGCAGCACCAGGATGACGTGCAGGATCAGGCACTCGAACCGGCCTTCCAGCGTGTCCGGTACGCCGAGGCGCAGATAGAGGTCCGGGTGGCGCGCCGCCTCGTTGATCCGCCCGTGCAGCGTCTCGATCACCTGCTCGCGCGGGCTCGACCGTCCCCAGCTGCGCAGCCGGTCCAGGAGTCCCATCTTCATGCGCGTCTCCTCCCGCCTTCGGGCTTGGCGCAGGTACGGACGGACCGTGGGTGTGGCCGGGCTTGCCTTGTCAAAACCATAACCCCGCGTTACGGCAGCGAACGGTCAAGGTGCAACCTCCATCGGGATTCTTCTGCCCTCGGTGCCGGGTCGGGATCGGGGCCGCAAGACGCCTGAACGGAAGATGCCTTCCGGGAAGTCGCCTTCACGGAAGACGCGTTCAGTTTCTCATTTGCAGCAAGGGTGGCCGATGTCGCGCCGTCTCGTCTCGTCGCTCGCTCGCCTCGCCGTCCTCGGCGTGATCGGAGCCGGTGTGTCCGGCTGCATCGGCGAGGACATCCGCCACGGCTACCAGATCGACCAGGCGGCCCTCGCCACCGTGAAGCCCGGCATGAGCGCCGAGCAGGTGCTGCAGATCCTCGGCACGCCGTCCACAGTCTCAACCGTCGGCAACAAGTCCTGGTACTACATCAGCCAGAACACGCGCCGGACGGTCCTGTTCCTCGGCGAGCGGGTCGAGGACCAGAAGGTCACCGCCGTCTATTTCAACCAGGCCTTCAAGGTGGAGCGCGTGGCGCTCTACGGCCTGCAGGACGGCAAGGTGTTCGACTTCATCGAGCGGACCACGCCGACCAGCGGTGCCGACCGCGCCTTCCTCAGCCAGCTCTTCCGCGGCCTGACCAAGTACGAGCCGTTCGGCAGCGGATCCGGCGCCAGCGTGGTTCCGGGCGCCAACCGCGGGCTGTAATCGTCGCGGCCCGCTGCCGGAGGCGGACGGGCGCGGCCTATCGCCCCGGCCACCGGCGGAGGATGCCCCCGAGCGTCGGCGCGGGAAATTCGCCGCGCGCTCCCTGAACGGCGCGCCAAGGGTCGCTCCCGGGCGGGCAGAGGACCCGAGGATGCCGTTTCGCGAAGCCTTTCTCGTCGAGGGTGGCGAGACCGGCGCGCTCCTGCGCCAACACGACTGGTCGGGAACCTCGCTCGGCGCCCCGGCCGGCTGGCCGCAGGCCCTCAAGACCCTGGTCGGCGTGATGCTCGGTTCGCAGCAGCCGATGCTGATCGTCTGGGGACCGGACTACATCACCCTCTACAACGACGGCTACGCCGCCATGTGCGGCTCCCGGCACCCGGCCGCCCTCGGCGGCTCGTTCCGTGACCTCTGGCACGACATCTGGGCGCAGGTGGAGCCGATCCTCTCCCGTGCCTATGCGGGCGAGGCCACGCACATGGACGGCATCGCGTTCGTCATGCACCGCAACGGCTACCCGGAGGAGACCTACTTCTCGTTCGGCTACACGCCGGTGCGCGACGAGGCCGGGCAGGTCGCCGGCATGTTCTGCGCCTGCGCCGAGACGACGGGCCGGGTGCAGGCGGAGCGCCGGGCCAGGGCCGAGCGCGAGCGCCTCGAGCAACTCTTCGCCCAGGCGCCGAGCTTCATGGCCGTCCTGCGCGGTCCCGAGCATCGCTTCGAACTCGCCAACCCCGCCTACCGGCGCCTCGTCGGCGACCGGCCGGTCCTGGGCCGGACCGTGGCGGAAGCCCTGCCCGACGCCGTGGCCCAGGGCTATCTCGGCCTCCTCGACACCGTCTACCGCACCGGGGAGGCGTTCACCGCGAGCGCCTCGAAGCTCACCCTGAAGGCCGCGGCGGACGGGCCGGAGGTCGAGCTCTACCTCGACTTCGTCTATCAGCCGATCTTCGACGACGACGGCACCGTCACTGGCATCTTCGTCGAGGGCGTCGACGTCACCGACCGGGCGCTGGCCGAGATCGCGCTGCGCCGGAACGAGGCGGAGCTGCGCTTCCTCAACGCCGACCTCGAGCGCCAGGTCGTCCTGCGCTCCAACGAGCGCGGTCTGACCTGGCTGGTCAGCCCCGACCTCCTCGGCGTGTTCCACCCGGACGGCTACTTCGAGCGCCTGAACCCCGCCTGGGAGGTGGTGCTCGGCTGGTCCGAATCGGAGATCGCCGGGCGTCCCGTGGTCGACCTGATTCACCCGGACGACGTCGAGCGCACCCGGGCGGCGATCCGCACGCTCGCGGGCAGCACGCCGGTCTTCCGCTTCGAGAACCGCTACCGCACCCGGGACGGCGGCTACCGCTGGCTGTCCTGGACCGCGGTGCCGGAGGGCGGGCGCTCCTATTGCAGCGGCCGCGACATCACCGAGGACAAGGCGCGGGAGGCCGCCCTGGACCAAGCCCAGGAGGCCCTGCGCCAGGCCCAGAAGATGGAGGCGGTGGGCCAGCTCACCGGCGGCGTCGCCCACGACTTCAACAACCTGTTGACCGTCATCAAGTCCTCGACCGACCTCCTGAAGCGTCCGGGACTCGCCGAGGATCGCCGCCGCTACGTCGACGCCATCTCCGACACGGTGGCGCGGGCCGCCAAGCTCACCGGCCAACTCCTCGCCTTCGCCCGGCGCCAAGCCCTCAAGCCCGAGACCTTCAACGTCGGCACCGGCGTCGCCGCGATCAGCGAGATGGTCGGAACCCTGACGGGCGCCCGCATCGCGATCGTGGTGGAGGTGCCCGAGGCACCCTGCTACGTGCATGCCGACCCGAGCCAGTTCGACACCGCACTGGTGAACATGGCGGTCAACGCCCGCGACGCCATGGACGGTCACGGCCGGCTGACGATCCGGGTCGATACCGTCGAGGGCATCCCACCCCTCGACATCCGCCAGGGCACCTTCGTGGCCGTGTCGCTGACCGATACCGGTGCCGGCATCGCCGCGGGCGATCTCCACCGGATCTTCGAGCCGTTCTACACCACCAAGGGCGTGGGCCAGGGCACCGGCCTCGGCCTCAGCCAGGTCTTCGGCTTCGCCAAGCAATCGGGCGGCGAGGTCGTCGTCGAGAGCGCGCCGGGCCGCGGCTCGACCTTCACCCTGTTCCTGCCGCAGGTCGCGGCCGTGCCGGAGGCCGCCGGGCTCCCCGAGGAGGCCGAGCCCCTGACGGAGGGACACGGCACCTGCGTGCTCGTGGTCGAGGACAATCCGGAGGTCGGCCGCTTCGCGACCCAGACCCTGGCCGAACTCGGCTACCACACGGTCTGGGCGACCTCCGCCGCCGACGCCCTGCGCCAGCTCGAGAAGATCCCCTTCCGCTTCGAGGTGGTGTTCTCCGACATCGTCATGCCGGGCATGAACGGGATCGAGCTCGCCAAGGAGATCGCCCGGCGCCGGCCCGACCTGCCGGTGGTGCTGGCCAGCGGCTACAGCCACGTCCTGGCCGAGGAGGGTGCTCACGGCTTCGAACTGCTGCACAAGCCCTATTCGGTGGAGCAGCTCTCGCGGGTCCTCAGGGAGGCCGTGGCGCGCAGCCGGCGCGGACGTCGCGCCCGGTCCTGAAGGGGGATCAACCCACGCCCAACTCGCCGGCCTCGAGGCGCGCGATCAGGACGGCGAACAGGTCGGAGACGTCCGCCTCCGGCTCCGGGGCATAGGTGGCCTGCAGGCCGCCGGCCAGGCAGGCCACGAGAAAATGCGACCGCGCCCCACGCGCGTGGGATCGGCGGACCACCTGGTCCCGGCCCGCGGCTGCGTCCGTTCCGGCCGGCTGCGATCGACGTGTCTTGTCCATCTACGAGCGTCCCGTGCGCCGCAGGTCCCGGCCTATCACGGGTTAATGAGGCGCTCGATGGACGCGCGATGCAACCGGTCCGAAACCTCCGCCGGGCGGTTTCCGGGCGCCTGTGGCGGCGTCGACACGACGCATCGCCGGATCGCGGCCAGTTCGGAGAAGACGTGCGCGGGCGCCCGGGCGGCCAGGGCCTCTGCGCGGCTATAGCCCCAGGCCACTGCCCCGAAGGCGCAGCCCGCCTCGGTCGCTGCCTGGTGGTCGCGGATCTCGTCGCCGACGTAGAGCACCTCGGACGGGACCATCCCGGCGTCGCGGATCAGGGCGCGCAGGCGTCGCGCCTTGCCGAACAGCGAGGCGCCGCAGGCGTAGTGGGTGAAGCGCCCGGCCGCCGGTCCCAGCGCCCGCCGGATCGTCGCTTCCCGGTTCGAGCTCGCGATGCCGAGGCGAAGACCCGCCCCATCGAGGTCGGCCAGCAGGTCCGGGACCCCGGGGAACAGCGGGATCGCTGCGATGTCGCGCGCGGCGAGCCGGTGCATGTGCCGGGTGATCAGCGGAAGCTTCCAGGCCGGGATGCCGAGGTGCCGGACGATCGCCCGCGCATCCATGCCCCGCAGGGTCTCGGTATCGTGCTCGGCGATGCGGGCGAAGCCGTAGCGGTCGGCCACGCCGTTGATGATTCCGGCGAACCAGGGGAAGCTGTCGGCCAGGGTTCCGTCGAAATCGAAGACGACGAGGCGATACGGGCGCTGGCTCACGAACCGAGATTGTCCACCGGCACGACGAGGCGCATGACGAGGCCGCCCGGGGCCCAGTCCTGCTCCAGGGTGCCGTCGAGCTGCCCGACGACGCTGCGCTGGGCCAGGACCGTGCCAAAGCCCTGGCGGGTGGGCGGTCCGGTCACGGTCGGGCCGCCGCTCTCCGCCCAGGTCAGGATGTAGGATGGTCCGTCGCGGAGGCCGGTGAGGCGGACGCTGCCGGCCTCGGTCGACAGGCCGCCATACTTCATCGCGTTCGTGGCCTGCTCGTGCATGATGAGGGCGAGCGCGGTTGCGGCGCGCTCCCCCACGGCGACGTCGTCGCCGTCGACGACGATCCGCGCGCGGCCGTCCTGCACGTAGGCCGCCATGATCAGGCGCATCAGGCCGAACAGGGTCTGGCCCTTCACCGCGGGGGCGCTGGCGGGCGAGTGCGGCCGGACGTATTCGTGGGCCTGCGCCAGGGCGCCGAGGCGTTCGCGGAAAGCCGAGACGAAGGGGCGCGCGGCCGGATCGGTGCGGGCCGAGAGGCCGGCGATGCCGCCCACCACCGCGAAGATGTTCTTGATCCGGTGCGAGAGCTCCTTGATCAGCAGATCCTGCGCCTCCTCCGCCCGCTTGCGCTCGCGCAGGTCGCGGGTGACGGTGGCGTAGCCGACGAAGCGGCCCTCGTCGTCGCGGACCGGGAAGATGTTGTAGAGGACCGCGATCCCCTCCCCCGTGCCGAAGTGCCGGAAGGCGAGCTCGCCCTCCCACCAGCCCTGCCGCTCGACGGCGGGCAGGACCGTCCCGGTGACGAGCGCCTGACTCTCAGGCATGAAGTAGTCAAGGATCTGGGTCCCGGCCACGGCGGTGACGTCCGGCAGCCCGACGAGGCGCCGCCCGGCCTCGTTGATGTGCTGGACCAATCCCTCGCGGTCGGCCATGCCGATGAAGTCCTGCGACTGCTCGACGATGGCGGCGAGCTTGCGTGCCTCGGCCTCCGCCCGCTTCAGGTCCTCGATGTCGGTGCAGGTGCCGAACCAGCGCTCGATGCGCCCATCGGCATCATAGAGCGGCATCGCCCGGCCGAGGGTCCAGCGATAGGCCCCGGAATGGTGGCGCAGGCGGTACTCGACCTCGTAGGGCTCGCCGGTGGCCAGGCTGTGGCGCCAGCGCGTCCAGGCCCGCTCCTGGTCGTCGGGATGGAACATCCCGTTCCAGGCCTCGCCGTCGGTCGAGCCGGGCGGCATGCCGGTGAATTCGTACCAGCGGTCGTTGTAGAAGTCGTGGTAGCCGTCGGGCTGCGTCGTCCAGACCATCTGCGGCATGGCGCCGGTCATCACCCGGAAGCGGCGCTCGCTCGCCTCGAGTTCCGCCTCGCGAGCCTCGACCTCGCCGCGCGTCCGGTTCAGCTCGATCAGCGTCGCGGCCTGCCGGGCCAGGGCCTCCAGCATCTCGGCCTGGACCGGGGTGATCCCATCGGGCCGCGCGACCCGGTCGAGGACGCACAGGGTGCCGAGGGAATAGCCCGCGCGCGAGCGGATGATCGCGCCGGCATAGAACCGGAGCTGGCGCTCCCCGGTGACGAGAGGATTGTCGCGGGTGCGCGGGTCCCGGGTCAGGTCCGGGATGACGAGGAGCGTCCCGGCCGCGATGGCGTGCGAGCAGATGGACATCCGCCGGGGCGTCTCGGGCAGTTCGAGCCCGACCCGGCCCTTGAACCATTGCCGGTCCGCCTCGACGAGGCTCACCAGCGCGATGGGCGCGTCGCAGAGCAGCGCCGCGATGCGGGTCAGGTCGTCGTAGACGGCTTCCCGCCCGGACGCGGCCAGATCGAGGCTGGCGAGCTCCGCCAACCGATCGGACTCGGTCCATCCGGTCGGTGCGACTGAGCAGGCGTCGGTCGAAGGCAAAAGCGGCTATCCTCGTCGATCGCAACACATAGGGTGTCTCCGGTCCGAGCGATAGCGCCGACCTCTACCGAGGCGATCCGCACAAATCGGCGCATGGTGCGTCCGTCCTCCGTCGACGGGCCGTCTCCTTCCGAGAACGAAACGGGAGACGGCCGCAATCCCATCGGATCGCCGATCAGGCGGCCTTCGCCGCATCCAGCGTCGGATAATCGACGTAGCCTTCCGGACCCTGGCTGTACCAGGTCTTCGCCACGTCCTTGTTCAGGGCCGCTCCCGCGAACAGCCGCTCGGGCAGATCGGGATTGGCGATGAACGGGCGCCCGAAGGCGACGGCGTCGGCGCGGCCCTCGTCGAGGGCCGCCTGCGCACGGGGGCCGTCGTAATCCGAGTTCAGGATCAGGGGGCCGTCGAAGGCCGCCTTCATGGTCGGGGCGACCGGCGGATGGTTGGCCGTGCCGAAGGTGCCGTTCGGTCCCGGCTCGCGCAGCTCGAGGAACGCGATGCCGATCTTCGACAGGGCGGCCGCGGCGGCCCCGAACAGGGCGTCGGGGTTCGAATCGTCCACGCCCTGGATCCCCCCGTTGGGCGACAGGCGCACGCCGGTGCGGTCCTTGCCCACGGCATCGGCCACCGTCCGCGTCACCTCGGTGAGGAGGCGGATGCGGTTCTCGATGGAGCCGCCATAGGCGTCGGTCCGGAAGTTCGCGCCGTCGCGCAGGAACTGGTCGATGAGGTAGCCGTTCGCGGCGTGGATCTGCACGCCGTCGAACCCGGCCCGGATGGCGTTGCGGGCGGCGCGGTCATAATCGGCCAGGAGGCGGGGGATCTCGTCGGCGGGCAGCGCCCGGGCCTCGGCGTAGGGCTTCTTTCCCTCGTAGGTGTGGGCGGCGTCCGGGGCCGTGGTGGCCGAGGCCGAGATCGGCTTTTCGCCGCCGAGGAAGTCCGGGTGCACGATGCGCCCCATGTGCCAGAGCTGGCAGACGATCCTGCCGCCGGCCTCGTGCACGGCCCGGACCACCGGCTTCCAGGCCTCGACCTGCTCGTCGGACCAGATGCCCGGCGCGAAGGGCCAGCCCAGGCCTTCCTGCGAGATGCCGGTCGCCTCGGTGAGGATCAGGCCCGCGCCGGCGCGCTGGCGGTAATACTCCACCATGAGGGGTGTCGGGACGTGCTCGCGGGTGGCGCGGCCGCGGGTCAGCGGCGCCATGAAGACGCGGTTCTTGGCGTCGATCGCGCCGATGCGGATCGGGTCGGACAGGGCAGTCATGGGGACGCTCACGTTGTTTCAAGGACAAGCGGCAGGGAGGAACGGACGGCGCGCGGCCTGAGCCGCGCCCGTCGGTGACCTCATGTGGTTGCCGCGCCGGGCGGGGCCAGACAGGCAGGCCGCGACCGGTCGCAAGCCTGTGCGGGCGCGCACGCGCCGTCCCGTGCGCCCGGAACCGTGGGGCGGATTCCCGCGCCGCCCGGTCTGGAATACCCTCCGGCTCTGCGGCGCACCGCCGGTTTTCGATGCCGGTCGGCCCCTGCGCCCCGAATGCGTGGCCGTGGGGGGGACCCGTCACGAGACGGTCGGGCCCCGGCGATCGAGTGCGGTGCCCTCGTCCCCCGGTCAAGCCCTGGCGTCGGGGCTGAGTCTCGCCCCGGCCTTCAGGACCTCACCGGTCACCGGATGCAGAAGCGGCATCCGGACGGAGCGGCGCGGCCCGGGGAGGTTGCGTCCCCGGTGCAGGCGGTGCGCGCGTCCCCGCTCAGTCGGTCGGAGCCTGCGCCGGATCGTCGACGATGTGCTCCTCCGGGAGGGCGGTGGCTTCCATGGGTCTGATGGGTCGTCTCGCCGCCTGGGCGGAGAGCGAGCAGCCGTGACAGATCGAGCTCATCGCGCGATGGGCCTTCTGCCCGATGCGGTGTTCGAAGGCGTTCATCAGGGCCGCGGCCTTGGCGTTCGCTTCTTCCAAGGCGGCCCTGGTCTGGGGCACGGCCGGGCGGCCTTGGTCGCCCTCGACCGCGAGCGGCGGCAATCGGACGAAGAGCGGTTTCAGCCACGGCTCGGAGGCCGACGGCGCACTCGATGCCAGAAGCATCACGAGGCACAGGGCTGTTCGGACCAAGGCATCAATCCCCAACGCAGCGCCGCAGTCTCAGGGATCACCCTTTCGTGGGGCTTGTGGACCTCGGGGCTCGTGGACCTCGGGGCTCGTGGACCTTGGGGCTCGTGGACCTTGGGGCTCGTGGACCTTGGGGCTCGTGGATCTCCCCTGCCCCATCGCCGCGGAGAGTCGAGATCCGTACCGCACGGCCGCGCTTTCCCTCCGGATATGCCCATGCCATCGGCCATGGCGTCGCCGATTGCCGGGGCGCCGGATTCGTCGGGGCGAACGGTGCCGGCTTCCCGCGCAGGCTCCCGGCGCCGCGGCGCCTCGCCAACCTGCCGGCGATGCAGGTTCAGCCGCCTGCGTTCGGTTCTGGCTGCGGCTCCATCGTCACGCAGGCGAAAACTTCGCCGTCTTTCCAGATGACTTCGGCAACGGGCGTGGCGTCACCGGCGATGCGGGCCACGATCCGCGACGACAGCAGCCAGATGTTGGCCTCGGCGACCGCATCGGCATCCGACTCGGCCCGCAACTTTCGCGAGGATGATGTGCCAAGCGCAACCGTGACATCCTCTCGGCTGTAAAGATGATGGGCTGTGTAAGGCATTATTCCTCCGGTGGGAGAGTGGATGAGCCGAAGATAGTAAAAATAACGCAAGCAACAAGATCAATTATTGGTATGTAGTATTCTAAATACCAGATAGGAAAACTTTGGTAGTTCTTGCTTCGACGCTCTCTCGGTCGAGATCGGGCCGCCCGCGCCGGAACTCGCTGCATAGGGCCGGTGCTCCACGCCCTGCATGGTCCGGACCGGACGCTGGCCATTCCGCCGCCCGATTCACGCGCGGTTCGGCGGGGCCGATCGTCCGGCTTCCCGGACGGTCATGCTGGGCGATCGAACGGGGGCCTGGTTGCAGCCACAGCCTCGGTCGCGGTAGCCCTGCAGGCCAACGAGCGAGGGAGGCGACGACGTGTTCAGCCATATGGTGATCGGCAGCAACGACCTGGCCAGGTCGAAGACGTTCTACGACGCGCTGTTCGCAGCCATCGGCGGCGAGCCCGGCACGACGGATGCCCTGGGACGTCTGGTCTACGCGCATCGCGGCAGCCGGTTCGTCGTCACCAAGCCGATCGACGGGGAGGCCGCGACCGCTGCCAACGGAGGGACCATCGGGTTCGCGATGGACGGCCCGGACCAGGCCAGTGCCTGGCACGAAGCGGGTGTCGCCCACGGGGGCACCTCCGTGGAAAATCCGCCGGGCGAGCGCCAGACTCCGATGGGCCGGATCTATCTCGCCTACCTGCGCGACCCGGACGGAAACAAGCTCTGCGCACGCTACAAGTTCGCAGACTGACGCCGAGGCCGGCCCGACCGGCCGGCCCTCGACGGTCAAGCGCTACCACTACGACAGCCACGACCAGCTTCGAACGCATCTGCACCTGTTCGTTGATGCCTACAATCACGCTCGTAGGCTCAAGACCCTGCGGGGCCTGACGCCGACCGAGTTCATCCTGAACGCCTGGACGAAAGAGCCCGAACGCTTCAGGATCGACCCGTCACACCTCATCCCGGGACCATACACGGCCCGCGATCCCGCCCCAACGCTACGAGGCGCCCGTCGCCTGCCCGGACTGGATCTACAACACCCGCAATCAGGTCGAGCGGCTCTGGGCCAGGCTCAAGGAATGGCGCGCCATCGCTACCCGATACGAGAAAACCGCCGTCAGCTTCATGGGCGTCCTCTGCCTTGTCGCGGCCCTCGACTGGCTCAAGCGATGACACACCCTAAATCATAAGCAATCGTTACAGCATCCGAGGTTATAAAAGAAAGACTTGGTCGCGCGGATCTGTTTCATCGTGAGATCTGGATATCTCCGTCTTGGGATATTCACGGAAGAGTACAGCGTCGTCCGATGGGAAATGCGTAGGACGCGCGATCAGCACTTGACGATGTGATCACCGATCAGACCCGCCCGGGCGCAGGCGTTGCGCGTATCCATGACCAGGCGTGCGTGTGCCACGACGCGACCATAGTCCACCGCTTCGTGATCGGTGACAATCAGGACCGCCGCACAGTCTTCGAGGAGCGAGACATCGAGTTGTTGCGACCGGCGGCCGGTCAGGTGAGGATAGTCCCGCGTCGGCGGAATTTCGGGCACGTAAGGATCATGAAAATGGACCACTGCCCCACGCTCCTCAAGTAATTCCATCAGCTTCAGCGCCGGACTCTCGCGCACGTCGTCGACGTTCCGCTTGTAGGCCATGCCGAGCATCACGATCGGGGCGCCCCTGAGGGCGCGACCGAAGCGGCTGTCGAGGGCACGCGCAAGGCGTTCGATGACGTGATGCGGCATGTGCCGGTTAACTTCGCCAGCCAATTCTATGAAGCGCGTCGCGACGTCGAACTCGCGTGCCTTCCAGGTCAGGTAGAACGGATCGATGGGGATGCAGTGGCCGCCGAGCCCCGGACCAGGCTGGAACGGCATGAAACCGAAGGGCTTGGTGGCGGCGGCCTCGATCACCTCCCAGACGTCGATGCCCATCGCGTCGTAGACGACCTTCAGTTCGTTCACGAGGGCGATGTTGACGGCACGGAAGATGTTCTCAGTCAGCTTCACCGCCTCCGCGGTGGCGGTGGACGAGACTGGGACGGTGCGCGCCACGATCTGCCCATAGAGGGCCTCGGCGAGGGCGAGGGCCGCGGCGCCCTCGCCGCCGATCACCTTGGGTGTCGCCGCGAGCGTGTGGATCGCATTGCCGGGATCTTCGCGTTCGGGCGAATAGGCCAGGAAGAAGTCGGTGCCGCTCCGGAGCCCGGTCGCTTCCAGGGCGGGCTTGAGCACCTCCTGCGTGGTGCCGGGCCACGTGGTCGATTCGAGGACGACGAGCTGGCCGGGGCGCAGGCTGCGGGCGATGTCGGCGGCGGTGGCTTGGACATAGGTCAGGTCCGGCTCGCGCTGGCGCGTCAGCGGCGTCGGAACGCAGATCAGGATGGCGTCGGCCTCGCCGAGCCGCGCCATATCGCCGGTGGCCCGGAAACATCCTCCGTCGAGGGCGCTGCGCATCGCATCGGTGTCGAGCAGGGCGATGACGGGCTCGCCCGCATTGATACGTGCTACGCGCTCCGGGTTCACGTCAAAACCCAGCACGCGGAAGCCGGCGCGCGCGGATGCGAGCGCCAGCGGCAGGCCGACATAGCCGAGGCCGATGATCCCGATGGTGGCGCTTCGGGCGCGGATGGCGTGGCCGAGAGCCTCGTGCGGGTCGGTCATGGGCACGTCTCGTTCAATGATAGGGGTCGGCGGCGTCGCGCAGGCCGTCGCCCAGAAAGTTGAAGGCCAGCACCGTCACCAGCACCGGCAGCACCGGCAGGAGCAGCCAGGGATAGAGCTGAACCGCCGCGAGGTTCTGCGCCTCGTTGAGAAGCACGCCCCAGCTCGTCACCGGCGGGCGGAGGCCGAGGCCGAGGAACGACAGGGCCGTCTCGCCCAGGATCATGGTGGGGATCGACAGCGTCGCCGAGGCGATGAGATGGCTCATGAAATTGGGGATGAGGTGGCGCGCAATGACCCGGGCCGGCGAGGCGCCCATCAGCTCGGCGGCGGACACGAAATCCTCCTCGCGCAGGGCCAACAGCTTGCCTCGGACGGCGCGGGCGAGACCAGGCCAGTCGAGCAGCCCGAGGATGATGGTGATGCCGAAGAACACCCAGAGCGGGCTCCAGTTCGGCGGCAGGGCGGCCGACAGTGCCAGCCACAGCGGCAGTTCCGGGAGGGAGCGCACCACCTCGATGAGGCGCTGCACGGCGGCATCGATCAAGCCGCCGAAATAGCCCGCGATGCCGCCGAACAGGAGGCCGAGCGCGAAGGAGATCGCGACGCCGACGAGACCGATCACGAGGGAAATCCGGGCGCCGTAGATCATCCGCGAGAGGAGATCGCGGCCGAGTCGGTCAGTCCCGAACAGGAAGAGGGTGCCGCCCGCCGGCGGGCAGAACAGGTGGAGGTCGCTCGGGATCACGCCGAGGTACCGATAGGCGCCGCCCCGGCAGAAGAAGCGGATCGGCTGGGGCGCGGTGGTGTCGCGCGTGTATCCGCGCCGGAAGGTGTCGAGGTCGAGCTGCGCCCGGTAGGGATAGACGAAGGGCCCAATGAGGCGGCCCTCGTGGAACAGGTGCACGCCCTGGGGCGGCGCGAGCAGGAAATCGCCGTTGCGGCGGCCCTGCTCGTAGGGGGCGAGCCATTCGACGAAGGGAACCGAGGCGTAGAGCATCCCGAGGAGGATCGCGCAGGCGACCGCGATGCGGTGGCGCAGGAACTTCCGAAAGATCAGCCGCCACGCCGAGGCCTGCCCGAGCCCGGAGCCGTGGGCGGGGCCGGATTCTGGGTCGAACGGGGCCGGGTCGACGAAGTGGCGGGAGTCGGCCGGGGCCCGCATCAGCGCCTGCCCATCCGGATGCGTGGGTCGAGCCAGACCAGGACGAGATCCGAGATCAGCATGCCAACCAGCGTTAGCAGGGCCACGAACATCAGGATGAAGCCGGCCATGAACTGGTCCTGGCTCTTCAGGGCCTCGAGCAGGAGCGGGCCGACGGTGGGCAGGCTGAGCACCAGGGAGACCAGCACCGATCCCGAGACGAGATGCGGCAGCAGGTTGCCGATATCGGCCACGAACGGGTTCAGCGACATTCGGAACGGGTATTTGAGCAGCGCCCGCAAAGGGGGCATCCCCTTCGCGCGGGCGGTGACGACGTAGGGCTTGGCGAGTTCGTCGAGGAGGTTGGCCCGCATCCGCCGAACCATCGCCGCGGTGCCGCCCAGACCGATGACAAGCGTCGGCACCACGAGGTGGGCCAGGAGCGACCGCAGCTTGTCCCCATCCCACGGGCGGCCCGTATAGGCCGCGTCGTAGAGGCCGCCAATGGAGAGGCCGAACCAGCGATTGGCGTAGAACAGCAGGATCAGCGCGAGGAGGAAGCCCGGTACCGCGAGCCCGACATAGCCGAGCGCGGTGACGAGGGCGTCCCCCACCGAGTGGCGATGGGTCGCCGAATAGAGTGCCGCCGGGATCGCCACCGCATGGACGAAGACCAGGGCCGCAAGGTTGACCACCAGGGTCAGCCAGAGGGCATCGCCCACCACCTCGGACACGGGCCGGTCGTACTCGAAAGACCAGCCCCAATCGCCCTGGAGCAGGCCGGAGAAGCCGGCCGGGCCCGGCATCAGGCCGAGCCACATCAGATATTGCTCGGGCACCGAACGGTCGAGCCCGTATTGCCGCATCAGCAGTTCGGCCTTGGCCACCGAGCCGGCCTCGCCCATGGCGCGCAGTTCCGCGATGCGGTTGCTGAGATAGTCGCCGGGCGGCAGCTTGATGATGAGGAAGACGAGCGCCGAGATCGCGAGGAGGGTGAGCGCCATCGTGAGGAGGCGGCGCAGGATCGCGCCGATCACGACGCCGACGCTTTGCGGTCGGCGGCGCTGTCCCAGAACACCTCGTCCAGGCGCTGGACCCCGATGAATGCCGTCGGGTCCCACGCATAGAGCGCACGCTCGGGCAGGTTGGCGAGGCGGGCGGAGGCCACCACCGGCTGCAGCGCGCCAGCCACGGTGCCGATGACCCACTGGTTCTCGGCGTGGTTCGCCAGCATCTCGCGCCAGATCCCGGCCTGGATCGCGGCCGCGTCGGTACCGCGCCACTGCGCGTCGAGGTCGAGCAGACGCTGCACGGCCGCCAGGTCGCACGGTTCGCCGCTCGTTCCGTGCGTCTCCACCGAGAGGCTCCAGCGCGGCCAGGAATAATGATCGGGTTGGGCCGGGCTCAGGCCCGTGGGCGGCATGATCGGGGTGGGCACGGCGAGATCGAGCCCCTGGGCGGCGACCATGACGGTCTGACCGGCCATGGAGCGGCGGCGCAGGTTGGTCCGCTCCTGCGGCTTCACGATGAGCTTGAGCCCGACCTCGCGCCAGAACTCGGCGATCAGGAGCAGGCCGTCGAGGATCGTGGCGCCTTCGCCGTCGGTCTCGACCACGATCTCAACGGGCCGGCCGTCTGGCATCAGGCGCATGTCCGAACCGTCGCGCCGGCCGAGGCCCGCCGCGTCGAGGAGGCGGTTGGCGCCGTCCGGGTCGTAGACGGCGTTCTGCGTGCGCAGGTCCGGCGCGAAGAGCGGGCTCTCGGCGATGACCGTGTCGTTGCCCTCGGTCCCGAGGCCGAACAGCAGGGTGTTGTTGAGGGTGCGCCGGTCGATGGCCAGCGACAGGGCCCGGCGATAGCGGACATCGCGGTTGAGGGCGCGCCAGCCCGGATCGAGGGTGGTGAGGTTGGGGTACAGCGCGAGTTCCGAGCCGCGCGCCACCGGCCAGAGCCGCGTGCGGTACCCGTGGGCGCGCTCGCCCTCCTTCAGGCTCGGGATGTCGGACATGGACAGCCCGCGGAACATCAGGTCGGCCTCGCCCGCATTGGTCTTGGCGGCCAGGACCCCGGCCGCCGCGACGTCCATGACGATCGTGTCGAGGTAGGGCAGCTGGCGGCCTGCGCGATCGACCCGGTGATAGTGGGGATTGCGCGTGAAGACGAAGCGGGTCGCCGGCGCCCGCGTGCGCGGGCACCAGCCCTGCAGGGTGGGGCAGTCGGGATTGTTGAGCTCGAACATGTCGTCGAGGCGATTGTGGAGGGACGCCCAGCCGCGCAGCTTCTGCGCCTTGGCCAGGGCCTCGGCGGCATCCTTGCCCGCGTAGCGCGGATGGACCGCCTTCAGGTAATGGGCCGGACGGTAGATCAGCGGGTCGCGCGGCGCGGCGAGCGCGGGCAGGAAGCGCGGGTTCGGCCGGGCCCAGATGTAGCGGATCGTCAGGGCGTCGACGATTTCGACGCGCGGCAACGCCCCGTCGACGCGGAAGAAATCGGGCGGCCCGCCCGGATTGAGCGTCGGCTCGTTGGCGACGTCCTCCCAGTAGTAGCGGAAGTCCTCGGTGGTGAACGGCGCCCCGTCCGACCAGCGGTGCCCCGCCCTGAGGTTGAACGTGAAGCGCCCCGCCTCCACCGCGACGGTCTCCAGAACGTCGGGCCGGAGCCTCAGGTCCGCATCGTAGCCGACGAGGCGCGTATAGCCGTAGACCGAGAGGTAGCGCACGTCGCGCGCCCGCGCGATCAGGGTGCGGATGGTGCCGCCCGCCGCGCCCGGACGCCGACCCCGCGCGGCCAGATCGACCACCAGCGGCCGGTCGGGCGGATGACCGGCATCCGGTCCCTGCTGTCCCCAGCTTGGATGAGGTTCGAATCCGGTGGCCGCTAGGCCGGCCAGGATCGCACGCCGCGAGAGGCCCGTCATCGCCGCGCCCCGAGATCGAGGGTGACGGAGGTGAGCCGCGCCGGCGAATAGCCGGTGGCGCCATGCAGGTCGTCGAAGGGGTGGAGGCACGCGATGCAGGCGCCGGCCTCGCCCAGCCGCGGATCGTCGGCGGCCTGCGTGAAGAGGCGGCCGTTGCGCGACCAGCGGATCGGCTCGGCCTCGCCCCTGTGGGCGCGGGAAGCGATCATTGCGATGGTCGGGTGGGCGGGGCCGCCATGGGCGTGGATGCGGTGGCCGGCGGCATCGTCGTCGAACAGCAGCCGCGCGATGCCGCGATCCCGTGCTTCCAGAACGCGGCGCGCCTGCGCCACGTGGTCGTCGAAGAACGCCACCGTCTCGGCAGGATCGAGGTCCGAGAGGTCGGCCGTCGACCAGTCGTCGCGGCTGTAGCGGGCTCGGGCATCGCGGTAGCGCAGGCCGGAGAGGTCCGGGTCGTGACAGAGGATCAGGGCGTCGGGGCAGGCCTGCCGGATGACCCAGGTGGTCAACCCCCGGAACACGCCGGATTCGATGACCGCTCGCGGCCGCAGGGCTCGCATCGCCACGTAGAGCTGAAGCGCGCCGTTGAAGCCGCTGCCGCCGCGACGCTGGCGGACCGGCGCGCGCGGAATCAGCTCCCAGAACGTCTCCACGGCGTCCCGGACACCGCCGGGCGGCGGCGGCAGGGCGGCAGCCGCGAGGTCGCGCGTCAGGCTCGCGCAGGCCGCCGCGACCAGGGACTCGATCTCGGGGCCTGAGGTCGGGCGGTGGGTCCAGTCGGGCACCGCCGGCACGAGGTCGTAGCCCAGCCGGTCGAAGAGCCGCGACAGCACCCGGCGGCGCAGGCGCTCCATCAGCGGGTGCGGACCGGACACGATCATGCCGCCTGCATCATCTCTGGGGAGCCGTGCCGGACCCGGTGATCGGGCTCGATGGCGTGCATGGTGCCGGCCTCGCCCTCGCTGAGGCGGAACGGTGCGGGCCACGCCGACGGATCGGACAGGTCGCCGCTGACGGCAGCGAAATCGAGTAGATGGTCGAGGCTCGGATCGGGCACCGCGGCGAGCAGCGCGCGCGTGTAGGGATGGGCCGGGTCGCGGAACAGGGCCGCCTTGGACGCCTCCTCGACGATGCGGCCCCGGCACATCACCGCGATGGTATCGGCCATGTAATCGATCACCGCGAGATTGTGGGAGACGATGAGGTAGGTCAGCCCGAGCGCCGCCTGGAGATCCTTCAGGAGGTTCAGGATTTGGGCCTGGACCGAGACGTCGAGGGCCGAGACCGGTTCGTCGAGGACGAGCAGGCGCGGCTCCAGGGCCAGGGCCCTGGCGATGCCGATGCGCTGGCGCTGGCCGCCCGAGAAGGCGTGGGGATAGCGCGACAGCATCGCCGGATCGAGGCCGACCATCGCCATCAGCTCGGCGGCGCGGGCGCGCCGCGCCGCCGAGCCGATCACGTGGATCTCCATCGGCTCGCAGAGGATCTGACGCACGGTCATGCGCGGATCGAGGGAGGCGTACGGGTCCTGGAACACGAACTGGACCGCGCGCCGGTAGGCGAAGAGGTCGGCTCCGGTCAGCGCATGCACGTCGGCCGGGCCGGCCCCGTCGTCGAACAGGACCCGGCCGGCATCGGGGGCGAGCGCCCGCATCACGAGCTTCGACAGGGTGGTCTTGCCGGAGCCGGACTCGCCGACCAGGCCGAGGGTGGTCCCGGCCTCGATCGCGAGGGACACGTCCGAGACGGCGCGGACCTGCCGCAACGCGCCCCCGAAGCGGCCCGAGCGCAGGGCGAAGCTCTTCGTCACGCCCTCGACACGCAGGATCGGCCCCATGGGCCGCGGGCGCGGCGCGCGCACCGGGATCACGGCGTCGACGGCGCGGATCGGGGTCAGGCGCTCGCCGGGCCGCATCGCGAAGCGCGGCACGGCCCGGATCAGCGCCTGGAGGTAGCCGTGCCGGGGATGGCGCATCACCGCCTCGCGCGGACCGGATTCCACGAGGCGGCCCCGGTAGAGCACGGCGACGTCGTGGGCCATGTTGGCGACGACGCCGAGATCATGGGTGATCAGCAGGATCGCCATGCCGGTCTCGCCCTGGAGACGGGCGAGCAGCGCCAGGATCTGGGCCTGGGTCGTCACGTCGAGGGCGGTGGTGGGCTCGTCGGCGACGAGGAGATCGGGGCGCATGATCAGCGCCATGGCGATCATCGCGCGCTGGCGCAGGCCGCCAGACAGTTCGAACGGATAGGTGTGGAGCGCCCGCTCCGGATCGGGGAAGCCGACGGAGGCGAAGGCCTCCCGCGTGCGCGCGTCGGCTTCTCGCCGGCCGGCCTTCGTGTGCAGGCGCAGGGCCTCGCCGACCTGATCGCCGATCGTGTGCAACGGCGACAGGCAGGTCATCGGTTCCTGGAAGATCATCGCCATGCGGCGACCGCGCAGCGCGCGCATCGCCGTCCCGTCGGCCGGCAGGGCCGCGATCTCGACGGGCCGTTCGCCGGAGCGCGCGCCGGCGAACGTGATGCGCCCGGCGGTGATCGCGGCGGACCGGGGCAGGATCCGCATGATCGCCTGAGCGGTCACCGACTTGCCCGAGCCCGATTCGCCGACCAGCGCGAGGGTGCGTCCCCGTTCCACGTCGAGGGAGAGCCCGTGCAACGCCCGGAACGGCCCGGCCTCGCCGCGAAAATCCACCTGAAGGTCGCGGATGGACAGGAGGGGGCTCACGGCATCCTCGCGCGCGGGGCCAGGGCTCCAGTAGGCCATGCCGTCGTCGCTTCGTCCACCGGGTGCGCAAAGAGGTCGCGCGGGTCGCGGATCATCGGGGCCGGGTGGGTCCGGACCTGATCGAGGAGGGCTTCGAGGAAGTCCCAGATCGCCGCGTCGTGGACCCGGTGATGGCTGAGGAGGCCGAGCGGCCCCGGCGCATCCGCCTCGATGGCATGGACCAGCGTCGCGATGAGCCCGGCCGGGTCGGCCAGCGAGCGCGTGCCGCGCCAGTCGATGGGATCGAGGTGGATGTCGGCCCGCGCGAGCCCCGGCACGGATAACCCGAGCGCGGGCATGCCCGGCACCGAAGACAGCCCGGCATAGCCGAGGCCTGGCAACGCCCGCGCGAGATCGGCGTCGAGGCGATTCCAGGGCGGCACGAAGACGGGCAGCAGCAGGTCGTGCGCGAAGGCGGCGCGGGCCCGGCGCAGGGCCTCGGACGCCTCCGCGCGCAAGGTCGCCGACGGCCGATGGGGACCGAACTCCGCCGGCTTGGACCCGGCCGGCGCGTGATCGGCATGCGACAGGCCATGCACCGCCGCGCGGGCGAGCGGCGCCGCATCGAGGCACTGTCCCAGCGACGGCTCCACACCGGCGGGGATCGCCGCGATGAGGATCGGGACCGCGAAGGTCTCGGACAGGCGCAGCAGGCGATCCAGGGCCGGGGTCGCCGCCACGGCGTCGTCGTCGCGCCACCAGATCGGTACGCGCCGGCCGTCCTGCGCTGCGCGGTCGAGGGCCGCCCGCAGGGGGCGCCAGTCCGGCCGCTTCGCTGGACGCGCCGGGGCCGCCGGGCGTGCCCGCCGCGCCAAGGTCTCGATGATCGCTACCGCACCCGCGACGCCCGCGATGTCGACAGAGTCGTCGCGCGCGACGGGATCGGAGATGGCCCGCAGGACTTCGTCCAGCAGGCGCCCGGGCGTCAGCTCCGCCTCCCGAACGATGCGGGCGCGGCCGCGTGCGGCCAGGCGTTCGGCCCGCATCCGCTGCTCGGTCTCGCGGCCCGCCTCGAACGGCACGAGGACGGCGCGCGTGCCGGTGACCATGAGGTCGACGGCGGTGTTGTAGCCGCAGGGACTGACCGAGAGCGCCGCGCGCGCCAGGAGCGCGCGGTAATCCGGCCGGGCGCGGGTGACGATGCCGAGGGGCAGCGCGTCGCTCAAGGCGCGAAACGTCCCTTCCGGGATGCCGTGTCCCGCCAGGATATGCCAGCCGAGATCGGGGCGCAGGCGCGCGGCGCCGGTCGCGGCTTCGAGGAGCGGGAGCCCGGCCGCGCTCGACCCGGCCGAAACCAGGACGCCGGCACGCGGTGTGTCACATTCAGGGATCGGCTCGCCCTCGTCGACATAGCCGGTGTAGTGCAGCCGCGCTGCGAGACCGGCATCCACGGGCCAGGAGGCTTCGAGGGGGACGAGGGCCGGATCGCCATGCACGAGGACGGCATCGTAGAGCGCCGCGATCCGCGCATGGGCGGTCGCGATGCGGTCGGGCTTGTCGGGGGCGACCAGGATGTCGCGGATCGAGGCCAGGACGCGCGGGCGCGGGCGCAGGGCGTGGGCCGCCTCCACGAGGGCCAGGAACTCATCCGCGAGCGCCCGGCGGCCGAAGGGAAACAGCTCGGTCACCACCACGTCCGGCGCCGTCTCGGCCAGCGCCGCGAGGAGGCGTTGCCGACGCTCGGTCAGCAGCTCCGGCGCCGCGTCCCGCCCCTCGGCATCGAGCAGCCGGGCGAACGCGGTGCCGCGGACATGGAGGGGCGGCAGTTGCACCAGGGTGACGCCGTCGAAGCGGATCAGCCGAGACGGCGCCCCGCCCGAGACCAGCGTCACCGCGTGCCCGGCGCCGACGAGAGCCCGGGCGAGGGCGGCCGCGCGCGTGAGATGCCCGGCCCCGAGTAGGTGGGTGACCGCGATCAGCACTCGCACGGACAGGTCTCCCCCGGGCCCGAGGCGGACGGAACGGCGGGTGTCCCGCCCGCGAGCCTGCCGGCGATGAGGTCGATCCCGGCTTCCATCGAGAAGTCGCGCACGAGCCGCCGGTAGGCCGCCTCCGCGAAGCGCGCCCGCAGGCCGGGATCGCGCACGAGCCGGCCGATGGCGTCGCCCAGGGCGGCGGCATCGCCGGGCGGCACCAGGAGGGCGTCGGCCTCATGGGTGAGAAATTCGGGCGTTCCGGCGAATTGCGTGGCCACGATCGCGAGGCGCTGGCTCGCCGCCTCCATGAGAACGTTGGGCAACCCGTCGCGGTCGCCGCCCGGTGCCGCCTTCGCCGGCAGGACGAAGAGGTCAGCGTTCCGCAGGGCATCCACGACCGCGGGCTGGGCCAGGGCGCCGCGGAACGTGACGCGCCCGGACAGGCCCCGCTCCGTCACGCGCGCCTGCAGGGCCGCCCGCAATTCGCCGCCGCCGATCAGGATCAGGCGCCAGTGCAGGCCGGCCGGCAGGGCCGCGAGGGCGTCGACGAGGTCGTCGTGCCCCTTCTTGGCGACGAGCCGCCCGACGCAGAGCAGGGTGACGGGATCGGCCGCATCCGATCCGTCGCGCGCCGGCCGATGCGTCGGCGGCGCGGGAAAGCGCGACAGGTCGAGGCCGTGATAGGCGACATGCACGCGGCTCCGGCCGCCGAGCGCGTCCAGGCGGCCGAGCCCGTCGCGGGTGCAGGTGACGCCCCAGGCGGCCTCGGCGACCTTCTCGGAGAGATCCCAGTCCGGCGTCGTCCAGATGTCCTTGGCGTGGGCCGAGAAGCTCCAGCTGCGTCCGGTCAGGAGGGCGGCGTAGCGGGCAACGCTCGACGGCGCGTGCAGGAAATGGGCGTGCAGATGGGTGATCGCATCGGGCAATGCGTGCGCCAGGATCAGCCCCTGGCCGAGGCGCCGCAGCCGGGCGGCGCTCGGGTCGCGGCGCAGGTCGCGCCAGAAGCGGGACATCAGTGCGCCGAACCCGGGCCGTGACAGCGCCCAGGCGAGGGCGCGCAGGGTGGAGAGCGGCGCTTGGTGGAGATATTCCGGCAGGTAGGCCACCGGCGCGCGGATGGCGTCATGAAGCGGGTGGCGGGCCGTGTCGGTAGGCCGCCTCAGCGACCAGATCGCCAGAGGCAGGCCGCGCTGCTCCAAGGCCAGCAGTTCCTGGGCGATGAAAGTTTCCGACAGGCGCGGATAGCCCTTCAGAACGATCGCCGTCCGGGCCGGCGGCATCAGGCGCTCACGCATCGGCGCAGGGTCGCGGACGCGTCGACCCGGGAGGGGGCGGTCAGCGCCCGGACGCGCGCCGTGACCGCCTCGAGGCCGTCGAGAAGGCCCGATCCGATCGCGCACGACGGGCGCGGCTGCTCCGGCAGCGCGCGCAACGCCGCCGCCATGCGGGCAGGGTCGCGCCCCGCCTCGTCCAGGAGGCAGCGGGCGAGGCCAAGCGCGTCCGCCGCCACGGCCCGAATGCGCTGCTCCCGACGCGGCTGCGTGCGCGGCACCAGGATCGCGCGCTTGTCGAAGGACAGGATCTCGCAGAACGTGTTGTAGCCGCCCATCGCCACGAGACCGGCGGCTTTCTCCATCAGGAGTTCGATCTCGGTATCGAAGGTGATCGCCGCGAGCTTGCCCGGCAGCCGCTCGATCCGGGCGAGGAAGCCGGCGCGGCTCCCGGCGGACAGGAACGGGCCGAATGCGATCAACGCCGGCAGCGGAATGCCCGGATCTGCCTCGTATGCGGCGATCACCCAGTCGATCAGGCCGTCACCGTCGCCGCCCCCCCCCGGCGTGACGAGGATGAAGGGCGCGCGCGCCATCTCGGGTTCGCGGCGGTCGTGATGCGGCACCGGTGCCTCGCGCCGCAGGTAGCCGGTATAGATCAGCCGGTCGGCGACCTCGGCGGCGATGGGAAGGGCCGCGAGAGGCTCGTGGATGCGGGACGCGCCGTAGACCCAGAGTTCGTCGTAGTAGCGCCGGACGGCGGCCGAGGCCCCCTTGCGCTCCCATTCCGGTACGAGGCGCTCGGCCTCGTCGAGGACGTCGCGAATCCCGAGCACGACCCGGCAGCCCTGCGCGCAGGCCAGTTCCAGGGCGGGCAGCATCTCGCCGTGGAAGCCCGTCGGCTCCTTGTCGACGATGATCAGGTGCGGGCGGAACGTCGCGGTGGTCCGGGCGATGATCGCCGACCGCTCGGCGACGGTGCGGTCAAGGGGCGTCTGCCCGTCGAGGCTGGCATAGGTGTCGTCGGGCCGCTTCGTCACCCCCGGGATGCGCACGGGCGCGACACCGTCGGCGAAGGCGAATCGGTTGATCACCGCCGAGCCCGAAACCACCCTTACCCGCGTGTCCGGATCGGCGGCGACGAGGGCGTTGGCGATGGCCCGCGAACGCCTCAGGTGACCGAGTCCGAAGGTGTCGTGGCTGTAGATGAGGATGCGTCCGCCTTCCGCCGGTGCGTCCTCAACGTCACGGGTTCGCGTCTTGATCAACGGGAGTCTCCGAAGCCGGACCCGAGCGGCACCACACTGTTCGCACAAGCTGGGCCGTGGTTACAAATCCCGTGCCGTCGAGCTATGTCGGCGAGGGCCTTTCGACGACGCTCCCCTCCCTCTCCCGAGGCAGGCTCCGGCGCGCGTCCGGGACATCGGTGCGATGCGCGATCTGGAGCCGCGGCTCTTCGGGTACATCTGGCGATACTCCAGGCGCGACCAGCTCGCGATCTGCCTCGTCGTCCTCGCGTCGCTGCCGTTCTACTTCGCCTCCCTCGACCTGCCGCGCCGGATCGTCAACGACGCCATCACGGGCAAGGCCTTCCAGCACGGCAATGCCACCGCCCCCCTCCTCGACGTCACGGTCCACTGGCCGACATGGCTCGGCGGCGACGGCACCGTTCACCGCATTTTCGAGGGGTTCCAGCTCGGGCGATCCGAATTGCTGCTCGGCCTGTCGCTGATGTTCCTCGGGCTCGTCCTGATCAACGGCGCCTTCAAGTTCTACATCAACCTCACCAAGGGCATCCTCGGCGAGCGCATGCTGCGCCGGCTGCGCTTCCAGCTGTTCTCGCTGATGCTGCGCTTCACCCCCGAGACGATGCGGGAGGTGAAGTCGTCCGAGACCGCGACCATCATCCGCGACGAGGTCGAGCCGATCGGCACCTTCATCGGCGACGCCGTCGTGGTGCCGGCCTTCCTCGGCACGCAGGCCGCCACCGCCCTGGCCTTCATCCTGATGCAGAATGTCTGGCTCGGACTCGTCGCCGGCGGCATCGTCGCCGTCCAGATCGTCGTGATCCCGCGCCTGCGCCGCGAGATCATCCGGCTCAGCCGCCGGCGCCAGCTCGCCTCCCGCAGCTTCGCCGGGCGCGTCGGTGAGGTGCTGGACGGGCTGGAGACCGTGACGGTCAACGATGCCGGGCGCTGGGAGCGGGCCGAGATCGCCGGTCGGCTCTACGGCCTCTTCGACCTGCGGCTGAAGATCTACAAGCGCAAGTTTCTGGTCAAATATCTCAACAACCTGCTCGCGCAGGTGACGCCGTTCCTGTTCTACGCCATCGGCGGGATGTTCGCCCTGCGCGGCCAGCTCGACATCGGTCAGCTCGTCGCGGTGCTGGCGGCCTATCGGGACCTGCCGCCGCCCCTCAAGGAGCTGATCGACTGGGATCAGCAGCGCCTCGACGTCGAGGTGAAGTACGAGACGGTGGCGGCCCATTTCGCGCCCCGCCGCTTGCGGCCGGACGCCGACGCTGAGCCTGTAGTCGGCGCCCTCGGCACACCCCTGCTGAGCCGGGGCGTGAGCCTTCACGAGCCGCACGGGGGCGCGCCGCTGGAGATCGCGGATTTCGCCGTGACCCTGCCCGCGCAACTCGCCCTGATCTCCGCCGGCGGCCAGGCATCCCGGATCTTCGGACGCGTACTCGCCGGGCTCGCCACCCCGCACAACGGCACGGTGTCGATCGGCGGGCACGATCTCGCCACCCTGCCGCAACCGGCCCGCGTACGCCGTGTCGCCTATGCGGGGCCGGACCCGACGCTGTTTCCGGGCACCATCCGCGACAACATCCTCTACGGCCTGCGCCGGAACCCGCCAGGGGCGGACGGACGCGCCGCCGATCCGGACGGGCGGCGGCTCCTCGAGGCCCGGGTGAGTGGCAATCCGGTCGAAACCGTCGACGATCTCTGGATCGATTTCGCGGTGTCTGGAGTCGCGGACATGGCCGGGCTCGATGCGCGCATGCTCGGGCTGCTGGAACGGCTCGGCCTCGGGGAAGACCTCTACCGCTTCGGCCTGACGATGCGGTCCGCGGTGCGGCACGACACGCCCCTCGGCCGTCGGGTGATCGCGGCCCGCACGCATCTGCGCAGCCATTTCGCCATGAGGGGAATGGCCAACCTGGTGATCCCGTTCGATTACCAGCGCTACAATCCCCAGGCGGCCGTCGCCGAGAACCTGCTGTTCGGTGTCCCGCGCGACGCCACTCTGGTCGGCCGATCACTCGCCGGCGAGCCCCGGTTCCGCGCGGCCCTTGCGTCCGCAAGCCTTCTCGATGAACTGGCGCGGATGGGTGTCGCAATCGGGCGCAACCTGATCGAAATTTTTCGCGATGTCCCGGCCGGCCACCCGCTGTTCCGACGGTTCTCGACCATCGCGCCTGAGGAACTCCCGGAATTCGAGCGGCGGCTCTTGGGCCTCGGCCAAGGCGGAGCGCTCAGCCCGGTGGATTCCGAGGCATTCCTAGCCCTCGCCTTGTCTTACATCGAGCCGCGCCAGCGTCTCGGCCTCCTGGACGAAGCCCTGATGGCTCGCCTGGTTGCGGCCCGCGGCCCCGTGCGGCTGGCGCTTCAGGGGCCGGACGGCGATGACGTCGAGCCCTACGATCCGCGCCGGATCAACAGCCGCAGTTCCATCCTCGACAACCTCCTCTTGGGGCGTATTGATACGGCGAAGATACATGGCGAGGCCTTCATCCAGAGCGAGGTTCGCGCCGTCGTGCGGGAACTCGACCTCGAAACCGCCATCCGCCTGCGCGGCCTCGACTACGAAGTCGGCAACCGCGGCCGGAACCTGACACTCAGGCAGCAGGTCGTGATTGATCTGGTGCGCGCGATCGTCCGGATGCCGGAGATTCTTGTGATCGACGGTGCCCTCGACCACGTCGATGGAGCGGCCGCGACGCTAAGCGCAATCTTGACTGAAGCATTGCCGGACGCAACGCACGTCTTCGTTGCCTCGACCTTGGCTGACGCGCCCGCGGCCGCGATGGTTGTAAACATGACGCCACCCACTGACGTGGCGCGCCGGTGAGAAAGTGTGGCCCGTGCCTCTAGCACTTGAGACCTGCCAAACGCTGACGCCATCCTCCAACATTCCAGAAGCCAGTCGATAAGCTTGGCTTGACTATTGCTTTGCAAAAACACCCGCAAGCCTACCACGGATAAACGTGGCCGAGCGATGTTCGGGTCTGCGATCGACGGAGTCTCTGCGTGATGAAGAAGCCTATTGCTTTAGCGATTTTCTTAATTGTTGTTCCGATGGCGAGCTTTGCTCAATCCTACAATGCGCCTGCGCCGACAAACGTCCCGACCACAGGCACGCGTTTCCTGAGCAAGGCCGACCGGAAGGTGGCCTGCACAGGTGTTGCTGACCGGCGAGGAATGAAAGGCTTGAGCCGACAGCAATATCGCGCTGCCTGCCGTGGCCGGCCGATTCCGAAGAGCTGACGCGCGCTCGCGTTTTCGCGACATACTTTATCAAAAAGCCGCTGTTTTTCGTACCAGGCCGGCATGTCATGCGGAGAATTATCTACACGTACGTCGTTTGCGGGACCTCCGGCATCAGGGCCGGAGTACCCTTGTCCTTGCCCTTTTGGCTTTCCTCGGAGAGTTGTTCTCGTCCCCGGCACTTTGGGACATGTTGCTCGCGTCTCTCGCTAACGACCAGTAGGACCGAGGCGGAGAGTACGGGCGATCCGCTTTATGGGCGTGACCTGACCGGCTGGCTTTGGACCGGGCTGATTGAGAGGATCGGCCAGGACCGAAGGAGCTGGGCATGAAGCGAGGTCAGAAGACGGGTGCGGAGCAGGTGGTGCTGACGCTTCGCCAGATCGAGGTGCAGACGGCCCAGGGCAAGAGTTTGGCGCTGGCCTGCAAGGAGGCCGAGATTTCCAAGCAGAGCGACTCACGCTGGCGCAAGGAGTACGGCGGCCTGCAGATCGACCAAGCCCGTCGGATGAAGGATCTGGAGCGCGAGAACGCGCGATTGCGCCGGTTTGTGGCTGACTTGTCCCTGGAGAAGCAAGTGCTGGCGGACGTCGCCGCGGGAAACTTGTTCTCTATTCGGGGTTCATCGGTCAACTCCCTTTCGTGCGCATCCTGGTTCGGCGCGTGAACGGTCCTGTGGAGCTC